>CAMZAW010000046.1 GCA_947304335.1 uncultured Candidatus Saccharibacteria bacterium | reverse complement strand
AAGCCAGCCAACACGTCCGCAACTTCCCATTCCTCATGGGTCAAGGCAACTGGTTCGGCTCTGAAAAGCTTGGGCCAAACGACACTCTTCGCGATGTCATCAAACACGGTACGCTTTCCATCGGCTTCATCGGCCTCGCCGAAACCCTCGTTGCCATGGTTGGCAAACATCACGGTGAAGACGCCGACGCCCGCGAGCTTGGCCTTGATATCGTCACCCACATGCGTGAAAAATGTGATGAGTTCTGCAAGAAATATCACTTGAACTTCTCGCTTCTTGCCACCCCAGCCGAAGGTATTGCTGGCCGCTTCACCAAGATCGACCGCAAAGAATACGGCAAAATCAAAGGTGTCACCGACAGGGAATTCTACACCAACTCATTCCACGTACCAGTCTACTATCCAATCTCTGCCTTTGAGAAAATCGAGATTGAGGCTCCGTATCACAACCTCTGTAACGCTGGTCACATTACCTACATCGAGCTCGATGGCGACCCATCCCAAAACATCGACGCCTTTGAAGCCGTCATTCGCAAAATGCACGACTGTGGTATTGGTTACGGTTCCGTCAACCACCCAGTAGACCGCGATCCAGTCTGTGGCTTCTCCGGCATCATCTCTGGCGATACCTGCCCATCCTGTGGCCGCAAAGAAGGCGATATGCCATTTGAGCGCCTCCGCCGCATCACCGGCTACCTCGTAGGTTCTCTCGATCGCTGGAACGACGCTAAAAAAGCTGAAGAAAAAGCCCGTGTCAAACACAACGTCGCCGGCGTATATAGCAAAGACGAAAAGTGTGCCCGCGAAGCTGCTAAGAAAACCGCTAAAAAAGCTGTAGGAAAAGAATAAAATGCAAATCCGCCTATCTGGTCCACTAGAACGCGATAGCATCGTCAATGGGGACGGCCTCCGCGCCGTCCTCTGGACGCAAGGTTGCCCAAATCATTGTTTTGGCTGCCAAAATCCAGAAACCTGGGACTTTAACGGCGGCAAGCTCGTAGACATCGAAGAAGTCAAAGAAGAACTACGCGCCATGAAGGGCCAAACCGGCATCACCTTCTGTGGTGGCGAACCATTCGTCCAGCCAGAAGCCTGCAAAGAAATCGCCGATTTCTGCCGCAACGAACTCGGCTGGAACGTCTGGAGCTTCTCTGGCTTTACCTACGAAGAAATCAAAGATTTTGGTGGCGCCGCATGGGAATTCTTGAAATCCCTCGACGCCCTCATTGATGGCCGCTTTATCCTCGCCGAGCGCGATCTATCCCTCAAATTCCGCGGCTCCCGCAACCAGCGCATCTTGCATCTCGAGTACCCAACTGGTAAAATTTTATCTATAGAATAAACAGGAATTTTACGTGGGTTTAAATCAAAACCAACTCGCTGCCGTCGAATACCTAGACGGCCCACTACTTGTGCTCGCTGGTCCTGGCACCGGCAAAACTCAGCTGTTGTCTGAAAAAGTTGCTTATATTTTGCAGAATACCGATGTTAATCCGGAAAATATTTTGTGTCTCACCTTTACCGAATCCGGCACCAGCAACATGCGTGAGCGCTTAAAAAGCATCGTCGGCCCAGTAGCCACCGGCAAGGTCAATATCAGCACCTACCACGCCTTCGGCTCCGAAATTCTAGCCTACTACAAAAACTATTCCGAAGATTACAACCGCAAACTCGATGCCGCCATCGACGAGGTTACCCAATTTAAGATTATTAAAGAAATTCAGAGTAAATTAAAAGGCACCGACATCCTGCGTGGCGACAGTGTCAAAGATATTATCGACGCCGTTTCGGCCGCAAAAGCCGCCCGCCTCACCAGCACCGACCTCAAAGTAATTGCCGAGCAAAACATTGAAGACTCCAAAGTCTTAAGTGAAGCCATTTCGCCACTTCTAAAAAACATTGTGCCTCGCAAATATGAAGAGTCTATGAGTGGTGCCTACGCCCCAATCCACGAAATTTTAAAAAGCTACGACAATGTCCCACCAATTTTAAAGACCATCGACCGTTCAATCAAATCTCTCGCTGCCGACCTCAACGCCGCCATGGCCGAGGCCTTAGAAACCAAAAAGATCCGCCCACTTTCAGATTGGAAAGATACTTACTTTGAGAAAGACGAAAAAGGAAATTATCGTCTGAAAGACCGCATCGCTAACAAAAAGCTTCTCAGTCTCGCTAGTATCGTCGAAAAGTACGACGCCTATCTAAGAGACAACGGCCTCTACGATTTTGAAGACATGATCGAAGAAGCGGTAAAGGTGTTAAAAGATGACGCTGGCTTCCGCATGACTCTACAAGAAAAATATCAATTCATCTTACTCGACGAGTTCCAGGATACCAACCCATCACAATTCGAGATTATCAAGCAGCTCACCGACTACGAAAAGCCACTCATTATGGCTGTGGGCGATGACGACCAAGCTATCTACGAGTTCCAGGGCGCTTCCGCCACCAACCTCACGGTATTTAAGGACCATTTCGATGCCAAAGTTATTCCACTGGTCGAAAACTACCGCAGCACCCAGGAAATCCTCGATTTTTCTCACGACGTCGTCAACCAAACCGACGACCGTTTTGAGGATAAAAAGCTGACGGCCGTCAACAAATCATTGCCAGAGTCTGGAATTTCGCGCCATGAGTTTATTTCATCCGATGCCGAATACGCCTGGGTCAGCGACCAAATCGCAAACCTCATTAAATCCGGCGTGAAACAATCAAACATCGCAATTATTTCCTATAAAACCAAGTACTTCATGCCGCTCTTGCCGTATTTAAAAAGCCATCCGGAAATCAAAATCGCCTACGAAAAACAGGACAATCTCCTCGAAAATCAGCAAATCCACGAAA
>CAMZAW010000045.1 GCA_947304335.1 uncultured Candidatus Saccharibacteria bacterium | reverse complement strand
GATTTTTTTAACACTTGCACGTACTTTCATAGTGTCAAAATATCCTTTCCTGTTATGTTGTATTTTTTACAACGCGCGCAATACATGTTGCACAAAATAACAACAGTTAATATTAATCTTTGAGACGAAAGCTGATTCTGCCCTTTGTAAGATCGTAAGGGGTTAACTCAACCTCGACTCTGTCACCCGGAACGAGACGAATATAATTCTTTCGCATTTTACCGCTCATATGGGCAACAATAATATGACCATTCTCGAGTTCAACCCGAAATTGGGTATTAGGCAAAGCCTCAACGACTTTACCCGTGAGTTTAATCACTTCTTTTTGACTAGCCATAAATTACCTTTCAAGTGTAGCACATAAAGGCTCAGTTGTAAAGAGTAAAAATACCTATTTTTGGGGTCGCGTCGCCTCGGCCCGTCGCCACGGGCGAGGCGCGCTAAATTCTCGCCTTGCCAGGCTCCGAACTACCCCAAAAATAGTATTTTTGCTCTTTGCAAAACCTTTGTGTGCCCACCTCGAAAATATTGGGTTTACTCTTCTATAAGAACGGCTCTTACAAATTGGCGGGAAAGATAGGTTTTTTGCTGGTCTGACCATTCGCCTGTGCAAGTGATGATCGTTAGGGATTCTTTGCCTTCCTCTGGAGATTGCTGCGCAGTTCTCATATAGGCATCAGCTTCACTGAGTGGAACGGTCTTGTTTTCAACCACTTTATAGGTGAATTTGGTACCATCACCACGTCCAACAATAATGCTTTCACCAATTGCAAGGCTTGGAAGATACTTGAACACGCCAATTTTGGTTGGACCGCCGTTGTGGCCGTCTAGAAGTAAGGTTTTGCCCTGGCCTGGCTTGCCAGAATTGCCATACCAACCCACATCGTAGATGCTTTTTGGCGTGCCTAACTCGCCGTTAGACTTAACCCAGACCGCAATAACGCGCGCATTCGTGATATTAAGCTTTGGAATTGATAAATAACGTGGCTGATCGCCTGGGACCGTATATTCTACGATTTCTGTGGGGGTGATTTCGGTTTCGTCGACCTCCTCGACTTCGCGCTCAGTGGCGCTGGCGCTTTCGGTCGTGGCGCGCTCAGAGCTTTGTTTTTCGCCATAGTAGTTGGCTTCAAAAACCGAGACCTTAATGATGAAAATCAAAAGCAGTAGTGCAATGATGCCCCAAATTGCATATGGGATGTATTTTTTCCAGTTATTTATCTTCAGGCTCGTCATTGTTGTAATCGTCGTAGGTTACCATTAGTGCACGAGAATCGAGCGAGCGGAGGTTCTCGAGTGCCACCGTCACTACGATAAGAAGACCAGTACCAGAGATTGAAAGGCCAATTGGCGCGCCGGAGATTACAATGAAGATGTAATCAGTAATGAACGGCAACATCGCGATTAAACCAAGTGCCAAGGCGCCAAAGAGGTTGAGGCGGTTCACGACTTTGCTGAGGTAGTTGGCCGTGGTGATGCCTGGGCGTACACCTTCAATAAAGCCACCTTGTTTTTGCAAGTTATCGGCAATTTCTTTAGTGTTAAAGATGATTGACGTGTAGAAATAGGTAAACGTAAATACCAAGATGAAGTAAATGGTTGGGTAAATAAACCATTGTGGGGTGATACCATCTGGATAAATCGTTTGGAAGTTATTGGCAGATGGTGCGGTGAATACCGACGTCAAAGTGGAACCGAGTTGGTTGTCTGGATTAATGGTGGTAATCACTTGGCCAACGAGGGCTGGCAACGACAAGAAAGCCGTAGCAAAGATCACTGGGATCACGCCTGCTGCGATTAATTTGATAGGCAGGATTGACTTAATGCCGCCATAAGACGAGTTACCGTGCACACGCTTGGCGTAGTTAATCGTAATGATACGCTGTGCCTCGTTGAGCTTCACCAGGAAGTAAATCACCACCACGAGTGCAATCGCAAAGCCGAGGAGAATCCAGAATACGTCTGGGTTTACTGGAAGCTCGAGCCAGCCAAAGAGGTTGAGTGGGCCGCTGGTTGAAGTATCAAAGAGTGCCGTGCCCAGCGAAGCCAAGGTGGTAGGAAGCTGCGAAATAATAGAAGCAAAGATAATCATTGAGGCACCGTTGCCGATTCCCTGCTCAGTGATGAGCTCGCCGAGCCACATCAAGATGATAGAGCCGGCCGTCATGGCTGTAACAGAGAGTGCCCAGTCGCTCATGGTTGGCACGAAATCTGTAGCGATATTAGCCGAGACGGTGGATTGATAAAGAATAAAGATGTAAGCAATTGATTGTACGATGGCAAGAGGCACCGCAATCATACGGGTCCATTGGTTAATCTTGCGGCGGCCAGTTTCACCGTCTTGGGAGAGTTCTTCAAGAGATGGAATAGCCTTGGTAAGAAGCTGGATAATAATGGAACCGGTAATATATGGTGAAAGACCGACAAGAATAATACTAAATGAAGCGAGGCCACCACCAGAGATGAGGTTCAAGAAACTAGAGAAATCAGACTTTTCAAGCAAGTTCGAAACGGCTTCTTTGAAAGTAGAAGCATCACCCATTGGCACTGGAATATGTGCAAGCAAGCGGTAAGCCACAAGGATGCCAAGGATAATAAATATGCGTTTCAGCATATCTTTATTTTTGAACGATTTGAAAATAGTCTTGAAATGCATAGAACCTCTGTCAATTACTTTAATTATCATATCATAAATCTTTTCGAAAATAAACAAAAAACAGCCAAATTCCTTTTCGGAGAGAGTAACCTTGGGCTAGCGCCCTTGAGCGCTCTCTCCGGAAAGGTGATTTGGCTGTTTATTTGCTTAGCTTCGCATTAGATTTCTGCGATCTCTTCTTCGGTTGGTTCTTCGCCAGATTCAACCAAAGTTTCGATTGGTGAGACACCTGTACCTACAGGAATCTTGCGGCCAATGATAACGTTCTCTTTGAGACCCTTCAAGTGGTCGACGCGGCCGTTGATGGCGGCGTTGATGAGTACACGAGTCGTATCCTGGAAGGATGCGGCAGAGAGGAAGGAGT
>CAMZAW010000044.1 GCA_947304335.1 uncultured Candidatus Saccharibacteria bacterium | reverse complement strand
CCGAGCAGGCGGCACCGGTAGAAAGATAAACCTCTTCGTTTTCGAGGGCAAAAATGATACGTTCGGCATCTACGCCCGGCACGGAAATTGGCACAAAGTTTGCTAACTGGTATTTTGGATTTCCTAGAAACATGATTCCAGGAATGTCTTTTAATTCGTTTTTCAAGATAGTTTTAAGTTTTTCAAGGCGTTTTCTCTCGGCGTTTAGATGCTCTTCGGCGTCTTTGATGGCGACAGCAAAACCAATTACGCCTGGCACATTCTCGGTACCAGAGCGCAAACCCATTTCCTGTCCGCCGCCCACGGTCATTGGTTTTAGTTTAACATTGTGACCAACGTACAAAGCGCCAACGCCTTTTGGTCCGTAGACTTTGGCTGAGTTGATGGTAAGAAGATCAACGCCTAGGCGCCCAACTTTGGCTTCGAGAATGCCGATGCCTTGTGAGGCGTCGCAGTGGAAATAAAGCGGTGTGGTTTCGCCCGCTAGTTTGCGGCGCAAAACTTCTTCTTTAATAATCGCTGCAATTTCGGAAATTGGCTGAATCGTGCCAAGTTCGCCAGAAGCGAGACACACAGAAACAAATTGAGTTTTGCTACTTAGTTTTTTCTTAAAATCATCGATTAAAACGCGGCCAAATTTATCTACGTTAATAGTTTGGTAATTAAATCTTTTGGCGGCTTCCACTACGGATTTATGTTCGACGGCAGAAATTAAAACTTCAGCGTCTGGTTCTAAAATATTGAATGCGAGATTAATTGATTCGGTGGCACCGGAAGTCATCACGAGATCTGCGCCCTTGGCGCCGATGGCGTGGGCGATTTCGTCCTTAGCTTCTTCGTAGTCTTGACGCACGTGGTTAGCGGAGATGTATGGCGCGGAAGGATTAAAAAACTGGTCCGCAAAATACGGCTCCATAGCCCTGAGAGCCTTTTTTGAGGTTGGCGTGGCTGCCGCGTGATCAAGATAAATCATAGATATATTATAACATATTTTTACGTTTTTGGCGATTTTGGTTAAGACAAAAAAATGGCTTGTGATTTTCTCGCTATGCTATAATTAAAGAGTTAAAAGGAGGTTAAGGTGAAAAAATGCTTCGATGCTGAAAAGTATCTAAAACTTCAAACCAAAAAAATCAAAGAACGTATTAAAATGTTCGATAAACTTTATATCGAATTTGGTGGGAAGTTAATAGACGATCAGCACGCGGCACGCACGATTCCGGGCTTTTTGCCGGACCTCAAGATTCGTCTTTTGCAAGAATTTAAAGATCAAGCAGAGGTGATTCTTTGTATCAACGCTAACGCGATTGAAAAAAGTAAAATCCGCGCCGACCACATGATCTCCTATGAAACCGAAGTTTTGCGCTTGATTGAATTTTTACGTAGCAAAGGCCTCACGGTAAATTCTGTCGTGATCACTTTGTTTGATGGTCAGAAAAAGGCTAAAGATTTTGCTAAAAAACTTGAAGACTACAGCATCAAACCATACTTCCACACTTTCACCAAAGGCTATCCTACCGATGTCGATACGATTGTTTCTGACGAAGGTTACGGCGCCAATCCATATATCGAAACCACCAAAAAGCTGGTGGTGGTGTCTGCTCCGGGCCCATGCTCCGGCAAGCTTGCTACTTCTCTTTCGCAGCTTTATCACGAATGCAAGCGTGGCGTAAAAGCTGGCTATGCCAAGTTCGAAACTTTCCCAGTTTGGAATTTGCCTTTGAAACACCCAGTGAATATCGCCTATGAAGCCGCTACGGCCGATCTCAACGATAAAAACATGATCGATTATTTTCATCTCGAAAAATATGGTGAGACCGTAGTCAATTACAACCGCGACCTCGAAACTTTCCCTGTTCTAAAAGAGATTTTGACTCGCATCATGGGCAAAAGCATTTACTTTTCGCCAACCGACATGGGTGTAAACATGGTAGGCTTTTGTATTACGGATGATGCCGCCGTGCAAAAAGCTGCCAAAGACGAAATCGTGCGCCGCTATTATCGCGCCGTAGTGGATCTTAAAAAAGGCTTGGTGGAACCAGAAGTACCAGACCGCATCAAGCTTTTGATGAACGAACTTGGTATTTCTGAAAAAGATCGCGAAGTTGCAAAGAAAGCCGAAGAAAAACGTCAAGCTGCCAACAACTTGCCAAGCGCTGCAATTGAAATTGGTCGCAAATATATTACTGGCCGCAAAACCGGCTATCTTTCCCCAGTTTCTAGTACCATTATTAATGCTATTAAACATATCACTAAGATTCCAGATGAAGTTGATTTAATTTCGCCAACCGTGCTCGAGCCGATTCTTGAAATCAAAAACAAAACTTCAAACTTTAAAGAAAGTTATCTCAAGCTCAATGAAGTTTTGATGGCACTTTCGATTTGCTCGACCACGAATCCAATTGTGAAGAAGGCTTTAAATAATCTCGACAAGCTAAAAAGTGCGCAGTTCCACGCTACGCACATGATTCCGGATGATGAAATGGTGATTTTGTCGAATCTCGGCATTAACGCCACTTGTGGCGCTGAAGTTGATTTGAATTAACTATTCTTCTTTCGGTTCTGATTTTGGTACGAAGGTGACGGTTTTGCCGTCGCTTTCGAGTTTCAAAGTATTGTCTTTTTGGTTCAAAGTATAAATAAACTCGTCGTTCAGGTCGTAAAGCCAGGCAGTCTCGATTTTGAGTTTGTTGCCCTCAAGCGACCAAATGAAATCGTAATCATCCAGGTGACCGTTGGTAGTGAGAGTGCCTTTGCCGATCTCGGTAAACTTCCAAATTACGTTGTTGCTATCCTCTTCAACCCATTCGCCGATTGAAACAAAATACTCAGCGTCTTCAACGGCTGGTTTTTTCATCATGTCGAGTACAAAAACTACGGCGCCAGCGGCGAGCGCAATGAGCCCGATTATAAAAACAATAATTGATATAATTTTTTTCGCAGATTTCTTTGGCTTATCCATAAGCTCATTGTAGCACAATTTAGGAAAGTTTAAAAAGGTCTTCGACGTTTTTAGTGGTGAC
>CAMZAW010000043.1 GCA_947304335.1 uncultured Candidatus Saccharibacteria bacterium | reverse complement strand
TCCTCGTTAGCGAGGAGTTCGTCCATCGTAATCTTAGCTTTTGTAGCCATTGATTGTATTTTCCTTCCGCTGAGACTGTTCACCATCCTTCCTGGCCACAGAAAAAATAGTGAACAGCCTCATGCTATCCACTATTTTAATCTATTTTCTCTCTGTTGTAAAGTTTAAGCGTTTTTCTTAAACAACGCCACATTGTAAGCAAACAAGTAGCCGCTTACTGCTAGTGCCAAAATAGGCAAAATGTATTCTTCTGGACCAGTCTTTGGGATCTTGTTCGTATTGTTGTTTACGCTTCCAGAGTCGCTCTGCTTCTGGCTAGACGAATCCGTTGTAGGCTGCGTGGTAGCTTGAGGCTGCGTCTCTGTTTTCTGATCATCTTTCTTAGTCGAATCATCTGTTTTTGTGTCTTCGGTAGCTTTCTCATCTTCTCCTCCATTTACTGCTTCCGTATTAGTCTGTGCCACCTCTGTTGTATTCGGCTTTGGCGAAGAAGCCGTAGTTGCCATGACAATACCGGCAATCACAATGATTACCGCTAAACCAATCAATGCGCCCCATGCCCAACGCCTGTATTTTTGTTCATTAAACATCTGTAACTCCAATAACTCTAAACTTAAGCATATTATACCACACTTTCCCCCTTTTAGCAAGGTGTATAATAAGGATATGTATCTCTGTATCGATATCGGTGGAACCAAAACTATCATTGCCCTCGTAAACCACAGAGGTAAAATCTTACACTCGGTCAAATTTGAGACCATCCCAGATCAAAAACTTTTCTACGAACACCTTATTTCTCAAATCCGTATCAATTTTGTCGCCAACGAAACCGTTGCTTTCGGCGTCGCAATGCCAGGGGTCGTGAAGGACAATAAGTGCCCGAAACTCGCTAACCTCCCCTGGAAGAATTTCGACATTGCTAAAAAGTTGAACAAGGACTTTGGCAAACCGGTCTTTGTTGAGAATGACGCCAACCTCGGCGCCCTCGGCGAAGCTCGCAAAAACCCCGAGAAAAACCTCTATTTCACCTTCAGCACCGGCATCGGTGGTGGCGTAGTATCCGATGGCAAAATCCTCAAGAAATACCAGGATTTTGAGCCTGGTCACAACCTCTATACCTACCATGGCCAGAAGAAAGAATGGGAAGATTTCGCCGCCGCTAGCGCTGTTAACCAGAAATACGGCAAGCTCGTCTCTGAGATTAACGACCGCGCCAGCTGGGATGACATTACTGACCGTATGCTACTTGGCCTCGCATCCCTTACCGCCAGCATCAAGCCAGACCGCATTATCTTCGGTGGCCCACTTGGCTTAGCCCTCTCCCGTTACCGTCGCCAGCTTCGCAAGAAGCTCAGCCGCGAGCTCCCAAAGAACGTCCAGATGCCTGCTCTTATCAAGGCCCGCTACGGCCAATTCTCCGTAATTCAAGGTTGCTACCTCTATGCAAAATCTCATCTCAAAGATTGCTAGCGATCACCCAGAGCTAGAGATAGAGTTGGGCGAGCGTTTTCAATTCACGCCGCCAAATCACCTCTATTATTCCGACGAGCCCTACGAATACCCGGAACTCCTTCTCCTTCACGAGCTCGGCCATTATCTCATCGGCGAAACAGATTATTCTACTGATATTGAACTACTCGAGATTGAGGCTAAAGCCTGGGCAAAAGCGCGCGAATTATGCGAGCATTACAAGATAGAATACGACGAAGATTTTGCTGAAGATCGCCTCGATAGCTACCGCGACTTTCTTCATCAGGCTTCTCTCTGTAAAACCTGCCAACTCTCTGGCTATCAGGATGACCGCGGCAACTACCACTGCCCTCTCTGTGGCGCCTCTTGGAAACGAAAAAATATAAAGTTTTAAAAACATCAAAAAAGTCGCGACATGTGCGTGACTTTTTTGACATTACCAATGAGGTTACCAAAAGGAGAAATGTGTTCTCCTTTTGAGGCCGTTAGGCTTTATTAAGCGTTTTTCTTGGCTTTACCGCGTTTGGAGATGCGACCACCCTTCGCGCCTGCAATCTTCGCAAGCTCCGGGTTAGCAGCGAAACCACCAGTATGACCATTCTTGCCACCTTTGCGGCCGATTTCTGCGTAGAAATCTTTACCGTACTTGGTTTTGTTAGTAGAAGCAGCCTTACGACCGCCAGCTTTCGTTCCAGCCATTTCTGACTCCGTTTCTGCCCACCAAATAAATAATAAATGCCACCCTTTTTCAGGTTGCTTGTGCTTATTTTATCATAATGCTTCCGTTTTGTCAATATGCTTTTGCATAAAAATATGTCATAATAACCGAACACTATCTGTTATAATTGAATCTGCATGAAACGCACTATTGCAATATTTTCAGACATTCACGGAAACTACCCTGCCCTAGTTTCTATCCTTTCTGATATCAAAAAACGCGGTATCAAGACGACTATCTGCCTAGGCGATATTGTTGGCATCGGCCCATCTCCACGCGAATGTCTTGACCTGATTATGGCCAGCAAGGTCCAGATGGTTATCGGCAATCACGAACTCTATATGACCAAAGGCCAGAAAATCGACCACTTCAAAGATAGAGCTAAGAAACGCCATGAAGCCTGGATGCGTAAGCAGCTCAGCCGCGAACACCTAAGGTTTATCAAGAGCCTTCCGCTCCAAATCACCAAACGCATCAATGGCCACAGCTTCGCTTTTCAGCATTTCCTCTTCAATCCAGACCCAAAAGACCCTTATCCTTTCGACGAGCTAAACGTCCTCGCTAGCAGCGAGATCAAGGATATTGTTCGCAACCTTGATGCCGAAGTGACTTTTGTTGGGCATATGCACTTCCCCTCCAAAGTGATTACGCGCCATAAAAAAGTCATCGATGTTGGCACCAGCGGTTGCGTATCTGGCAAACGTGTCCCCTATACTATCCTTACCGTCACGGATAACCGCGTCGATATCCAAAAAGTCTTTGTCGATTTCGACAAAAAAGCCCTCCGCGAGACGCTTCAGAAGGTGAAGTATCCCGCTAAGGACGATCTGGTTCATTCTTTCTTTGGAATAAAAATCTAGATAAAAAAATGGTGGAGTGGCAAAGACCGAAGCCTTCGCACACCCCATGTGCT
>CAMZAW010000042.1 GCA_947304335.1 uncultured Candidatus Saccharibacteria bacterium | reverse complement strand
TTTTGGCGAAGCTGGGCTACGAGGGCCTGTCTTTTGCGGACTTGAATTTAAAGCTTGAGGAACCTGAAGAAACGCAGCCCACGGCCGAAGAAATTGCGACCGAAAAGGCCCTGAGCTATGCCAAACAATATGATGGTTTGCCGATTTTGGCACGCGACGATACAAATGTTTTTGTGGGTGTGAGCGATGAGGACAATCCAAGAAATCACAACAAAGCTTTTGTAGCGAGTCGTAGTGGCGGCGAGTATTCAGACGAACTCGGCGTAAAGGTTTTTTCCGAACTAGCACACAAGTATGGTGGCGAAATCAAATGTGGTTTTATTTGGGGCTATGCTCTTGCATGGCACGAAAATGGCGAAACTAAAGTAGTGTCTGGCACTGCCACTACCGGCACTGATAAAACCAAAATTGTGGATACGCCTTCGCCAATTCGGGTACCAGGTTTTTGTTTCTCTCCAATCTTTAAAGTTTTGATTGATGGCGAATGGAAATATGATTCCGAGTTTACGGAAGAAGATAACTGGAAAGCTTACTGGAACGTCCAGGCTGAAACCATCAAAAAACTGCTTGAACAGTGTCCGCAACTTACTTAGATTTTTTGCGAAGCTTCTTGATTTTTTCTTTTTGCTTTTTGATGATATGACGCATGTCTGGGAAGGCGGTCAAAATACGGCGATAGCTCCAGTTGCGCTCCTTCAAGGTTTGTCGAACTTTGTTCGCCATTTCTTCAGTGTTGTCTTTATTTAAATTACGGCCTTCGCGGCTAATGCCGGCAAGCACCGTAGTAGAAATCGCAATGTCGGCAACAAAGATGATAGCGAGCACAATGCTGATCCAAATTTTTGCGTCACCAAGATTTTTGATAAATTCAAAAATCGGTGGATTAAAAACATAAATCACACCGAGTGAAATAAAACCAAAATACAAAAGGTTTTGCAAACAAATGCGGCCGTCTACATTAAATGGTTTTTTGCTGTAATCCCACCAACGCGCGTGGAAAACTTTTTCCATAATAATACTCGTAATGTATTCGAGCACGCCGATGATGATAAAGGCGAGGAAAAAAGTTACAACCGCATCGGATTTATATTGCTCAAGCAAGAACGTAATGGCGAGCACACCAACACCATAAATCGGGCAGCACGGGCCAATCAAAAAACCGCGGTTAATAAAGCGGCGATACCAGAGCGATTTCAAAACAGTCTCAAGAAGCCACCCGGCAAACGAGTAGATCATGAAAACTAAAAAATAGGTTGCAAAGATTTCCATTCTTTACATTATATCACCGGCGTGCTATAATTAATGTATACAGAATTTGGCCGGCCCCTAAAAAGGGACGGCGTTTTTAATTTAAAGAAAGGACAAAATGGAAAATCTTGACCTCAAGCAAATGGCTGCAATGGTTGAAATTATTGCCGAAGAAAAAAATTTGCCAAAAGAAACCGTGCTCGATGTGATTGAACAAGCTATCGCTGCGGCTTGGCGCAAAGATAATGGTGACCGCGATATGAACGTGCGCGCCACTTTGAACACCAAGACTGGTGAAGCTGACGTTTATGTAATGCGCGAAGTTATCGAAGATGACGTTGCTTACAACCCTGCCACCGAAATTCCTTTGAAGGAAGCTGGTAAAGGCGCTAAACTTGGCGACATCAAAGAAGAAGAATTCAAAGTTGAAACCTTTGGTCGCGTAGCTGCTATGACCGCAAAACAAGTTGTCGTACAAAGACTCCGCGAAGCTGAAAACGAATCCATCCTCAACATGTTTGAAGACAAAGTTGGCACCGTAGTCACCGGTACTGTTTCCCGCGTTGAGCCAAAACTCGTACGTATCGATCTTGGTAAGGCCAACGGTATCATGCCACGCTCCGAACAAATCGAAGGCGAGTACTACTCGGTTGGTTCACGTATCAAAGTATTCATCAAAGGTATTGAACGCAACGATCGTGGAGCCCAACTTATTCTTTCTCGTGGTAACGCTGAATTCGTAGAATATCTCTTCCGCCAGGAAGTTCCAGAAATCGAAAATGGTTCTGTGGAAATCAAAGGCATCGCTCGTGAAGCTGGCCGCCGCACCAAAATCGCTGTGGCTTCTACCGTTCCTGGTATCGACCCAGTTGGTACCTTCGTTGGTGGTCGTGGTGTTCGCGTCCAAGCCGTGATGAACGAAATTGGTGAACGTGAAAAAATCGACATCATCAACTGGAGTGACAACATTTCCGAATACATTCGCGAAGCTCTTTCTCCAGCCGAGGTTGCTAAAGTTGAAATCAGCGGCAAGAAAGCTAAAGTTTCTGTAACCGAAGACCAACAATCCATCGCTATCGGTAAGCAGGGTCAAAACGTTCGCCTCGCTTCTAAGCTCACCGGCTACGAAATCGATATCGAACTCGTCAAATCTGCTCCAAAGAAGAAAAAACAAAACGTTGAAGATTCTTTGCTCTCCGCTCTCGAAGAAGCATCGGAAGAAGAATAATTCAAAAAAAATACCACCGCAAGGTGGTATTTTTTTATTGCCAGCGTTTTTTATTGTTTTCTTTGACGGCTTTTCGCCAAGTGAGCGGATCACGCGTAAGTTCATCAACTTGTTTAAAACATTTTAAATGCTCTTCGGTTGGGAAATACACTTTTTTCGCGCCATAACCATCGGGCCCAAATTTTTTACGAATATGAATTCTGGCTTCTTCAATTATTTCGTCTTCCGGCATATCTGGCGACAAATGTTTACGATAATCATACGAGCGCGCCATCATATCTTCTATATCCATGTTGCGATCCGCAGAAGAAACGACCTTGCCATAGATACTACGTGGGTCACCTTCAAGTGAGGCACGGTGATCCTCTACCGCCTCTGCCATAGTTTCGATTTCCTCATCCGTGAAGAACTTGCGCAAGTTTTCATCTTTTCTCATCATCTTGCCGGATTCTATGTTGTGAGTTTCATCATCCACCAAGCGACCAAGGTCGTGATAAGCTGCAATCACATAAACCATTTCGCGATTTAGCTCAGGATGTTCGTCTGCAATTGCGAGGCTACGCGAAATAACTTTATCGATGTGAGCATTGGTGTGCCCAGGCAAATCTTTATATTGCGGCAAAATTACGCCTTCAATGTAGTCAACTATTTCCTGCCTGATTTGATTATTCATTGAATTAATTATATATCAAAATGAGAGTTAGAAAAATCCACCCTTTCGGGTGGATTCTTCATAATTTGGCACCTTCCTAGTTTCCCGCTGTTGCAGTATAATCGGCGCGACTGGTCTTGACTTCTGTGTTCGGAATGGGAACAGGTATTACCCCAGCGCTATGGGCACCA
>CAMZAW010000041.1 GCA_947304335.1 uncultured Candidatus Saccharibacteria bacterium | reverse complement strand
AAGAAGCGGCGGCCATGGATTTTTCTGAATTTGACCTAGTTTTCCGCGCGCCAAGCTTGCATCCGCAGCCACGTGATAATTGGACCAGCGCTACGCGCTACTTTTTCCAGCACTGTCCAGCACCAATCATCGGCGTAACCGGCACCAAAGGTAAGGGTACGACCTGCTCCTTTACTGCCGCTATTCTGAAAGCGACCGGCAAAACCGTGCATTTTCTCGGTAACGTTGGCGTGCCGTCACTTGATGTTTTACCAAAGATTCAGCCAGACGATGTCGTGGTTTACGAAATGAGCAGCTTCCAGCTTTGGGACCTTGAAAAATCCCCACATATTTCTGTGGTGCTCCGCATTGAGCCAGATCATCTAGATGTCCACGACAGTTTTGAAGATTATGTGAATGCCAAAGCCAACATTGTCCGCCATCAAACCGCCGACGATTACTGTATATATTACAAAGATAACGCCGATTCCGTGCGCATCAGTGAAAAAGCTGGCGGCAAACGCCTCACTTATCCGTACGCCGAAACGGCTGAATTGGACGAAATTTTGGACAATATCCAAATCC
Organism: uncultured Candidatus Saccharibacteria bacterium; assembly: GCA_947304335.1. GTDB lineage: Bacteria > Patescibacteriota > Saccharimonadia > Saccharimonadales > Saccharimonadaceae > Nanosyncoccus. Next base: position 2,877 of record CAMZAW010000041.1, on the reverse strand, counting down.
CAGGCGCTCACAACCGCGAAAACGCCGAGGCTGCAATTCTTGCGGCTGCCTGCTATTATAATTTGTCGGTTGAAGAATTTATCGCGCAGTATCGTGACCAAATCAAAGCCGGCGTCGCCAGCTTTAAAGGTTTGCCGCATCACATTGAATATGTCACCGAAATTGATGGTATTAAATATTACGACGATAGCTTCGCTTCGACTTACCCAGCCATGGAGGTGGCTGTGCGCGCTTTTCCAAACGACAGGGTGATTTTGATTGCTGGTGGTAAAAACCGCCATCTCAACCTCGAAGGCGTTCGCCAGGTAATTGCCAATGAAAAGAATCTACTTAAAACCATTTTAATTGGCGAAACTAAACAAATTCTGGCTGAGGGTCAGGACCCGGCTCGCGTAGAACTTGCCGATACTTTTGAAGAGGCTTTTGATAAAGCCAACGCTGCCGCCAAAGAACTTGGCGCCAACATTGTGATGCTTAGCCCAGGCGCTGCTAGCTTTGATATGTTCAAAAACTTCAAAGAACGTGGCGAAATTTTCCAACGTATGGTAAAAAGAAAAGCTAAAAATTATTTCGAATTTGTTGGCTACGAATTTGACGCCGAAACTTGCACCGCTACCTTTAACTACCGCGACAGGAGCGCGTACGATTTCTCCGAAAAAATCGAGTTTTCAAGAGATAATTTGGCCAAAAATGTCGACCAAGACGTTTTAGACCGTGCTCTCAAACTTTGCTTCCTGCTCATCGGTACGTCTTATTACAAAGCCCATCCGACTAAACAAGTTTTGTTGCCGGTAGGTTTCCAATTAGATGAATTCCAGGCCGAATTCTTAAACAGAGTTTACCAAGAAGGCTTGTCGCAGTATGCTTTTGAGAACCAGCTCACGCGTGACGATCTAGCTCATTTCGAAGCTACTACTAGAGAAGTTTTGCCGGCACCAAACTATGATGGTCGCGGCATTGTTGCTATGCAAAGTGGTGGCAAGGATTCTTTACTTGTAGCCGAAATGTTGAATGAAAAAGCTCTGGAATTTACCCCACTCTATATTACTTCTTCCGAAACTCACCCAGCCGTGCTCGATCAACTTGGTACACCACTTACCACAATTCGCCGCCGCGTCGACATCAACGGTCTCAAGACCGTGGGTGGTCTCAACGGTCACGTGCCAATTACCTACATCATCGAAAGCCTCGCGCTTGTACAAGCCATTTTGATGAACAAAAATACTGTGCTCGCCAGCATCGGCCAAGAGGGAAATGAGGCCCACGCTCACATCGGCGACCTCGCCGTCAATCACCAATGGTCCAAGACCTGGCCAGCCGAGCAAGCTATCGCCGAATATGTGAAACGCGAAATCTCCCCAGACCTCAAAGTCGGTTCACCAATCCGTGCCTACAGCGAGCTTAAAATTGCCGAGCTTTTCATTAAAAAATGTTTTGCCAAATACGGCCACATGTTTAGCTCCTGCAACGTCGCAAACTACCGCCAGCAAGCCAGCAACGAAACCCTCAGCTGGTGTGGTGAATGTGCTAAATGCGCCAACTCGTTCATCTTGTTCTCGCCGTTTTTGCCGCCAGAAGAATTAAAAGCTATATTTAACGGCAAAGACCTCTTCGCCGAGCCGAAACTCGAAAACGACTTCAAAGGCCTTCTCGGCGTGGATGGCGTAATCAAACCATTTGAATGTGTGGGCGAAACTGGCGAGCTTCAAGCCGCCTACGCCATGCGCCAGCCGGGCTACAGCGACCTACCGTTCACCGTGCCAACTTCCGACTTTGACTACGAAAAAGTCTATCCGCACCAAGATCTCATCTAATAAAAAAATAACTCCAAGAACCTGGAGTTATTTTTGAACGGTAATGCTACTTTAGTTTACAGAAATGTAAACCTAGGCAGCGGTGGTGAGGTGCCAAGTGAGGTTCATCGAGTTGAACTCGAGTCGCGCCCGGTCTTGGCCAACTAAAACATCGAAGATATGGATAGCTGCTTGGCCCGCAAAGCGAATTTGCGTACGTAAGAGCTCGGTCACTTCGGTTTCCGTATCACCTGGCCGCTTAAAAGAAAGCGGCTGGCAAGGTGTCATTTCATAACCGAAGAGCGCCATCACTTCGACCCGTTCTGTTTTATTATTGTTGTTAAAATTTTTCATAAAGACTCCTAAATATTAATTAAAGAGTCATTTATGCGAGCCTGATTTATTGGCTCCTGGTCGCAAGCCTAAATGACAAGTACTCACGACTTTTAACTTTTCTCTATGCCAGTGACCGAAGTATAGCTAGAGACACCTTGATTATATCACAAAGTAAATTCGTCACTTTTTGTGATATTATAAAGTTGTAATATAAGGATCATTATGGATTTTAAGACAATTGAGGGGGCAACAGCAATTTTTAAAAGAGTAAGTTGTATCGGTAGCGAGAACTGTATTTTCGTCGCTTTCAAAGATACCAAGAAAGATACCAGTGTTGGTGGTATGCTCGGCGGCGCCGTCGGTGCATTCGCCGGTGGTATGGTTCGCGGCATGAACGAATCCGAAAAGCTCAAAGAAGCTGCCGGTGCCAGCGCATGGCTCGTTAACCAAACCGAAAAAGGCTTTGGCATAGTTCCTCTTAAAGCGAACGGCGTTCAACTCACCATCAAACCAGAGAAAATGACACCACAAGTAGATAAATTTGTCTTCATTCCAAACGAAAACTTTTCTGAAATCTCAGTTAAGAACTTTGCGCTTCTCAACAAAAAGATTCAAAGCATCAAGCTCGTTTTCAAAGATGGCGTCAAACTCAACTGGGCCGCTCGCATCGTCGAGAAGGAATTCCCATATCAGGAAGCCAACTTCACGGTCTTCATGAACAAGTACAAGAAATAACAATTCAAAGAGC
>CAMZAW010000040.1 GCA_947304335.1 uncultured Candidatus Saccharibacteria bacterium | reverse complement strand
CATCTATCTAGACGCTACATTGCTATAGCGCTCAAGCGGTGAGCGTGCATCCCCGAGTCAGGGTATCTAGCACTCCTTGCAGCCAGTAGGGTTTGCCTCTGTAACGTGTCGCCACATCACACTGTGAGCTCTTGCCTCACTCTTTTCACCTTTGCCTGATAAACAGGTAGTATTGTCTCTGTGGTACTTTCCCTATTCTTGCGAACGGTCGCCGTTAGCGACTACCGTGCTCTTTGCTGCCCGGACTTTCCTCTTGGTGAAACCAAGCGGTCATCTTTCAAGCTCCCCTATATTTTAGCAAAAAATCCCTAATTTTTCAACATCTGATCGATAGCCAAATTGGCTTCTCTATCTGCCATTGCGTTCTGTGCTCTTGGCACGTGCGAGAACGCTACTACCTCAAAATTCTCTAGTAATCTTTGTACGTCTTCGTAAATCGGCAAGATATCTTGGTTTTTAATCTGGAAAATGCCATTCATCTGGTTCGCCACCATCAAGCTATCCGTCACAAAGCGCACCGACTTCAATCCCATCTCAATCGCCATCTTCATGCCCTCTTCAAGCGCATAGTATTCGGCCACTCTAGAAGTAGCAAAGCCGATAAACTCGCCACCCCGTTTCAAAATCTCGCCAGTTTCGGAAACCACCACATAGCCCACAGCAGACGGACCTGGGTTTCCTCTTGAAGCACCATCTACATACACCGTAGCCGAATTTGCCGTATCTCTTGGCGAAACCTTATTGGCGCTAATATGGCCATTCTCAATCTCAAACACCATCATGGTGGCTTCGTTCAACTTTACGCCGGCAGCAATCGGATCACGCAGGAATTTATAGGCCGTATATCTGTCGTGTGGGTCTGGTTTTGCCCCATCCGGCACCTGCACTTCATATACTATATATAAATTACTCAGCTGGCTTGAACCTTCGAGCGCCATAAATGTCACTACATCCTTAAGTTTTAAAGAGGTAGTAGAAAGCCCCACGTTCTCAGCCAGAGAGCGTACCATCGCTTCCTCTGGTTGCTCACCAAAAGCAATCTTGCCGGTAGGCAGCTCCCAAAAAACCGGGGCCTCACTGCGACCACGGTTGCGTTTCAAAACTAAAACCCCATCCGAGTTTCTAATAATCCCAACTACACGAATTCTTTGTTTCATGTCCCACCATTATTATCATAAAGCCCTATCAGCCTGTTTTCCCCGTAATAGATACAAGGTGGGTAAAATCTTATGCGCTACACCCACGGGTGTATGCCACGAAATCCCTAAAACATGATTATTCAGGAAAATCATGCTGCCGATAGGGCTACTTTAATTATACCACATGCACACCAACGACCCAGTAGAAAAAGTCCAGGATACCGTTGACACCACCCGCCATCAGATTCGAAAAGGCGCTACCAAATACCAAGATTAACGCATATACGATAAATACACCGTAGGTTTCGAGTTGCAAAAGAAATCCACGCACCACATCTGGCGAGATAGCATACAAAATCCTCGAGCCATCAAGTGGCGGAATTGGAATCAGGTTGAAAATCATAAAGCCAAGATTTGATAGCACCATCTGTTGGAAGAAGAACCCTGTAAGGTCAAGCCCATAAATCATCCCTGTAAAATGGCCAATCAAGAAGAATATCAAAGCCAAAAGAAAATTCGTTAATGGCCCGGCCACCGCCACGAGCGCCATTCCCCATTCCCTACCCTTAAGATTACGAGTATTAATTGGCACTGGCTTAGCCCCACCAAAGATTGGCGCGTTCATTGCATATAATAATACTGGCACCAAAATAGACATAAATGGGTCGATATGTTTCAAAGGGTTAAGGCTTAGCCGCCCAGCTTCCTTGGCGGTTCTATCGCCCAAAAAGTAAGCTACTACCCCATGGGAAAGCTCATGCAAAACCACCGAAATCACAATGACTACGATGACGATGATGAATTCTGCTACCTGCACCCTAAGTTTCCTAGTTTAAAACTACGATTTCTCTAACGGTTGGTAAACTATCTAGGCCTTTTACTTTCAGTTTCTTATCGGCACGAGCGCTAAGTTTAAGCTCGGCTACCATACTATCGACGTTGCCCATCGAAACAATCAATTTTGGTTCAATCTCGCGCACGGCTCTAAGCGAAGAGGTACAAAGAATGTCGGCTACGCCAAGATCATCAAGGCCTTCTTCAATTGGGCCAACAATACCGGTATGCACGCCGCCAATTTCTACATCATAAATGGTTTTGCCACCCTCAGTAGCAATGCCGCGCACCGTAGCGTCACCGATTTCAAACTCGCCAGGGCCAGTAATCTTGCCAACCATCAGGCCAGCGTCCACCGTGGCATCAGCAATATTAAAAGTAATCGATGTTTTTTTGGTGATAATCGTCACTTCGTCTGGATTTTTGCTTTCAATTTCAAACATTTTTTACCTTTCTTTTATGATTTTCTCTGGATCAACAATTTCGGTGATTTCCATTTCCATCACGTCCATCACAAACCTATCGCGGACGCTCTTTCTATATACGAAATCTTCTGGGGACATAATCACATAATTGATTGGTTTGCCCTGTTTCTTCTCGATAACCTCAGCCCAACGGGTAAGCTTCTTGGTGCGATCGTCACCGATAATCAAGAGATCAACACCATCTTGGCCTGGCAAGCGATTGGTAACTACAAGACCACTAAGATAGTTTTTAACTGGGCGGCAAAGCGTTTCCCAAATGCTTTCTCTCACTTCTTTTTCTTGCTTGCCACCATCCTTCTTGGCAAAGATTTCAATCATTGCATGGCTGAATGGATGTTTTTTATTAGCTGAGTAATAAATTTTATTGTCGAAAGTCTCTTTTTTAATGATATCGATGCTCTCCAAATTGAGTAATTCGCGACGAACGGAATTAATTTGTTCATCGATTACACGTGCCATCTCGCGCACGTAAAAAGATTTCTCCGGACTTTCAAAGAAAAGTTGTAATAATTTTGCCCGAGTCTTCGAGCCAAATAGTTTTTCAGTTGGTGTGCTATTTTCTTTGCTCATTCTGAATATATTCTAGCACAAATGAATAAATTTTTTCAAGCGGCAACCAATTTATTTCCGGTGTTCGTTTAAACCAAGTTAACTGCCGCTTCGCTAAGTGCCAATCGTCATAAATAAAAAGTTCTTTTGCCTTTTCCAAACTAATTTCTCCACTCAAATATTGCCAGACAAACTGGTAAATATTGCTCTTCATGGCCTGCGAATCCCAGCCGTATTTCTCTACCATTTTTCGCGTCTCATCGTAGAGTTCCGTACAAAACATTTGTTCAGCCCGAACAGCCAATCTTTCCCTTAAAACCTCTGGATCCGTCTTCACGCCAACCAATAAATAATTTGTACAAATGGTTTTTCTGTCCGTCATTTCTTTGGCGTTGTCTTTGCGATGATACGGGTTAATTTCGCTCCGCTCACCGTCATTTTTGAATTGGTAATCATACACCAAAGCATCAATATA
>CAMZAW010000039.1 GCA_947304335.1 uncultured Candidatus Saccharibacteria bacterium | reverse complement strand
CTGTGACCTGCTCGTTACGAATGAGCTGCTCTACCAACTGAGCTACATCGGCATAGAGCCATTATACCACGTTTCTCGTAATACTATAAATTAAGCCTGCCTAGCTATTACGTTTTGCGGGGTTTACGTTTTTTCCTTGGTGGAATGTTTTCGCGAGTTGATGGCCTTAGTGCATGAAGCAATTTGGTGCGAGCATGCGGAGTGATAATGCGATCAAGCCAAGACGGTTTTGGGGTTTGGTTTTTGCTGGTCAATATTTCGACAATATCGCCTTGCTCTAACCTTTTGTTTAGATTACTCATCTTGCCATTGATTTTGACACCTACTACATGGTCGCCAATTTCTGAATGGAGTTTGTAAGCAAAATCTAGCGGAAGAGCACCTTTCGGTAAATCAATGATATCGCCTTTTGGAGTATAGACGAAGATTTTATCGGCGAAGAGATTAATTTTAAGTTTCTTTAAATCAACCTTCTTCCCTTCGCGGAGACGAGCAGCGGTCATTTGAAGCTCGGTTATCCAGAGAAGGTTAGTGGGGAGATGTTCGATTTTGCCTTTTTTGTAATTCTCTGTCAGTTTTTGCTCGTTGTAGTAAAAGCTGGCAGCGAGACCACGCTCGGCGTATTCGTGCATTTCTTTGGTGCGAATCTGGAATTCAACAACACGTTTGTCTTTGGTGATGACGGTGGTGTGCAAAGATTGATAGCCATTTTGTTTTGGCATTGCAATATAATCCTTGATACGGCCATTCATAGGGGTGTACAAAGAATGGATGATGCCTAAAGTTAAGTAGCAATCTGTAATATCGTCAACAATGACGCGTAGAGCGGTGAGATCATAGACTTCGTTGATATTCTGATTGTGTTTGGCAAGTTTTTTGTGAAGTGAATAAACTGACTTCACGCGACCAGAGATTTCGAAATTGATTTTTTCTTTTTTTAGGGCGGTGCTAACCTCTGCTTCAATCTTTTTTAGTGACTGCTCGGCGGATTTATTGTATTTTTCAATTAAGGTTTTGAGCTCTTTGTAACGTTTTGGATCAACATATTTAAAGGCTATGTCGGCCATTTCGACACGGAGTCTCCCCATATTTAATCGATCAGCGAGCGGAGCGAAGACTTCGAGAGTTTCTTTGGCGATTTTTTTCTGTTTGTCGGGTGGAAGAGCAGAAAGTGTGCGCAGGTTATGCAGGCGGTCGGCGAGTTTAATAATAAGGACTCTAATGTCGTCGCCAAGAGCTATCATAAGTCGGAGAAAATTGTCTTTGGTGGTGGGTAGATAAGTATCAATATCACGCATACCGTTGCGGGCAGTAGAAAGCTTAGTAACGCCGTCCACTAAAAAAGCAACTGGCTCGCCGAATTCTTGTTTGATGTCTTCTAGAGTTAACTTGGTATCTTCTACGGTATCATGAAGAATGCCAGCAATAATAGTATCTTCATCCATTCCCCATTCTTCAAGGATTTTTTTGACAGCTAAGGGATGGACAATGTATGGTTCACCGGTTTTGCGAAATTGTCCTTCGTGGGCCTTTTCGGCAATTTGAATAGCTCTTTTTATACGAACAGAATCTGCCATATTACTATTATACTATTATTCGATAATCTTATAATGAAAAACTAGAGTAGCTTTTTGATAAGCTCTTTTAAGTCGGCTTCGCTTTTGCATTTAAAAATGAGTGAGCGGCCTTGAATAACGGCCAGCGTATTATACTTAGCAGTCAGAGCATTCTCGTCTTTGATGTGCTCGCCGCGCTTAATGGCGGCAGCGCTGGAGCGTTTTTTGTGCTCGGCAAAATAACGTTCAACTTTGCGGGCGGTCCAGCCTTCTTCGATAATTTTTGGCAAAACTTTTTTGATGGAAGCTTCGTCTCTAGAGACAAGTGGGCGCATCACACCTTCTGTGAGCTTTTCTTTGACCATGATTTTTTTGACTTCATCTGGCAGAGTTAAAAGACGCATGGTGTTTTGGATGGTGGCTTCTGATTTGCCAACTTTGGCGGCGATATCTTCATCACTTAGATTAAACTGAGATTTGAGTTTGGCGTAGGCGGTAGCTAATTCGATAGCATTTAAGTCTTCACGCTGGGCGTTTTCGATAATGGAGAGCTCAAGACGGTTTTGCGAATCAAGTGTGCGGATGATGGCTGGAATCTTGGTAAGACCGGCGATTTTACTGGCTCGCCACCTTCGTTCACCGGCAACGATTTTGTATTTGCCGTCTTCTCTAGTTACGACAATTGGTTGCAAGACACCGTGCTCTCTGATGGAAGCTGCCAAAGCATTTAAGGCTTCCTGGTCAAAATCACGTCTTGGTTGCTCTTCATCGCGAACGATGTCATCAATGTTTAATTCTCTTAGCTTACTTTCCTTTTTGTCTTCGGATGCGGTAGGATCAAATTCGTCGTCAATGAGTTCGGTAGGAATTAAACTTTCAAAACTGCGGCCTAATCCTTTCATTTTGTTCTCTCCTCTATTTCTTTTGCTAATTCTTTGTAGGCTTTTGCGCCTTTACTAAACTTATCGTAAGCACCAACTGGGACACCGTGAGAAGGAGCTTCGGCAACACGGACGTTGCGTGGGATGGTGGTCTTAAATGTCAGAGTCTTAAAGTATTTTTTGATTTCGTTGTAAACCTGCGCCGACAGCGAAGTGCGTTTATCGTACATAGTGGCAACTACGCCCAGAAGCTGCAAATCTGGGTTGGCCTGTTTCATGATAAGCTTCATGGATTCTAGTAGTTGCGCTACGCCTTCTAGGGCGTAGAACTCAGTCTGAACCGGAAGCAATAAATAGTTTGAAGCAATCATGCCGTTCACCGTGAGCAAAGAAAGAGATGGGGGTGAATCAATTATAATATAGTCGTAGTTTGGCGAAACTGAGCGAATAGCGTCGCGAAGGCGAACAAATTTGCGGGGTTGGCTGGTGATTTCAACTTCGGCATTGGCAAGCTCTGGGGTGGCTGGAGCGATATCATAATTTTTGTATTTGGTGGGGCGAATAGCCTGCTCTAGGCTGGCTGCACCCATAATAACTTCTGTCATAGTGTAACCGAGTTCGGTCGGGACGGTTTTGTCGATACCAAGTCCAGAAGATGCGTTCCCTTGTGGATCAAAATCAACTAGAAGGGTTTTTTGTTTGTCTTTGGCGAGATAATATGCGAGATTGACGGCTGTAGTGGTTTTACCTACGCCGCCTTTCTGGTTTGTAATACAGATTACCTTCGCACCCATAATACTTAAGATTATAACACAAAAAAATAAAAGTAGCTAATAATAAGTTTTGCTGGCTTGGACTTCTCAATTGTAAGAATTGCAACACAGGTCAAGAAAATAACTTAGTTTCACTCGCGCTTCACTTCACGCCGAGAAAGCTTCAGCAAATTTTTTAACGGAAATTACTCGCGACTCACGGCTGTCTTCACGGTTCGCGCGAGCTAATTTCCTAAAATTTGCCAAATCTTTCTCGGGTTTGCTCAATGCTCGTTCAAGCTAAGTTATTTTCTTTTATCCGATCTTTACGATTTCTATCTCGGAGTATTTCTGGCGATGACCAGTTTCTTTGTGGACGCGTTTTTTGGCTTTGTAGCGAATAACGCGGAGTTTATCACCTTTAA
>CAMZAW010000038.1 GCA_947304335.1 uncultured Candidatus Saccharibacteria bacterium | reverse complement strand
GAAATAACGTGGCACGCCACCTACCATCAACAATTGCTTAAACTGTTGTGGAGCTTGTGGCAAAGCGTAGAACGTACCTGGGTGCAAACGGGATGGAATCAGGAAGTCGCGAGCACCCTCTGGTGAAGAGTTGGCCAAGATTGGCGTGGTAACTTCGATAAAGTCGTGCTTATACATATAATCACGCAGGAAGGCATAGTAGCGGGAACGCTCGCTCAAAGTTTTTTGCATTGATGGGCGGCGCAAATCGAGATAACGATATTTGAGGCGCATTTCCTCGCTGGATTTTTCGCCATCATCATGGGTATTAACTGGCAATGGTTCACATTTGTTGAGAAGGATAAGTTCACTCACGACGAGCTCAATATCACCGGTTTCGATGTTTGGGTTTTTCAACTCTGGGTCGCGTTCACGCATGGTGCCGGTAGCAGTGAGAACATATTCATCACGTACGGTTTCGGCGAGCGCAAAAGCTTCGGCATTTTCTGGGGTAACAACAAGCTGAATAATTCCCTTGTGGTCGCGGAGATCAATAAAAATCAATCCACCGTGGTCGCGGCGCGAATTTACCCAACCGGATACGGTTACAGTTTGTCCTAAATAGTTTTTGAGTTCGTTGGTTAAAATTCTCATGTGGTATATTATACCACATTTTCCCCGAGAAGGTAGCGCAGAATCATCTCGACGGTCAAAAATCCAGCCAGTTCGTCTTTATCGTTCAAAACTAGAAAATAAAAGCTGCTGGTACGGTCGATTTCTTCGACTACAAATGGTAAAGTATCGCCCACATGCAAGTATGAAGTAGTTTTTTGCATATACTTGCTGGCGCGGTCGGTCTTTTTGATTTCGAGAGTATTCAAAGCCTCGGTATGGATAATACCAACTACGTGCTCTTTGCTGTCGACCACTGGAAAATGCGTGAAGCCGGATTTGTAGAGCTTGTCGAGCATTAAAGGCCCGAGGAAATCCTTGTCGTGCACGAAAACCATTTGGTCTTTCGGGATCATCAAGTCTTTAACTTTTTTGCTATCAAAACTCATGACGGCAGCGATCTTCTCGCGGTCCTTTTCACTCAAGATATCTTTAGGTGTGCGCCTGAGGACATCTACAAATTCAGCAAAATCCTTCGGCACAAACTTAGGCGCTTTTCCACGGTATTTATCGAGCTTGGGGTCGAGCCAGGCTACCAACTTTTTCATGAAGCGTTTAAACATGCTATAATAATTATATCATTTTAAAGGAGTGTTATGAATAAAGTTCTCAAGATCGCCCTCGGTGTTTTTGCAGTAGGTCTGATTTGTCTTCTCGCTAAATTCATCATGGACGGAAACGCCAATATTACTAACTTTGACGATTACGATTTTTATACGATCATCGGTCCGAACAAAGATAACGGCAACATCGGCGACCATGTTAAAGGTTCTGCCGACGCACCAGTTGTAATCTTTGAATACGCCGATTTCCAATGCTCAGTTTGTTCAGTCTTCAGCGCCCGCGTAAACGAGTTGCTCGAAAAATATGATGGCAAGTTGGCCATTGTTTACCGCAACTTCCTTCTTTCTTATCACCAAAACGCCACCGCCGCTGCTTCTTCGGCTGAAGCCGCCAGCTTGCAAGGCTATTGGGAAGAATATGCCGATTTACTTTTCGCAAACCAAGCCGAATGGGAATACGCTTCCGCTACCGAACGTACCAAATTGTTTGAAAGATACTTCACCGAAGCTTCTGATGGCAAGGGTGATCTCGAGAAATTCCGCAAAGATGTAAGCAGTAGCGAAGTTTCAAAGCGCCTCAGCTTTGACGCTGGCATCGGCCGCCGCACACCTGAAATCACCGGTACTCCTTCCTTCTTTATCGACGGTCAATTGATTGATCGTAGCCAAGCTAGCTACGTTGTAATTGACGGTGAGGTTGTGTCCTGGACCGACGAAACTGATTTCATGACCCTGATGGAAGACATCATCGAGGCTAAACTTCGTCACGCCGAAAACTAAATTTAGACAAAAAAATATTCCCCTTCTCGGGGATATTTTTTTCGCTTGACGTTTTAGATTTCAATAAATTCTTGCCAAGCGGCAGGGGGAATTTTTGACTTTTGACGTTCCTCAGAACGCTTTTGTCGTTTGATACGCATGTATCAATTTTTCTCCTTAATTATATCGCTCTAACGACCGACCCACCTCCGGGATAAGATCAACCACCGATCTAGTTGGGAAAAATTAACGAGCGCTTTCTCTAGTTTAACAAAGCCTCCATCATTATGCAAGCATAATTTTTTTAGTTATTTACACCGTGATGAGCCGCAAATGAACTGGCTGTGAGTGGCGCAAAAGTGTAGCCGCGATTCAGAGCATATTGAATAATGCGTTCCACCGCGTCAACCGAAAAGCCCTTAGTATCGTGCTGCAAAACCACCATGGCACCACTGCGAAGTGAGTTGATCACATTATTGAATACGGCATCTGATGTAGTGGCGCCACCGGCGTCACCCGAAGAAATATTCCAGTCGAAATAAGTAAAGCCTCTATCGCCCACCGACTTAACTAACTTCGACATAATTCTCTGCCCGCCGTCGTATTTGGAGCTGATGGTATTGGAGCTGCCGCCCGGAAAACGAATCAGAGTCGGTGCTACGCCAGTAATATTCTTAACGCGATTTTGGATGCGGGTGAGATCTTCAAAATAATTTTCTTCGCTCTGGTAAACGTAGGCATAATCATGCGTGAAAGTGTGCAGAGCCACGGTGTGGCCTTCTTGGTACTCACGCAGAATAATACTGTCATCGCCACTGCCAGTCACGAAGAAAGTAGCTTTGACGTTGTATTTTTTAAGTACATCTAGTAGGCGCGCCGTGTGCACACTCGGGCCATCGTCAAAAGTGAGGTAAATTGTGCCGTTAGCCCGTGGTGGCTGTTTAACTTCAACCGTGCGCTTGGCGCTCGCTGCGTTATTGGAGCTATCTACGGCCGAATAAGTAATTTCATAAGTGCCGACTTTGTTAACGTCTACTCCGCCCGTGGTTTTTAATTCTACGTCGTCACAGTTATCCGTAACGCTCGCTCCGGCATCGCTATAATAACCGTTTTGATAAATCGAAATGTTTGCATCACCGTTGATCGTGATGATTGGCGCCTCGTCGTCGCCCATCGTGGCCGGGAGCTGGTGAGTGGCTTGGTTGCCGTTACTATCCGAAACGCTAATATCTACCCTGCCAGCATTGCTGCTATATTCCAGCATGGCTTGCTCGGTTAAATCGCCGTCAAAGTTATCAAAAATCTTTAGGCCGAAGTCGGCAATTTTGCCACTCGGACAGATTTTGGCAGCTTCTTTTTCGACCGTGATAACCGGTGCGGATTGGTCGACTATATTAATAATCTGCGTAAGATTAATTGATTTGTCATCATGTTTGAATGTGAACTTAACTTCATATTGGCCAAGCGTGTTAATATCAACTTCGCCTTCGCTCTCAACAACTGGCGCTTCGCATTTCAAAAGCGTGCCGTAACAAACTTCACCGTAGTCCAATACGTATTCGTCGCCATAATTAATTTCGCGCGTATACAAGAATCCGAGCGTGTCGAATTCCTTTTTGAAAGCCACAAAACAGAAACTAACCGCAGCCGCTAGGAGCATCGCGAGA
>CAMZAW010000037.1 GCA_947304335.1 uncultured Candidatus Saccharibacteria bacterium | reverse complement strand
CCCATCATCACGAGTGGACCAGAGATACAAATCTCACCGTCTTCACCCACGTCAGCCTTCTTAAAGGTACCAATTTTTACAATCTTGAAATACATATCCGGGAAAGGCGCACCAATGATGCCGTCTTTGAAGGAATTTTCTGGTGACAAACAGGTAGCACCACAAGCTTCGGTCAGGCCAAAGCCTACGCGAATCTTGGCGCTTGAACCATGCGCTTCGAGGTATTCGTTAACTTTGTCACGCAAAGTTGCATTCAAAGCATCGCCACCGCAGATCACAGCGTCTACCGATTTCAAATCGTCAGCTTTAAGCTTAGTATTAATCAACGATTCAAACAAAGTTGGCACACCGGCGATGAAGGTTGGCTCATTTTTGCGGATAATGTCAGCGAATTGTTTGTGCGAGAACACTGGAATGAGGATACAAGTCATACCACGAGAAAGTGGCGTGTGCATACAAACACCGAGGCCAAAGGCGTGGAAGTTTGGCAAGATTGCCAAAATCGAAGCGCCTGGTTGAGCTTGGCGAATCACCGTAGTAGCCATCATGCCGAGGGCATTGAAGTTGAGGTTTGAGAGCATAATTCCCTTTGGTGCACCAGTCGTGCCACCAGAATAAAGAATTGCAGCGAGATCATTTGCACCGCGCTCTTCATGGAAGTTGCCCTGATAGAAGTAAGAGTTGGCAATGAAATCTTCCCACAAAACCACGCGACCATCGTTAACTGGTAATTTCACCTTTTTGACGTGAAGCAGGCTATACATTTTCTTCTTCAAGAAGCCAAGGCCATCGGATGGGCGCACCACAATAATGCGCTCGAGATTGGCAGAATCGCGCAAGCGATAAACCTTATCGAACATTGCGTCAAACACCAACACATAGCGTGACTCAGCAGCCCGCACATAGTACTCAATTTCCTTCTCAGAAGAAAGTGGGTGCACCATGTTGGCCACTGCACCAACCATGTTTACAGCGTAAACCATAGTAATTCCCTCTGGCGTGTTTGGCATACAAATCGTTACACGATCGCCCTCTTTTACACCATAGTTCTTGAGTGCACGGGCGGTTTTCTCAATTTTCTTAACAAAGTTCTTAAAAGTCACCTTGTGACCATAGTACGAATAAGCCACGTTGTCTGGCCATTTTTCGGCGCTGTGAAGCACCATGTCTACCATTGAACAATCTGGATATTCCAAATTGGCCGGGATGTTTTCTTCCTCATAATACTTGAGCCACGGACGTTCTTCGTATTCTTTCTTTTTCATTAAAAATAATCTCCTTACGACAATTATAGCACACAAAAAACGCCCGCTGCCGGGCGTTTTTCGCTTTTGCTTATTTCTTAGCAATAGAGAGAGAAATCTTACGATTTTCTTTGTCGATGTCGAGAACTTTGAAGTCCTTGCGTTCGTTCAAAGTAAAGACTTTCTCTGGATCGACGTCGGAGCCTTCACCAAGTTCAGATACGTGAACCAAAGCTTCAACAGCTGGTGAGATTTGTACGAAAGCACCAAATGGGGTGATACGAGTAACCGTACCCTCAACTTTGGAACCTTTCTTCAAACCTTCGACCTCTGATACCCATGGATCTTCCACGAGTTGTTTCATAGAGAGGCTGAGGCGTTCTTTGTCGATTGCGATAATCTTAGCTTCGATGGTTTCGCCAACTTTCACGTAATCAGCTGGGCTGTTAACGCGTTCCCAAGAAATCTCGGAAATGTGGACCAAACCTTCGATACCATCAACGTTTACGAATACACCAAAGTCGACTACGCCAGTGACGATACCCTTAACGGTGTCGCCAACTTTGAGCTCAGCAAAGCGCTCAGCGAGGCCATCTTTGATAGCTTCCTTCTCAGAGAAGATAAGCTTGTTTTCTTTCTTGATTGCATCAAGGATGCGAACTCTGATTGATTTACCAACCAAAGAGTTGAGGCGTTGCAAGATTTCATCTTTGTCAGCAGAACCTACGCGTGGGTAGTGCTCAGCGGAGAGTTGAGAAACTGGCAAGAAGCCACGAATACCTTCGTATTCTACGAGCAAACCACCGCGGTTTGCGTCGAATGGGGTAACTTCAACCGTTTCAGCGTTATCGAGTTTAGCTTGGATTTCATCCCAGCCTTTATCTTTAACAGCTTTGCGGAGTGACAATAGCACGTAGCCATCGTCCATTTCTGCCTCGATTACAGAAGCAGACACCTCGTCGCCAACATTCAAGTTGCGAGCGAACGAAGCCTCGCGGCGTGGTACCAAACCAACACCTTGAGCGCCGAGATCAATCAAAATCTCGTGCTTTTTCACAGAGATAACAGTACCTTTTACGGTGTCCCCTGCGATAACTTTTTTGAACGAGCTCTCGTCAGCGGCGAGAAGGTCATCCATTGAAACTTTTTTGGCAGTATTTGCCATCTATTATTTTCCTTTCTTCTAGGCCCATTCAAAAACCCGTGGCTAGAGCTTTTGAATGGACCCAAAACTTTAATAATTTTACCACACCTATAAGATAAAGTCCAGAGCTTTGGCGCGCTGCTGCCCTGCCTACTTTTAAAAACGCGTCTAGCCCCGCGCCGACTAGGTGTTATAATTAAGTTGTATAAAAAATTTATTCATTTAGGTTATGGCTAATTCCCTCTTAAAAACCCTTAGGAATGACTATCCGGAGCTGAAATTTCGCCCGGGCGGCAAAAAATTTTTGTTCCGTCCACCTAAAACAATTGTCCTTGGGCCCGACGAGCCGATGGCCGATCTTCTGCTTTTGCACGAACTATCTCATGCCCTGCTCGGCCACTTCTCTTTCACTACCGACATCGCCCGCGTCAAAATGGAATCCGACGCCTGGGCCAAAACCAAAGAGCTCGCTGCTAAGTATTCCGTCCCCGTTGACGATGATTTCATTGAGACCGAGTTAGATACCTATCGCGACTGGCTCCACACTAAATCCAAGTGTAAAAAATGCGGCCTCACCCGCTTTGAGACCCCTGACGGCAAGTATCACTGCCCCTTTTGCGAACAAAAAATATAGCGCTTTTTTGAGCGCTATATTTTTTAAATTAGGCTTCTTTTTTAGCAGGGCCACGACGTGAAATACGTCCACCCTTAGCACCAGCGATACGAGCGAGTGCTGGGTTGGCGGCAAAACCGCCAGTGTGACCATTTTGACCACCTTTTTGGCCGATACGAGCGTAAAATTCTTTACCGTATTTAGCCTTATTGGTAGCGGCAGCTTTCATGCCACCAGCTTTGGTTCCAGACATCTGAAACTCCTTCTGCCCACCTGTTATGTTCCGTTAATAAAACTCACCTTCTCAGGCTTATGCTTTAAATTATACCATACCGCTTTAGTTTTGTCAATACGTTTTTGTTTAAAAATATGTTGTAATATTTTTATTAAATCCGAACACTTTTTTCACAGGTTGTGGATAAAAAATGTTGACAATATGCGCGCCATGATATAAAATAAGCATAATTTAAGTAGATTAAACTGCGAGGCTACTTAAAGTTGTATGACCTGAAAAATCGCCCCTAACGGAGCGATTTTTCCTTTTTCCCTTGCAAAAAATACCCATCTTTGGTAAAATATGGGGAGTTGGGGTAATAGCTCAGCTGATTAGAGCGCTGCCTTTGCAAGGCAGAGGTCCAGGG
>CAMZAW010000036.1 GCA_947304335.1 uncultured Candidatus Saccharibacteria bacterium | reverse complement strand
TTCGCGCTTTGATTCGCGAGGGCAAGACTTTCCAGATTGATACTGCTATCCAGACTGGCGCTGAGCAAGGCATGCAGACGATGGACCGCACTTTGACCAACTTGGTGCGCACTGGCGTGATTACTTATGACCACGCGCGCGAGTATGCGGTTGATGTAAATGAACTCGAAAGGTTGATGAGAGGCTAATGAGAAGGTTCGACTACAAGGCAAAGGAAAAAGCCACCGGCAAGAGCGTAAAAGGTAGCATTCAGGCTAACGATGAGCGTTCGGCTGGGCGGTTGCTGCTTGAGCAGGGCTATGTGCCAAGCTCGATTGTGCCGCACGACAAAGATGGCGTTTTGGCGAAGTACAAGAACCGTATTCGTACCAAAGATAGGATTACGTTTACGAGGCAGTTTTCAACTTTGATTGGCGCTGGTTTGCCGCTGGCGGCGAGCCTTCGCAGTGTTTCTGAACAGACTCAATCCAAGCCGATGAAGGCTGTGGTAGAGGAAATCTCGGCTAGCGTGGAAGCTGGTAAAAGTCTATTTGAATCGTTTTCGCGCCGTCCGGATGTATTTAATAACGTTTATCTTTCTTTGATTAAAGCTGGCGAGACTAGTGGTACGCTTGATATTGCTTTGAAGCGCTTGGCCGACCAGGAAGAGAAGGACGAGGCGTTGCTTTCGCGCATCCGTAGCGCGATGGTTTACCCGGCGATTATTTTGGTGACGATTATCGGCGTGCTCGCATTCATGATGATTGCGGTGGTGCCGCAGGTGGAGTCACTTTACCATGATTTGAAGAAACCTCTGCCAGAGCTTACTAAGGCGCTTGTGGGCTTGACGAACTTCTTTGGCGCTTATTGGTGGCTAGTTGCTATCTTTGTAATTGGCATCGCTGGTGGTTTGTTCTTCTACTTCAAGAATACCGAGCCAGGCCGCAAGACGCGTGACTCGATTAAGGTGCATGTGCCACTATTTGGCAAGCTGTTTAGGAAGCTTTATGTATCGCGCTTTGCGCGCACTGCTGAGATGATGCTTGCTACTGGCGTGCCGATGATTGAATCAATTAAGATTGCAATTGGTGCTGCCAACAACATCGTAGTTGAGGAAGAATATAGCAAATCAATTGAGGTAATTAAGAGTGGTAAACCGCTTTCTGAAGCGATTAAAGACCGTGAATATATGTTGCCGTTGGTGCCGCAAATGGCGGCGATTGGCGAGGAATCTGGCCGTATCGACGAGATGCTTGGCAAGGCCGCGCAGGTTTACGAAACCGAGCTCGACCAGCAGATTAATACCTTGTCTACGATGATTGAGCCGATTTTGATGGTGATTATGGCGGGCCTCATTGGCATCGTGATTGGTGGTACCTTGCTCCCGATTTACTCGCTCGTGACGTCGATTACTTAATACTTAGTATTGTATCTGGGCCACCATATATTATATATGGTGGTTTTTTTTGTTATTATTATGATAGCTAGAATATAATTTGGTGGAGAAAGGAGTATGTATGAATGGAATTAAAGACCAGGGTTTGCGTGGGCTGGCAAGAATGATAATTATTTCTATGAGTGTTCTTACTGTATTGCTCATACTCGATTTTCTAGATTCTGTCGGTATCATTAGCTTTAGAATGCAGTCAGATTGGCCATCAATTGTTTGTGCCATTATGAGTATGGCTACGACATTATTCTTTGCTGTGCAGACTTATAAGAATAATAGGAATATATAGCTATCAAAAAACTTCCCCTTAGGGAAGTTTTTTGTTTTAACTAACTTAGATTAGTTGTTACCACAGTAGACGCCAGCACCTTCAAGTTTGGTACGAATGGCGATTTTGCGGCCACCATCTACGACGGAGAGATTTTCACCTTCGCAGACGGCATTGGCGTATACATAGATGTCGCCAACTTCACCAGTAAAGTCAGCAGTACATTTGGTGTCTGCGCTGACTGATTTACATTCGACGACCTCTTTGACTACGTAGGTGTTGCCAGTGGATGGATCTTCAAAGGTATCTTTACCGTTTAGGGTTAGGTAGTTGCTGATGAAGGTCGTGTAGGCGTTTACGGAAGCATCTGGGACCTGACCGCGGTTGTTAGTTTGGTATTGACTGAGTTGAGACAAAAATCTCGACATGTCGTTGCGGCGTTGCGTATCACGCTGGCCACGTTGCAAACCTGGGAAGGCGATGAAGACCATGAGGAAGATGAGACCGGCGATAGCAAGCACGAGCACAACTTCGATGATGGTGAAGCCTTCTTTCGATTTAAGGTTGTTTTTTGTCATGGAAATAATCCTTTCTAGAAAGTTTATTTGTGCTTATTATAAAGTGAAAATTAAAAAAAATCAACAGGCTTATGCTAATATAGAAGTATGAAAATTTGGTTCTTGGTGTTGATGTTTGCGATGGGCGCAGTGATGGGCTCGTTTTTGAGTTGCCAGGCGTGGCGGCTAAGATACAAAGAACAGGGAAAGAAGAAACTGGGCAAACGCTCGGTATGTCTGAAATGCGGAAAGCAGCTTAAATGGTATGATAATATTCCGATTGTTTCGTGGCTGATGTTGGGTGGCAAGTGCCGCGCTTGCAAGAAACCAATTGGGGCGAGCGAGATCGTGATTGAGCTATTGTGCGGACTTGGGTTTCTGGGCTATGGTAGTACGATAGAATTGTCAAACATGAGCGCGTTGGCCTGGGTGATTTTTGGTTTTATGGTATTGCTTATTTTAAGCCTAGGCTTTTTGGCAATCTATGATGCCAGATGGAGGGAATTACCACAAGCAGTATTGATTTTTGCTGTGATTTGTGCTATAATAATAGCAATCCTGAAACAATGGAGTTTGATTTCTATTGTGGGTTTTTCTTGGGGGCCAATCTTTAATTTGATGGGGGCGGTGGCGATTTTGGGCGTCACATATCTCGTTTTATATCTGTTATCTAAAGGGCAGTGGGTAGGGGATGGCGATTGGATTTTGGGTGTAGCGCTGGGGCTCGCACTTGGCGATTCTTGGCTGGCGCTGATTTTGCTGTTCCTTGCAAACTTCATCGGCCTTGTGGTGATGCTACCTAAAAAGCAAAAGAAAATTGCATTTGGGCCGTTTCTAGTGGTGGCATTTATGATTGTGATTACCTTTGCAGATTTGACTATCGGGTTTCTTGCCGGGAAGGTATGGTAAAATAGAAGTATGAAAGTGGGCATGAAAACTGGTGATACGTTAGTCGAGGTGATGTTTGCGGTGGCGATTTTTTCGATGGTCACAATCTCGGCTGTTGCGGTGATGAATTCAGGAGTGTCAAACACACAAAGTTCGCTTGAAACCACGATGGCAAGGAACGAAATCGATGCCCAGGCCGATTCGCTGAGGTTTATCCAGTCTTCTTATGTGGCGGAGCGCAGCGATGGTAATACGGATGGCTATTTTGCCAAGCTTTGGAAGGCGATTGTGGCGCGGGCGAATGCTCCGACGGCCAGTGTGACGCAGTATGGGCCGATGTCTTGTAGCGAAGTATATGATGATGAAAGCGCTAGCGGGCTTTACCACCAAAAAGGCTTCGCGATTAATCCGCGCAAACTGGCTTTGACTGATAATGCAACAGAATCGCTGATTACGGACCGCGCGAAGTTTTTCTCGCCGTCCACCTATCCACGGGTGATTTATAATGACGACGCTTTGGTGGCGAATTTGGCCGAAAGCGATGCACAGCGCGTAGAGGGGATCTATGTGGTGGCAGTGAAGGATCCGGGTTCGACGACGGTTTCGTCATCTGGCGTGGATAGCGGCGTAGTGTATTATGATTTTTATATTCGTACCTGTTGGTATGCGGTGGGCAAGGACCTTCCTACCACAATTTCTACCGTCATCCGGTTGTATGATCCGGATATGCAAGTGTTTGGACAAGAGTAATTATTTAGTTTCGCTGTGAAATTTTTCGTGGATTTCACGCAAGTGGGCATCCGTGACGTGGGTGTAGATTTGCGT
>CAMZAW010000035.1 GCA_947304335.1 uncultured Candidatus Saccharibacteria bacterium | reverse complement strand
CGCTCCGCTCACCGTCATTTTTGAATTGGTAATCATACACCAAAGCATCAATATAAAGTCCGGTACCACCTACTACCATCGGCACATGGCCACGCGCTCTAATCTCTTCGATTTTCTCCTCAGCATACGCCTTCCAATCCGCCACCGTGAAGCGTTCACCAGGCTCCACCAGGTCGATGCCAAAATGTGGCACACCGTCTTGTTCTTCAATGCTCGGTTTGGCGGTGCCAATATCCATTCCCTTGTAAATGGCGCGGGAATCCGCCGAAATCACCTCGCCATTAATAGCCTTAGCGATCTTAATAGACACCCCGGTCTTGCCCGAACCGGTGGGCCCCAAAATAACTACCACCGGTCCGTTGTATCTAGGCAAGTTATTATTCATTATTTAAGGTTAAGTAAGAAATCTTTTAGATCAGCGAGTTTCACTTTTTCTTCAGAATCGCGGAGGTGCACCGTCACTTCGCCGGTCTCAACATCTTTAGGCCCAACGATAATAAGAGCAGGAATCTTCAACGTAGTAGCGCGTTTGATTTTCTTGCCGAGAGAGTCAGAAGAATCATCTAGGCTATAGCGAAGCGCGTTGTTCTTAATTGGGTCATCGAGTTCAATATCATCTAGAATCTTGCGAATATCCACCATGTAATCATTCACGGAATCGTTCACGGTAAGGATACGAACCTGTTCTGGCGCACACCAGAATGGGAACCAACCAGCTGTGTGCTCAATAAACACGCTCATAAAGCGCTCAATCGAGCCAATCAAAGCACAGTGAATCATGATAGGCGTCTTTTTGCTGCCGTCAGCATCAACGTACTCAAGACCAAAGCGTTTTGGCATGGCGTAGTCGAGCTGGACCGTAGCAAGTTGCCATTCACGACCCAAGGCATCCTCAGCCATGAAGTCCATTTTAGGACCATACATAGCGGCTTCGCCAAGACCAATGAAATATTTCATCTTAAACTTGTCGGCCATCTTCTGAATCGAATTTTGGGCCTTCTCCCACATTTCTGGGTCGCCAATGTAGCCATCGCCATCGTCACGGAAGGACAAACGGAGGCTGAGTTTCATACCTACGCGAGCGTACAAATCTTTTGCAGATTCAATCAACTCGCCAAACACGCCCTCAACTTGGTCATCAGTACAGAAAACGTGTGAATCATCTTGGGTAATCGAACGTACACGGGACAAACCACCAAGCTCACCTTTGCGTTCATCGCGATAAACCATCGTGGTTTCAAGATACTTAATCGGAAGCTCCTTGTAAGAACGTGGCACTGAGGCAAAGATTTGGCTGTGGTGTGGGCAGCTTACCGGCTTAATAGCAAGCTCATCACCAGATTCAGAGCTCACAAAACGGAGCAGTTCTGGGAATTTCTCAAAGTGACCAGAAGTCTTGTAGAGGTCAACGTTAGCAATGTGTGGGATGCAAACCTTTTTGTAGTTGCAACGCAAGCGATAACCCTGAGTAAAATCGTTCAAAAGGTCGCGCAAAATCGTACCACGAGGGGTAAAGAGTGGCAAACCAGCACCAACTAGGTCTGAGAAGCAGAAGAGATCGAGCTCCTTGCCAAGTTTACGGTGATCACGAGCCTTGGCTTCTTCTTGTTGTTTAAGATAAGCGTCGAGCTCTTCCTGAGTTTCAAAAGCCACGCCGTAAACACGGGTAAGCATTTCGCGTTTTTCATCGCCACGCCAGTAAGCACCAGCCACGCGCATCAGTTTAAACGCACCGATTTCTTTCATTGATTCTACGTGTGGGCCCTTGCAAAGGTCAGCAAAAAGCACCTTGCCATCAGGGGTAACCATATCGTAAAACGAAATAGTTTCATCTTCTGGCAGGTCGTTAATTAGCTCAACCTTGAACTTTTGGCCGTTTTCCTTAGCCCATTTCAAAGCGTTTTCGCGAGATTCTTCCCTGCGCACCATCTTGCAACCTTGTGCAATGATGCCACGCATCTTTTTCTCAATTTTTGGAAGCTCCGCATCAGAAACTTTGGCATCGCCAAAGTCGATATCATAGTAAAAACCGTTGTCGATAGCTGGCCCTACCCCAAATGTAGTAGTTGGATAAAGCTCCCGTACCGCAGCAGCAAGTACATGACTAAGCGTATGTCGCATTTTTTCTATTTTTTCTTCCATGCTTTATCCTTTCTTTTATCCCCAAATTATACCATAATAAAACAGATATTACCACCCGACCAAATCTTAGCACGAAAAAACGGTCCCGAAGGACCGTTTTCTCAACCTACACACTTAGTTGCCCAGTATAGAACGGGAGGATATGCATAAAGATATCGTGGTAATTCTTCTCGATATTGTCAAGAATATCACCATCACCCCTGATCATATCCCGACCAATTACCAATCGGTCTGCGCCATTTCGAAGCGCATTCAAAGGGGTCGCGGTACGCGACTGATCATCCTTGTTACTGCCCGGCATGCGAACACCGGGAGTATTAATGGAGAGCTCTTTATATTTTGCAATATTTCGAATATCCGCTGCTTCCTGCGGCGAGCAAACGATATCCGTGAGCCCAGCCTGATGCATCATCTCGACGTAAGTCAAAACCTGCTCCGACTGACCTCTTCTGAACTCTTTCCTGATTACGCCCGGCTTCTTGCTTGTTAAAACCGTCACAGCACAGCTCTTAGTGCCAACTTCGGCACAAGCATCAGCAAAACGCTTCAATGCATCAATTTTGTCGTCTTTCTTCTTTATCTCGAGAAGTCCCGTACTGCATGCACCAGCCATCACATTCAGCATCCACGGCTTGTACTTGAGATACGTTTCGGCAATTTTCATTACCTTATCCGGTATCTCAATAATCTTTGCATCCGCAAACACCGGATAGCCAGCTTCCTGGCAATACGTGATTATCTCCTTGTCATTCTCTTCGAAGAATAACCGGTCAAGCTTAAAAACAGTTCCTCTCGGCAACAATACATTGTCGACAACCTGCTTCAGAATGTCCCAACTGACGTCAGCACTCCAAATAATCGTCTCCAGCTTAATCTTGTCAAGTGGGGTTTCCATGAAAATCATCCTCCTTCGATTTGTTGTTCTCGCAGGGCGCGTCAACGCACTCTGTCTCTTCCGGAGCGTCATCCGCTCCTTCCCTCGGGCCATACTGCTCGTAATACTTATCAATGGCGGCAACCAGATCATCATCCAAAGTGCCATTCTCCATCAGATAAGGAACCACGTCATCTCTCATCGAGAGAATCGCGGTCGTTTTAAAACCATACTTCATTTCGATTTCCTGAAGGGCAGTAGTTGATTTTTTAGTACCATACTCCTGACGGTTCAGAGAAACCACCAACCCCAGAATTTGAACACCCGGAGTCTTTTTGATAATCGGTACGACTTCCTCCATGGATGTGCCAGCAGTGGTTACATCCTCAACGATAACGACCCTGTCGCCTTCTCGTAACTTGGAGCCAACCAAACCACCGACATCGCCATGGTCCTTTGTCTCTTTACGGTTCGAGCAAAATCTTACATCAACGCCGTAAAGCTCAAAGAATCTCGTAGCAACACAAGCTGCAATCGAAATTGCCTTGTATGCCGGGCCGAACAAAACGTCAAAATCTTCGCCGTGAACCTCGTGGATCATCCTGGCGTAGGCGTCCGCGAGTTGCAGCATGCTTTTCGCACTGGAAAACTCACCAATATTTGCAAAAAATGGTGATTTCCGGCCAGACTTCAATGTGAAGTCGCCAAACTTCACTGCCTTGATTTCACACATAGTGTCAATCAAGCCTTTTTGAAACGGAGCCAAATCTTTTGACAAGGACTCCACCTCCTTTCAATTTTGTGTAGATTGTTAATGATACGAAAAAAGGGTTAAAAAATAACCCCTTGCCGATATTATATCACAAAATGACAGAGGCGACAAGGGGTAGCACTTTAAGGCATTCTAGAATCTGCCAGAAGCAAGCGTACAATATCCATCGTCTAAGTCGAAGAACGCAAACAAGTAACCGCCCTCTGAGTTGTACCAGT
>CAMZAW010000034.1 GCA_947304335.1 uncultured Candidatus Saccharibacteria bacterium | reverse complement strand
GCTAAGGGTGGACGTATTTCACGTCGCGGTCCTGCCAAAAAAGAGGCTTAATTTATCTGCCTAGAAGGATATAGCGTAACCCGCAAGGGGAGCGCTATATTTTTTGTTCGCAAAAGGGGCAGTGATATTTGCCATCAGGGGTGGCAAAACGGGTAAGGCCGCATTTTTTGCACTTGGATTTGGCGTGGAGCCAGTCACGGTAGGTGTCTAATTGATCCTCTATAAAGTTTTCGTCAACAGGGATAGAATACTTGGCGGCTAGCTCTTTGGCCTTGGCCCAGGCATCAGATTCCATGCGGAGGCGCTCAATATCGGTCTTAAATGTGCGGTGGCCAAGCAGCGCGTGCGAAAGCTCGTGTAAAAGCAGGAGCTCGGCCTGCGGTTCGTCGCCGCCTAGAACAATTGTTTTTGGTGGACGGAACAAATATTTTTTGCCGCCAGGCTTAAAAATGAAGCTAGGAAAGTCGGTTTTTAGCTGATTTAAGAGGGAATTAGACATAAGCAAATTGAATAAATTTTTTATACAATTTGATTATAGCACGGGCAAACTTTGAAAACCTAAAATTTGGGGTGGATTTTTAAGAGAAGGTATGCTAAAATATAAGGAGTTTTTGGGTCCATTCAGAAGCTAGCTAACTAGTTGGTTTCTGAATGGGCCTGAAAGAAAGGAAATATTAAATGGCAACAACTGCCAAAAAAGTTACAATGGACGAACTTCTCGCAAGTGATGAGGGTTCATTCAAAAAAGTTATTGCAGGGGACACCGTAAAAGGTACTGTTATCTCTGTAAAAAAGCACGAGATTTTGATTGATCTTGGTGCTCAAGGTGTTGGTCTTGTACCACGCCGCGAAGCTTCGTTTGCTCGCAACTTGAATGTTGGCGACGAGGTTTCTGCTTCTGTTATTGAGGCCGAGATGGATGATGGCTACGTGCTATTGTCTCTCAGAAAAGCCGTAAAGGACAAAGGCTGGGATGAAATCCAAGCCAAACTCGACAACGCCGAGACGGTTGAAGTCACTCCGTTTGACGCTAACCGCGGTGGTTTGCTCGTAGAATACGAAGGCATCCGTGGCTTCTTGCCAGTGTCTCAACTTTCTGCCGAACACTACCCACGCGTTGGTTCTGCCGATAAGGACGAAATTTTGCAACGCCTTAACTCTTTGGTTGGCAAATCTATCAAAGTTCGTATCCTTGACGCTATCAAGAAAGAAAACAAGCTTATCTTCTCTGAGAAGGAAGCCGTCAAAGATGGCCTCGCTGAGCGCTTTGCTGAGCTCAAAGTTGGCGACACCGTTAAAGGTATCGTTACTGGCGTGGTTGACTTTGGCGTATTCGTAAACGTTGATGGCATCGAAGGTTTGATCCATATTTCCGAGATCTCTTGGGAACGTGTCAACAATCCTTCCGACTATGTCAAAGTTGGCGAAACTGTTGAAGCTAAGATTATCGCTATCGATAAAGAACGCCTCAGCCTCTCGATGAAGCAACTCGTTGAAGATCCATGGATCTCCGAAGTTGAAGGCCTCAAAAAAGGCTCCAAAGTCGAAGGTACCGTCACCCGCATCACCCCATTTGGTGCATTTGTTCAGATTTCACCAGCTGTTGAAGCTTTGGTACACGTATCTGAGCTCGGTGAGGGTTCTGATGTAGACCCAGAGAAAGTCTTTACCTTGAATGAGCGTAAAGATTTCAAGGTGCTCGACATCGACAAAGAAGGTCGCAAGATCTCCCTTTCAATCGCTAAGAAATAAGCACAAGCAAAAACACCCGGCGACGGGTGTTTTTTGTGCTATAATTGACAGCAAGGAGATTTTTAATGAAAAAGAAAGAATACCAAGAACGTCCGTGGCTTAAGTACTATGATGAAGAAGGACTCCCAGCTAATTTGGAGTATCCAGATTGTTCGATGGTTGATTTAGTTTTACAAAGTGCCGAAAAATGGCCAGACAACATGGCCTATTCCTACTATGGGCACAAGGTTACCTTTAAAAATTTTGTAAAGAAAATTGAAAAAGCGGCGCGCGCACTCAAGAATTACGGGGTAAAAGAGGGTGATCGCGTGACGATTTGTATGCCAAACACGCCAGAGGGAATCACGATGGTTTACGCCGTAAATATGATTGGTGCTGTGTGTAACATGGTGCACCCGCTTTCCTCTGAAAAAGAGCTTGAATACTACATTAAGGTGGCCGATTCAAAATACGTGCTCGTAATTGATGCAGTTTTTGATAAGATTTATCGCTTGCGCGACACGGCGCAACTCGAGCGCATTATCGTAGTGCGCCCTTCCGATGGTCTTGGTTTTCTTAAGAAAAAACTATACACTACGCTTCACGTTAAAAAGGTGCGTTTGCCAGTTAACGATAGCCGCGTGGTTTTGTGGGAAGATTTTATCGCCAATTCCTATTTTTACCAAGGTAATTATCACGAAGAGCGTGGCGCGAACGACCCAGCTATTATCATGTATTCCGGTGGTACGACTGGTGCGCCAAAAGCAGTGCTTCTTTCAAACCTCAACATCAACGCCGAGTCTATGTGTGACTATACTGTGATTCGTCAATGTACGCCTGGTGCTACAGTGCTTTCGATTTTACCGCTCTTCCACTGTTTCGGCCTTGGTGTCTGTATCCATACGCCTTTGATCCGCGGTATGGGCTGTATCCTAATTCCGGCCTTTTCACACAAACAATTCGGCGAGATTATCAAGAAAAATGAGCCGAGTTTTATCGTGGGCGTGCCAACGCTCTTTGAAGCGCTCACTAATACTAAGCTTAAAAAAGACGATCTAAAGTCAGTTCAGGCCGCGATTTGTGGTGGCGATGCTTTGAATCAAACGCTTCGCGATAAGGTTAACAAATGTCTTCAGGACCACGGCTCTTCGGCAAAGATTCGCGTAGGTTATGGCCTTACTGAGGGCTCTGGTGCGGTCTGTCTTTCGCCTGAGAATTCGTTTAAAGATGGTATCATCGGTGCGCCAATGCCAGACATGTACTTCAAGATCGTGAAAAAAGATACATTCACTGAGGTGCCAGCTGGTGAGGTGGGCGAGATTTGTATCTCTGGCCCGCTTGTGATGATGGGCTATCTCAATGATGAAGCTGAGACCGCGCAAACGTTGCGTGTCCACGAGGATGGCAAGCTTTGGCTTCACACTGGTGACATGGGTTATCTTGCAGAAGATGGCTTCATCTACTTTGCTCAAAGGTTGAAGCGCATTATCATTTCGTCTGGTTACAATATTTACCCAACTCACCTCGAATCGATTATCAACTCGCACGAAGCCGTACTAACTTCTACCGTGATTGGCATTGATCACCATTACAAAGGCCAGGTGCCAAAGGCCTTTGTGGTGTTAAAACCTGGCTATAAGGCCGGCAAAAAGGTTGAACGCGAGATTCGCGCCCTCCTTGAGAGAAACGTACCACTCTATGCTTTGCCAGTGGCTTATGAATTCCGCGACAAGTTGCCACAAACCTTAGTTGGCAAGGTAGCGTTTAAGAAGCTCGAAGAAGAAGAGAAGAAGAAATAAGTTTCATTATCTCCGAAACCTTTAAAAAATAACAAATTAGAGCAAGCTCTGATTTGTTATTTTTTTATGGGTTATGGTTCGTCGACAGTGCCAAGGTTGTCTGCATAACTATCTCTTTTATGACAAATTTGTCTTTGGAAAGGAATAATAATTTGGAGTTAAGTAACCGCTGGTCTTTTAGAATTTTTCCAGAGATGCTATAATTTGTCTTACCTTGAGGTGGGAGTTTTTTAAAACGGAGGTAGATTTATGGGAAATAATGAAGTGGTTTTGAAGATCAGTAACTGCTCCAAGTGTCCGAATCATAAGTGTCATCAGATCTATACTGAAGATTCATTCGAACATGAGTTTGGTATTTATTGTACCAAGATTGAGGCAAACCCGGATGAAAGGTGGGCCTGCAAGACCATGAACGGATGGGTCGAGTACAGATTGGTTGTATTTGACGATTGGGATCCCGCGAAATATGCTAAGGTGCCAGATTGGTGTCCATTGCTCAAAAAAGAATAGAACTTTCGTTTTCGTTCGTCAGTATGACTTCTGCCTCATCGTTGGCCTTGTCTCTTCGGAGATGGGGCCACTTTTTATTTCCGGCCAGGCGTCGGGTGCAGTATTATCTCGCCAAGAAAAAAACCGCCTCAATTGAGGCGGCCCCCATTAGGGGTTTAAGGTGGTGTTTATTCGGCCCAGCGGTTTGGAACGAAGATTTCCCAAGGCTGAACTTCGCCATTAACGAAGTTACCCTGCACGCAGTATTTGGCGAGACCTAATTGTTTTAATTCATCCTTCTTTGAATAGAGCTCAAAGACGATTCTGTCTATTAGGTCATCAATCAAATACCCGCTAAGCGACTGGTAGGTCTTTGGAACGCGTTTGTTGACTGTGTAAGAGTCGTAGGCGCAGTCATTAATTAGATAATCAATGCGCTCTGCTCTTTGCTTGGCGTATTCTTCTGGTGCGACAACGTATTTTCTGTACGAGGCAATGTTTTTGCTTGTAACAAAAAGCGTTTCGCTCCAGGGAATAACATAGCGTTCGTGCGTTGCCAGCCCATAAGTCAATTCGTGTCCATCAAAGGCCTTGCCGACAAGCTCAATGATTACTTCTTTATTCGGATCAAACAATACATTGAACCCGCCGTCGTAATCATAGCGGTACACGCTATCCTTCTTAGTTTTCATAAGAAGAACAACACTTTCTGGGCAATCTTGCTTGGCCTTCTTAATTAGGTGGGGGATGTTATCCGGTTTGCCGTTTGTGCCATAAACGACCTTTGGTTTTGGTGTGCCAATCGGCCAGTCTACGCGTTGAAAGGCGAAGCCACTGTATTTTTCTTTCAGAGCTTCCCAATCCTCAAGCGAACTAATTATATCCATATTTGCTACCGGCGTTACGTCTGGTAAAAACTTATTTAACAGCATAATGCCGCGGGCTTTTCCGTACTTCATGGGATCTGTCATG
>CAMZAW010000033.1 GCA_947304335.1 uncultured Candidatus Saccharibacteria bacterium | reverse complement strand
TTAGCTTTTTCAACCATGTCGGCTGGAATTTCGCCAACGGTAAGCTCGTGGTCAGCGTAATCTTTGTAAGTGTAAGCTTTCATGTCGATAAGGTCGACAACGCCGCAGATGTCTTTTTCGAAGCCGATTGGAAGATGAATAGCAACGGCATTCTTAGAAAGACGTTTGTGAATAGAATCAAGAGATTTGTAAAAATCACCACCGATTTGGTTAATTTTGTTGACGAAGCAGATACGAGGCACGCCGTATTTGGTAGCTTGGCGCCAAACAGTTTCAGACTGAGCTTCTACGCCCATCTTACCATCGAAGACCACGACAGCGCCATCGAGCACGCGAAGGGAGCGTTCCACCTCTGCGGTAAAGTCGATGTGGCCCGGGGTATCGATAATGTTAATTTTGTGACCTTTCCAGGTAGCGGTAACAGCAGCTGAGGTAATGGTAATACCACGTTCCTTTTCCTGCTCCATCCAGTCGGTGGTTGCACCGCCGGTGTCGCCTTTCACGAGGTCAATTTTATGTTTGAGACCGGTGCGATAAAGAATCGCCTCGGAAGTAGTGGTTTTTCCGGCATCAATATGGGCAATAATACCAATATTGCGGAATTTGGATAGGTCTTTAATTTCGGTGGCCATATATTTCCTTATTTAATATTAGTGATTTTTACATTAAAAAATAGACGCTTTTTATTTTATCACATTTTTTTGGGATTGTGTAGGGGTATTTTAGAGAAGCTGGGAGACGCCGTAGGTAATGCTAACGACGATGGCGCCAGCAATCAAAACGCCGGTGATAATAGAGAGGATGGATGGGCGGAATTTCATCTTAAAACAGCTAGCCACGAGTGCGCCAGTCCAGGCGCCAGTGCCAGGAAGTGGAATAGCGACTAGGATGATGAGCCCAAGCCAGCCGTATTTATCGACGGTTTTCTTGTTTTTGTCGGCTTTGGCTTCGAGCCAGGTGATCATTTTTTTGGTGAGCTTTTTGTCGCGCAAAAAGTCAAAGATTTTTGGAACTAAAAGAAGTAAAAATGGAATCGGCAGTAAGTTACCTATGATGGCAAGACCAGCAGATAACAGAGGCGCAAGGCCGTGCGCGACGCCAAAAGGAATAGCGCCACGAAGCTCGATAACTGGTACCATGGCAATCAGTAGTGTGAGGATGATTGATGCAAGCATTAAGCCAGTTTCTTTCTTAAGATTTCTTGCACGGCGGATGGGTTAGCTTTGCCGTGGGATTCTTTCATAACTTGGCCAACGAGGAAGCCGATAACCTTTTGTTCCCCGTTTTTATAGTCTTCCTGGGCTTTCTGAGTTTCTGGTTTTGCAAGTACGGCATCCACAATAGCTTCGAGTGCGCCAAGGTCGTTTTCCTGGACTACGCCAAGTTCTTTGGCGATTTCGCGGGTAGCTTTAAAATGCATTTCTGGATCAAAGAATTTGATAAACACCTCTTTACCGCCGGTAGAGCTGAGTTCGTTTTTGTCGAGCATTTCGGCTAGGTCAAGCAATTGTTGCTTGGATGGAAGCTCGTCGTTGAGTAAACTAAAGTTCTCTTCGGCTAGAAGCACGGAGGAAAAGAGATTTGAAATGCGCTTCAGGGCGGCGGTGTTGTCTTTGAATTCGCTGAGTTTTTCCATTAATTGCGGGTAATCGAGTAAAACCTCGAGCGTGGCATCTGGAATAATGCCGCCGAGCATCTTGCGATAGTCGCTTGGCATCATTGGAAAGTTTTCGAGCGCAGCATTGATGAATTCTTCAGAAAGATTGAGTGGCGGTAAGTCTGGTTCTGGCATGTAGCGGTAATCTTTGGCCTCTTCCTTGGAGCGCTGTGGGGTGGATTCGCCAGTGGCGTCGTTCCAACCGCGGGTTTCTTGGCGGATGGTTTCGCCAGCTTCGAGCAACTTGGTTTGGCGTTTGATTTCATATTCTACGGCGCGCTCGATTGAGCGGAAAGAGTTCAGGTTCTTGGTTTCGGTGCGAGTACCGAGCTTATCGGCGCCTTCTGGCGCAATCGAAACGTTCACGTCAAAGCGCATGTTGCCGTTATATAGGTCGCCATAGGTAACTTTGGCGAAAGTCATTAAGCGCCACAATTCTTTGGCGTAATCGCGAGCGTCGGCTGCCGAGTGAATATCTGGCATGGAGACGATTTCGATGAGTGGCGTATCGACGCGGTTTAAATCAACGAGTGAATAATTGCTAAAGTGGGTCAACTTGCCGGCGTCACCCTCAAGGTGGGCGTGCTCGATGCGGATTTTGGTACCGCTTGGAAGTTCAACAAAGCCTTCACCAATGATTGGATGGAAGAACTGGGTGATCTGGTAACCTTTTGGTGAATCTGGGTAAAAATAATGTTTGCGATCAAAGCGAGATTTTGGATTGATGGCGCAATTCATGGCGTGACCGGCGCGAACGGCGAATTTAACTGCTTCCCCGTTCAAACGTGGCAACATGCCAGGCAAAGCGTAGTCGACTGGTGAAACACAAGAGTTTGGTTCTTTGCCGCGCGCATCGTTATCCACCTCAGAAAAGAGCTTTGTCTTAGTGCAGAGCTGTACGTGACATTCAATACCGATAGTTGGAATATATTTCATTAGATAGCTCCTAGATCTTTTAAGGCTTGCTTATAGGTAGCAAGAGCATTTTTAGCTTGCGTAAAACCAATTTCAAAATCTGCATCATGCGCGATGGCGTTGCGGAGTTTATGTGCGTGCCACACAGCATTGATATCTGAAAAACGGCCGTTGGATTTTTTGAGGCGATCACCCATGGTTTTGCCCACAAGACCTACTTCCATCAAAGCTTTGTCGAGCAGTTTGTCTGCCTCGATAATTGAGAGCGTGTAGCTGGCTGGGTTTTCTTTTTGTAGGCGGCTTTCAATCGCGAGGAATTTAGACTGATAAAACTCGGTATTAAGATGATAGCTGCGCTTACCGGTGAGCAAGATTGCTACAAAAATCAAAGCGCCCACGATAATGATTGCCACGATAAAAGTAATTAAACCACCATCCATTACTTAATCTCCTCTGCGAATTTAATGATTGTTTTGTCGCTGCGGCGTGGACCAAGCACCTGAAGGCCGATAGGAAGGCCGCTTGCGGTTTTGCCGGCTGGAATAGCAAGGCCAGGAATGCCGGCGAGGTTAATTGAAACAGACATAATATCTTCCATATACATGGCGACTGGGTCGTTGACTTTTTCGCCGAGCTTAAAGGCTGGGTTTGGCGAAACTGGCGCCAAAATTACGTCGCACTTTTCAAAGGCTTTTTGATATTCTTCAATCAAAAGCGTGCGAGCTTTGGCGGCCTTGAGGAAGTAGGCATCATAAAAACCAGAGCTTAATACGAAGTTGCCAATCATGATACGGCGTTTGTTTTCTTTCATGAAACCTTCGTTTCTGGTGTTGCCGTATAGATCATCTAGATTGCTGGAATTCTCAGAGCGGAAGCCATAGCGAATGCCGTCATAGCGGCTGAGGTTGCTGGCGACTTCGGCTGGCTGAATAATATAATACACGGCTAAGGCATACTTCAAAGTTGGCATATCGAGCTCGACAATATCAATGCCTTTTTTCTTTAATTCTTCGCATTTGGCTTTCAGAGTGGCGCGGATTTCTGAGTCTACGGCGTCGTTATCAAAATCTTTGACAATACCGACGGTTTTAACCGGCTTCGCTTCGGATTCTTCATAAAAATCTGGCAAGGTGGTGAGATCTTTTTCGTCGCGGTGGGCGCAGATAGACATCAAGAGGTCCATATCTTCTGGAGTTTTAGTGAAGAAACCGTTAACGTCGAGCGAGCTAGCCATCGAAACTACACCATAGCGTGAAGTTGCGCCATAGGTTGGTTTAAGACCATAAACACCGTTAAATGAGGCTGGCTGGCGAATTGAGCCACCAGTATCGGAGCCGGTAGCAAATTCTACGATATCAAGTGCGACGGCTACAGCAGAGCCACCGGATGAGCCGCCAGCTACACGGGTTTTATCAAAAGCGTTCAAAGTTGGGCCAAAGTAAGAGTTCTCGGTAGAGGAACCGTGGGCAAAAGCATCTAGGTTGACCTTACCAATCATAATGGCGCCTTCTTTTTCGAGTTGTTCGACTACGGTAGAGGTGATTGGTGCTTCAAATGGCTCCAAGATATGTGCCGAAGCGGTAGTGACGGTGTCTTTTACTAGGAAGTTATCTTTGGCGACAAAAGGTACACCAGCGAGGCGACCAACTGGCTCGCCGTTTTTGATTTTTTCATCAATTTCAGCGGCCTTTTTTAAAGCGGCGTCTTTGTAAAGCGAAGTGAAGATATTGTAATCCTTGAAAAACTCCGCTTTTTTAAGAGCGTCATTTACGAGCATCGTGGCAGTAACGTTTTGGTTGGCAATTTTCATTAGAGTACCTTTGGAACTTTAATTTGGTTTTCTTTTTCTTCTACGGTTAAATTCAGCAATTCCTCGCGGTTAGCATCCTGGGTTTTGATTTCGTCATCGCGCCAAACGTTATCCATCTCAAAAACCTGGTAGGTTGGTTCTACGCCATCCGTATTGAGTTCGCTGAGCTCAGAAATATACTTAACAATACCGTCTAGGTCGTTTTGCAAAGAGTCCATTTCTTCTTCTGGCAACGAAAAATTAGACAAGTCGGCTAAATGTTTTAGGTCCTCGCGAGTTATTTCCATGCGTAATATTATACCATCTATTTGAGGTTTTTAAAGAGTATTCGTTTAACGTAATTGATAAATGGTTCGGCTTCTTCGAGACTTAAGAAAAAGCTGGCGACAACATAGGCAACGATTGAACCGCCGGCAATTAGGAGGAATTTTGGAATCGTGATAAGAAGTGAATTATCGGTAGCCATCAAAGGAATGAACTTGGTGAGCGAGAAGGCGACACAGCCAGCGATAGCGGTAGCAATTGCCATACGAGAGAAAGCTTTCCAGAAGGCTTTGTTAAAGAGTTTGCGACGCGAGCGGCGTTCCAATGCCACCAGCAAAATGATGATTTCGACGATGGCGCCAATACTTTGAGCAAAACCGAGCCCATCTACGCCATAGCCGAGCTTAAAGAATAATACCGAAAGTAGCATAGTGAGTCCGATGGCGATAATTGAGACAATGAACGGCGTTTTAGTGTCTTGGTAGGCGTAGAACCCACGCGAGGCGATATGAAATACGGAGCGGGCAAAAATTGCGAGTACGAGTGCCCCAAGCACGCTAGCAATAGTGCCATTGCTGGTGTTATTACCGATGTTACTAACGAAGCTAACTACGTAGCCGCGCGTAAAGAATACGATAATTGCGACTGGCAGCGAAATCCACACAATCGTGCGGAGAGCCTTCCTGAAGGTATTCATAAACTCTTCTTCGTCGCCCTGGCCGAGCTCCTCGGTAAGTTTCGGGAAGAAGGCAGTAGAAATCGCCACGCCAATTAGATTGATTGGCATTTGGTGCAAGGCTGAAGCTTGGTTAAATGAACGAACTGCGCCGGCACCCATGCGAGATGAAAGGTTAGTGTTAACGATAGAGTTGACGTAGTCAATTCCCTGGTCCAAAGAGCGGGCTGGTAGTAATCTCAAAATCGAGCGAAAGCCTTGGTTTTTCCAGCGAATCTTAAATTCGTAATCAAAGCCAAGTCCAAAGAGACCAATTAGTGACACGATTAGCTGCAAAATGGCGCCTAGAATTACGCCAAGCGCGACGCCCATGATGCCACCTTCGAATAGCTGCACACCAAAGATATTGATGCCGTCTGTAAAACAGACGATGCCGATCATGATGCCGATATTATAAATGGCTGGCGCGAAGGCATAAAACACGAAGCGTCCAACGGCCTGCTGAATTGAGGTTAAAACGGTCGCAATCGAGAACAAGAATGGGTTTAAAGCGATTACGCGAGTCATATTAATGGCGAGCGACATACCGGATTCATCGAGACCAGGGCTTACAATGTAGCGAATTAAAGGATCGGCAAAAATCATAATTAGGACGCTTGCGACCAATGTTACGAGCGCTAGTAAGTTGAGTAGGCTAGATGAAAGTTCCCAGGCAGATTTTTTGTTGCCGCTAGCCAGACGCTGGTTAAAAACTGGGATAAATGACACGGCGAGAGCGCCAGATGTCAAAATGAAAAACATGAAGTCTGGGATAGTAAAGGCAGCCGTGTAGGCATCAATGCCGGTTGGATAAGTACCAAGATAATAAGAGTTTAGTAAACGATCACGAAAGAGC
Source organism: uncultured Candidatus Saccharibacteria bacterium (assembly GCA_947304335.1). Taxonomy (GTDB): domain Bacteria; phylum Patescibacteriota; class Saccharimonadia; order Saccharimonadales; family Saccharimonadaceae; genus Nanosyncoccus. The sequence continues at coordinate 121 of CAMZAW010000033.1, read as the reverse complement.
CCAAGCAAGGCCGAAATCAAGGTGGAGCTAGCCAGCACGATAGCGGCAGATTTTACCGACAATTTGGAATTGGCTAGAGCCACAACAGATTTAAAACGCAAACGTTTCATATAAATTATTA
>CAMZAW010000032.1 GCA_947304335.1 uncultured Candidatus Saccharibacteria bacterium | reverse complement strand
CTAAAGGATTGTATCTTTATCCACTCAGTTAACGCTGTTGGTTTTTATGCTGAACTGCCGAAAGGCAACTCAGCATAAAAATTATCTTATTTCGCAACCCCTTTAATAACTCAGGTCGTTAAACCGTTAGGTTATCTTAAGGTTTAGGCTTTTCCAATTTCGCTCGCCACTACTTTCGGAATCGTTGTTTACTCTTCTTTCCTCAACCTACTAAGATGATTCAGTTCGGTTGGTTCCCGTTTTCTACCCTATGTGTTCAGGTAGCAACAATACAACATGACTTGTATTAGGTTTCCCCATTCGGCAATCCCCGGATCAATTCTCGTTCTCAGATCCCCGAGGCTTATCGCAGAGTCCTACGGCCTTCATCGGTATTGATTGTCAAGGCATCCACTATCAGTGCCCTTAATTACCTTTTTATGCATTGACATAACTAGCAATCGAAGTTCGATTACTAAAATGTCGCCATTAAAAATCTTTTCATCGTTAATATCAAATTGTTAATTTAGAAAGAGTCTTAAGAAACTACTCTTGAGGTGTTTAAAAGCGACCTCAAAAGATTTCCTCGCTTTTCTTTATCTTTTACAGAGGTCGCAAAGAGGCGACTTGATTAACTGTTGACTATTATAGCGCACATCGAAAAATAATGCAAGGGTTTTTTTGAAGATTTTTGGAGATTTTTGCAAAAATCGCTATTTTTGGGCCGAAAAGTCGATTTTTCCCTGTAACCAGGCCGAAAAATCGTCGTAATTATTGTATTTTGGGGTATCTTCGTCTTTGTCGGAGCGCAAAAAGTCGGCAATTTCGCCCTTCGAGATAATAATTACGGATGGCGAATACTTAACTTGATCGTGCAAAGGGGTAGTTTTAAGGGTAGCGAAATCCATATAATATATAGTAATGTTGTTATTTGAGGCGAAATCAGAGGTAAGACTGAGAAGCTTAGCGGTGCAGCCAGGGAGATAACTGAGAATAATGAAGGATTTTTTGGCTTCTACGAGGGATTCGTAGGTGGCTTTGTCGAGGGATTTTACCTCAAAATTGCCGATATATTCGGGGTCAAGGACAACCTTTACAGGGGTTTTCTGACCCGAAAACCAGCCGCTAGCCGCACCTACAAAGAGGATGCTGCCACCAAAAACCGCCACAGCGGCGAGCGCTAGGAGCACAAGTTTGAATTTTGGCGTCTTTTTAGGAGCTTTTTTCATCTTATTTGGCAGTTAAATTGTCGAAGTTAATATCGTGATAAGGGACTTTGAAAAAGTCGTAGACCGTGGTGCCGTCCGCTTTGGTGCGCTTAACTTCTACGTTATTTTTACCTTCGTAGAACCAGTAGCCACCGACGTCGTAGATTTTGTCGGCATTCCAACCGTTAGCTACGAGTAGATTTTTAGTCATGCCAGCATAGCCGCCACCACCACACATCAAGAAGATAACTTTGTCTTTTGGAAAGAGATTTTCTAGGATAGAGACGGATTCTTCGTAATTTGCAGTGTAGGTACCATCTTCATGGGCAGTAAAGAGGGTTTTACCCTGATAGGTGCTACCCACAGCCTCTGGGAGACCAGTGACGTTCATAAGATACGGCAAAGGCACCACCTCAAAACCGGCCACAAAGCCAGAAAGATAGGAGTCTCCACCGATGGCTTCGTAGTTGCCTGGGTCCTTCAAGAGGCGCATATCGCGATAAACTGCGTCGCTGCGGCCAAGATAATCGTCGATGTTAGCCTCATTGATGTTTTTGTCGATGCCAAGCATGCCGCGCTCGCCTTCGGATACCTCTGGTTTTGGAAGGCCTTTTAGCCCAATATTAGGAAGAACAAAGCGACCGAGCAAAAACGCCGCGATAATCAGCACGACTGCAGCGCTGATAATGCCGCCAAAATATTTTTTCATAGTATTAACTCCTTACTTATATATATTATATACCAATCGCGGGCTCGTTCGGGCATTTTTCGAGGATACCAGCGATAGCTTCTTTTTCAGCCTTGGTTACCCATAAACTATATTTATATTTCACCGAAACTTGACGCGCGACGTATTCACAGCGGAATTTCTTGTTTTTAGGTAGCCAGGTGGCGGCATCACCGTCCGATTTTTGCTGGTTGGCGCTGGAATCCACCGCAAGGAGGTTAAGAGGGTCGGTGGCTATCTGATAACGAACATCTTTGTCCATATATTGGGCGCCTTTTTGCCAGGCGTCAGAGAGAGCAACCACGTGGTCAATCTGAACTTTGCTTGATATTTCGGATTTTTCGGTGAAAACTACCTTTTGGCCGGTATACGGCTCGAGGTATTCGCCAGAAATCACGGTACAGCCATCAAGTACGGCGGTGTCGCCAAAATCGCGTTTGATAATTCTCTGCCGAAGATTGCAACCATCCACTGTTGGCCAGCCGTTATAAAACTCCTCACGGCTATAACCGGTTTTCGGGGCGCGACCCTTGACGGCGAGTTTCTCTAGGATATCGATGGCTTTTGGGCCGGATTCGGTGGTTTCGACGACCGTCTCATCTGTTACTTCGGCCACGGCCGGCACGGCAACGTCGTCATCCGTAGCAGTTTCAACTTCTTCGTAGCTGGCTGGGTTCACAAAAAGCCAAACTAGTGTTCCCACTAAGGCAAAACACGACAAAGCGATGCGCCGAAGTCGAAAATTCATATCTTGATTATAGTATGGAGAGAAAATAACTCAACCAGGCTAAGCTTTTCTGGCAGCCTTTTTGGCGGCTTTTTTGAGCTTGCGGCGCTCGCGCATTTCGTGCACGGCGCAGGCCTTATCGGCCATACTGATGAGGAGCCCTTCTCTTGAAGTTGGCGGCAAAAATGTGCACGGGAACATATGGCGCTTAATCATGCGAAGCTCGCGCTTGGTCATGTCAAACTCTTTTTTGGCGTTCTTAGCAGCCTCGTGCGGGTGGCGAAGGCAGTGCCAATAGCATTTGAGTGGGCCGCCGCAATTGTGCCAGTCATACAGATAGTAATCGTGCAAGAGCGCAGCGCGCACCATGGATTTTTCGTTCACTTTGATGTGGAATTTTTCGGCATAGCGCAGGCTACGTTCAGCCACCGAAACAATATGGTCGTAGGTGGTGTAGTTGCCGTGCTGCATGAAATTTTTTTGCGAATTGAAAGTCTTGGACTTCAAAATGTCGCCGGCGTGCTGTTTGATTTTACTGTTCGGAGTCTTCGTCATCTTTGTGTTTTAAAACCTTGTGTAAATGTTTAGCTGTGCCAATATGATTATTCAAATTAAAGAGAGCATCGCCAACTTTTGTGCTGCGAAGCGCCTGGGTGCGGGCCTCGTATGCTTGGTGACGAAGTGGCGACATCGCTTCTTCAACAGCGAAGCGGGCGTCGTCTGCAGCCTCACGCGCGAGGCGTTCTTTATCGGAGATTTCATCTTTTGGCGCATCTTCTACTGGTTGCAATTTAGAAGTAGAGGTAGTGGCAACCTTGGTGAAAAGCCCGATGTATTCCTGGTTGAGTGGCGAAGCAGCAAATTTAGCCTCAAAATCGGCGTAATCGCTGCAGGTTTTGCCAAATTCTTCGATACGAGTAAAAAGGTCGTCGATTAATTTTAGAGTTTCTTCATCTTTAATATCATAGGCGGCAAAGAAGGCGTCCTTGCGGCCCTTAATAGCAGTATTAATATCCATAAAATCCATTATAGCACACCCACATTTAGTGTATTTTATGTATTGACAAACGCTATATATAGCGTATATAATCATAAGCATAATCTAATAAAGGACAAACATGAAAAATATTATCTATTTTAGCCCAGATGATGCCACTAAATTCGACCTCGAGCGCTTTTCAAAATCACTCGCGCGCTACGCAAAAGTGCCAAAAGAAGCCATCGAAGAGGCATTGAAACCACTCGCACAGTATGAAAACTTGCACGTAAGCCGTTTGGTAGAGGCAGGCGTTGGCTTGATTGAAAAATTCGGCAAAGATGAGGATGCTAAGAAGTATTACGATGAATATTCTCACTATTTTGGCAGCAATTTTGAAAGACTCCGCCGCATCACTGGCTACCTGGTTGGTACCCTCGATCGCTGGAACGATGCTAAAAAAGCCGAGGAAAAGGCCCGCGTCAAGCACTCTGTAAATTCCTGCGTGGACGACCTCGTGCGCGCCGCCAAAATGCAAGACCAAATCTTGGCCCATAATGTATAATTGGGTTAATGGTTAAGCCTAAAAACGATTCTAAATTATTACCTTATCAAAAAGTTGGCATCTTTTGCCTGGTCACCGTCGCGGCCGGCTTCATCGGCTGGGTTTACGAAACGATTTTTTACTTCTTTAACGACGATTTTAAGTGGTCCTGGCAGGGTGGCAACTTTTTGCCGTGGATTAATATTTATGCCATCGGCGCTTTGCTCATCATCGCCACCACCTACAAATTGCGCAGTCGCCCGTGGCTGGTGTTTTTGGTTGGAACTCTGGTGACCGGCCTCACTGAGCTGATTGGCGGCTGGCTGGTTTACACTATCGGCAACGGCACGCGGTTTTGGGATTATAATGTGGAGATTTTGAATTTTGGTAACATCGGCGGTTTTATTTGTCTGCGCAGCGTGCTTTGCTTTGGGGCGTCGGCGCTGCTTTTGATGTATGTGGTGCTGCCGCGCTTCGAGTGGATGGCACGCCACATGTCGCGCCGGGCGTTTTTGACGCTTGCCGTTTCCCTATTTGCGCTCGTAATGATAGATGAATTCTATAATATTTTGGCAACTTATCTCTTGAATTTGCCGTGCGCTAGGCAAATTTATTTGGGATGAAAAAACACCGCGCTAGGACTGCGGTGTTTCTTGCTGGAATTCATTTGGGAAAATGAATTCAACTCTGCCGGCGTAATAGTCGATTAATGCTCTTAACGCTCTGGATCGCATTATATCTTCAGCAATCACTCCACCATAAGTCTGCTCATCTGTGACATAAATCTTTTTAGTGATTCTATCGTTAATGAGCCCCATCACTTCTCTTAGCGCCTTTGTTTGCTCACGCAACAATTCATCTGCGTCGTCGTTCGTGTACGAATCGTAGTCCAACAACCAGGTTTGCCTTTTGGCCCACTCTACGTTGGCCTTTTCCTTCAAATAGAAGTTAAAGCCATAGGGGTAGCCAAAATCACCCAGCAGCAATTTCCGACCATGATTTTTAGCAAGCTCGTACAGCACGTCGCCTGGCCTGTTGTCGGCAAAGAAGAGGAGACTCTCCACTTCATAGCCTTGTAAAAATACAATTCCGTTTCTAATCAGCATAATACAACCCTCCCTTGTATAATGTTTTGTTTTCCAGCAATAAAAAGAGCTAGGACTAAAGATAGTCCCTGCTCTTTTAATTATAGCACAGAATTGTGTATTTGTCAATCAGTAACAGGGGTGAGGCGAGACAGAACTTTTTCCCAAACTTCAGAATAGTATCTTTCGAGATACTTTGCGGCCTCTGGGATTGGCACCCATTCTGCTTTTTCGACTTCGCCAACTTGCGGGGCGACATCACCACCGACTGGTTCGGCGAGATACAACAATATGGTTTTATAGGTGGAGCAACTTTTAACTAAATGGCCGGTGACGATTGGGTCGTCATCGGTGATTTTAACATCTAGACCCACCTCTTCCTTGGTTTCACGAAGAGCGGTTTCAATGTCGGATTCGCCGGCATCCTGATGCCCTTTTGGAAAAGCCCAAAATAATTCGCCGTCATCATCCAGTGCGCCGATCAGGAGCACCTTGCCATCATTTATGATGATGCAGCCGCAGCATCTTTCTTGAGGCAAATTCGAATAATCTTCCATGCTGTTATTATACTAAAATTTCGATTATAATAATCATATGCTAATTCCAATTTTAATTGCTTGTGCCGCGGCCCTGTCTTTTGCAATTACAAACCATATCGATAAATACTTGATTTCGCGTGCCGTAAAAAATGCCGACTATCGCGCACTAATCGTAATTTCCACTTTGATTGCCGGAGCAATCATGGCCATTATTTACGCGTTCATCTGCGACTTCCAGTTTTCTTTTGACCTGCCTAGCATCGCACTACTTTTGTTTAACTCGGCACTCTACGTAGTGTCGCTGATTTTTTATTTCAAAGGTCTTAGCCGCGACGATCCAACAATTATTGTTGTGATGTTCCAGCTGATTCCGGTCTTTATGTTGTTTCTTTCACCGCTTTTTTTGGAAAACCAAACTATTCGGCCGTGGCAACTTTTTGGTGGTGTACTCGTGACGCTCGCGGCGCTCTTTATTACTTACGAACCAAGCAAACGTCGCTTCAGTAAAAAGCGTTTGGTGACGCTCGCGATGATGACTTTCGTGTCGCTGGCTTACGCGATTTGGTATATTATCGAACGCTATGTTAACGAAACTCACGACTTTAATCAAACAATCATGTGGTCTAATATCACAATGTTTATCGTGGGCGTGTTTATTGTGATTTTCTTAAAATCGTTCCGCAAATCATTTAATAAAATGATCAAAACTAACGGCGCGAAAGT
>CAMZAW010000031.1 GCA_947304335.1 uncultured Candidatus Saccharibacteria bacterium | reverse complement strand
ATTGTAGCACAATTTAGGAAAGTTTAAAAAGGTCTTCGACGTTTTTAGTGGTGACACTCGCTACGGTCTCTACGTCAACGCCAAGTTTTTCGCTCAGCCATTTTGCGATATCTTTAATGTAGGCTGGCTCGTTGGTTTCGCCTTTGTGCGGTACTGGCGCGAGAAACGGCGCGTCGGTTTCGAGTAAAATTCTTTCGAGCGGTGGGGTCGGGAGAGTTGAATAAGTGGCGAGACCGTTCACGCCGATATAGTAATTGGTTTCGTCTAAAATGCGTTTCAAAACTTTTTTGCTGTCTGAAAAGGAATGCACTACGCCTTTGATTTCTGGATAGTTTTTGACGATTTCGAAAAAGTCATCAAATGCTTCGCGCACATGAAAAACTACCGGTAGGCGATGAACCCTAGCGAGCTCGAGCATTTCAATAAATAATTTCTTTTGCTCTTCGTGGTCGTCTTTACCGTAATGATAATCCAGGCCGACTTCGCCGATTGCAACTGGAGCTTTAAGTCCGTGATGAAACTTGCCGCGATTTACTTCTTTGTCACAGCTAGTTTCCTGCCACTTTTTCCATTCGGACGGATGCACGCCATAAGTCCAATAAACATTTGCTTTGCCTTCGGCGTAGTCGCGTGCGGCGATTGAATCGTCGGCGCTGGTGCCAATACAAATAATTTTTCCAACACCATTTTTGGCGGCGTTTTCTAAAGCGACTTTAGCTTGCTCTTCCGTGAAAAATTCGCGGTCGTGCAGATGGCAATGTGAATCAATTAACATATTTATATTATACCAATAAAATGATATAATGTTCCCAGTTGTCGCGTAAGCCCACTCTATACTATTACAAAGGAGGTAGACATATGAGCGGCACGTATAATGAGGCGTATCCTGAAGAAATGATTGAGCTTAACGAGGAAATCGTTGAATTCAGGGATGAAGCAAAAAATGGTGAACCGAAGGTGGAATCTCCGCGTTATCCGGATGATGATTGGTCTACAGACCATCGTAAAGTCGGCGAAATTGCCCAATCCGGCAGCCGCCATCATGTTCGCTTCCAGCCCAGAAAAACAGGATAATATGCCTAGTAAATTATTAAAAGCCCCTATTCCGGGGCTTTTAATATTTATATACGGTTTTCGCGTTTTCTTTTAATTGGATCAAGTTGGCGCTTGCGAAGTCTCAAAGATTTTGGTGTGACTTCGAGTAGCTCGTCATCAAGCAAGAAGTCCAAACACTGTTCAAGCGAAAGTTGAGTGTATGGCGTAAGTTGGATAGCGCCATCCGATGCGTGGGTACGCATGTTGGTGAGTTGTTTTTCGCGGCAGATATTAATGTCGAGATCGTCTTTTTTGTTGGAAAGGCCAACAATCATACCTTGGTAAACTGGCACCTGTGGTGGAATATATAAAATACCACGAGCTTGCGCAGCGTCCAATGCGTAGGCGGTAGAAACGCCAGATTCGAAAGCAATCAACGCGCCGTTACGTTCTGGTTTGTATTTAGAATCAACTGGGCGATAGCCGCATGGAAGGCTAGACATGAGGACCGTACCTTTGGTTGCGGTAAGCAAGTTGTTGCGAAGGCCGATCAAAGCGGCGGTAGAAATTTCGTAAGTAAAGCGGGTGGCACCGGTTGAAGTTAAATCTTGTGATTTAAGTTCAGCTTTTCTAATGCCAAGTTCTTGTGAAACGGCGCCGACGAATTCTGGACCAACTTCTACAGTTAAGCTTTCGATTGGTTCGCATTTCACGCCATCGATTTCTTTGTAGACTACTTCGGGGCGACCGGCTTCAAGTTCGTAGCCTTCGCGGCGCATGGTTTCAATCAAAACGGAAAGATGTAATTCGCCACGACCGGAAACTTTGTAGCCAAGACCATCTGGCTCGATTTTGAGTGCGATATTGGTTTCAAGTTCTTTTTCAAGACGTTCGGCGATTTGGCGGGAAGTGGTGAATTCGCCTTCTTTGCCTTTGAGTGGGCTGGTGTTTGGGCCAATGTAAATCGAAAGCGTTGGTGGTTCGAGTTCGATAGTTGGCAAGGCTTCTGGCATGTCGCCGGTAGCAATAGTATCACCAATGTTCGCTTCACCAACACCAACTAGTGCAACGATGTCACCGGCAATAGCTTCTTCAACTTCTTCTTTGTTGAGGCCGCGATAAGAAAAGATTTGGTCGATTTTGGCAGACTTAATAGTTTCGCCGCGCATGATTTTAACGCTTTGGCCTTTTTTGAGTTTGCCGCGGAAAATTTTACCAATGCAGTATTTGCCAAGATAGTTATCCGCAGCAAGTGCGGCCACGAGAAGTTGGGCGCCTTTGTCGGAATTCTCGTCAACTTTTGGTGCTGGAATATCGTTAATGATAGATTCAAAAATTACGTGCAAATCGTTATCGAGCTCTGGAGTTTTACCAGCTTTGCCGTCGCGGGCAATGGCGTAGTAAATTGGATAGTTAAGTTGTGATTCGTCGGTAGCAAGCTCGAGGAAGAGATCAGAAATTTCGTCTTTGACTTCTTCAATGCGGGCGGCTGGTTTATCAATTTTGTTAATTACTACAACTGGACGAAGTTTTAGGTCGAGAGCCTTTTGTAACACGAATTTGGTTTGTGGCATTGGGCCTTCTTGGGCGTCAACAACGAGAATCACGCCGTCGGCCATGTTGAGCGTACGTTCAACCTCGCCAGAAAAGTCGGCGTGGCCTGGGGTATCAATGATGTTGATTTTGTAACCATCGTAAAAAACGGCAGTTTGCTTAGCGGTGATGGTAATTCCCCGCTCGTGCTCCTGGTCCATGGAGTCCATAATCAGAGTTTGTTGCATTTCGGCTTGGTTGTCACGGAAAGTATGGGATTGCTTCAAAAGGCCATCCACAAGAGTGGTTTTACCGTGGTCAACGTGCGCGATAATGGCAACGTTACGAATTTTGTCTTTGTCTAAAATCATTCGATTATTATAGCATAATTTCGGATTTAAATCCAGTATTTGGTGCCTTTAGAATCGATTGTTCCGATTCTGGCTTTGACTCTTTGATTTTGGCCTCGTTCAATGGTTGGTCTAGCGTAACTATTACGGCATCGCCGCGTTCGGTATCGGAAATTGGAATTAAACCTAACGTGTTGGTGTTTAAAGTATTAACGTCGGTTATCGTGAACTTATTTTCGCTTGTTATGCCCAGCACTGCATCATTTAAAATTACTAAAGTTTTTCCGGTACTTGAGGTGACACTAATCGTAAATGAATCTGCGGCCGTGTGTGAAACGTCATCGATCGTTAGTGTTGGTTTTATAAATTCAGTTTCTACTGCTTCAACTTTTGGCAAACTGTCTGCGCGTTCAATGATAAAGTCCGTGAGCAAACTTAGTTTATCGAAATCCGTCACAACTTTACCGTCAGTATCGTTGGCGAGTTCGAGATATTTATATTCATTACGTTCTGGCGTGATGATATAAAAATTTACTGGATCAATTTCGCGACTTAATTTTACGACTTGCTGGTAGCTGGCGCCATCGCGGTCTGGCGAAAGAAAACCGGCGTCAGTCAAAACCACAATCGACTTTGTGGCGCCACGTTGCCAATTCAAATTTCGCATTGTGTGCAGTGCGGCTGATAATAATGACTCTGGCTCGTCGCCACCACCAGACACTTCAATACTGTCAATGGCTTTTATGAAATCTTTGAGCGTGCAGGTTTCGAATACGCAGTGTTCTACTGGTTCAAACGGATCGTCTAAATCGCGGTATTCATATAATGCGATGCGGCCGCCTTTGTTAAATGTTTCGGTTGCGAGTCGGACGGCTTCATTTTTGAATTTAAAAATCAGCGGACCCATTGAGCCGGTAGTATCGAGTAAAATTGCCGTGTCATGTGGCGAAGCAATGTTGGATTTAATATCAAAGTACTTTGTGATTTTGGAAAAGATTATCCGCGACGCGTCTTCGTACAAATTGTCATCGACATACGAAATGTGATTGTCGATATTAAAGTGACCGCTACACATGATGTCCATTTTGTTGCACCATGTGCCGAGTTTGTCTATGTAGTTTTCGGTTTGGTATGGATTGGTGCCGCCGAGCAAACCATTATGTGCGTAACAGTCTGGTACATAAATGCGATAGTTGGAAAGATCTTGGTTGCGACAGGCGGCCGGAAAAATTCCAGCGCCTTCTGGCAGATATAATTTTGGATCACCAAATGTTGCGGCATAAATTATTTTGTTGGAGTCAATTTTACTTAATGAATTTATGACTACGATAGCGCCTTGCGAGTATCCTGCCAAAATATATTTGGTCTTTTCGCACGTGGACGAATCAATCAATGATATTAAATTGTTGGTGCCAACTTTCACGCTTTCGCCAAATGCGTACGAATTGCCGCCACCAAACAATGCGCCGAGCGCCACAAATATATCATCCGTTACTGCGATGGCTGGATATTTTAAATCGGTAAAATCATAACTTAGGCTGGTAGTTTTTAGTTTTGTTTCCAGGCTTGATTTAAATGCCAAGAAGCTTTCGTTTTTGTCTTGCACTTCGCCTGAGCCGCGGGCAAAAATGATTTTTAAGTCTTTACATTCCGCCGCGTTGACGTGGCGGTTGCTGATTGGTATTCCGACAACGAGAAGTGCTGTGATCAAAATGGCATAAAAAAATTTGGTCATTAATACCTCCTTTAATATTTTTCTAAATTTAAGGATATCTTCTAGAAAAATACAACCCCCCCGTGTTATAATAGAATTTAATGGAGGCCATATGAATAAGAAGAAGTCGGCGTGGGACGAATATTTTTTAAACATTTCTGAATCGGTTGCACAAAAATACCGAAAACAGTTGGAGTGGGATGAATACTTTTTAAATATTGCTGATGCGGTCGCATTAAAATCCAAAGATCCTTCATCCAAAATGGGTTGTGTGATTGTTGACCAAATGCGTCGTCCAATTTCATTTGGCTATAATGGTTTAATTCAGGGTGCCGACGAATCCAAACTTACTTTGTCTGAACGTCCAATGAAATATTTATTCTCGACTCATTCCGAAATGAATGCTGTGCTTTTTGCGAAACAAGATTTGACTGGCTGCACGATTTATAATCGCGTGGCAACTTGCGACAACTGTTTGAAGTATTGTTTGCAGGCCGGCATTAAGCGTTTTGTGTATCGTCAACTACGCGTTCATTCATTTAGCTCCGATCCAAAAAAATCTATGACCAATCTCGAAACCGATGAAGCGGTGATTAGGATGCTGATTTCTATGCCAGAAGTTGAAACTCTAAATATTACTAACGGCAAAACTTATATCCAAGATATCCTTGATTCATATCCAAAAAATTCTGCGGCCTACAAACGCTTGATTAAATGGGTTCAGTAATTACCAATTAATCGGTTCTTCATTATTTTTGGCGAGGAATTCGTTGGTCTTTTTGAAGTGACCGTTGCCAAAGAATCCTGAGTGGGCGGAAAGTGGTGATGGGTGTGGCGATTCCAAAACTAAATGACGCGACGTGTCGATTAAACTTTTTTTAGCGCGCGCATCGCGGCCCCATAATATAAAAACTAAATGCGGGCGAGTTTCGTTCAAATATTTTATCGTTTCGGTTGTAAATGTTTCCCAGCCTTTACCACGATGGCTGCCGGCTTTGTGAGCCTCGACTGTTAATACGTTGTTCAAAAGTAAAACGCCCTGCTTTTGCCAACTCGTGAGATCGCCGGTTTTATTTTGGTGACTGCCAAATTCATTATCGATTTCTTTATAAATATTAATTAGTGATGGAGGAATTGGCTCGCTTTTTGGCACCGAAAAAGCAAGTCCCATGGCGGCACCCGGGGTGTGATATGGATCTTGGCCTAGGATAACTACTTTAACGTTATTTAAATCCGTTTCAAAGGCTTTGAATACCGCCGCTTTAGTTGGAAAAATTTTTTTAGTTTCGTAGGCCGCATGCAAAAATTTTGCGAGCTCTTTAAAATATGGTTTTTCAAATTCAGCTTTTAAAAATGGTTTCCAAGAATCGTGCATTTTATAACTCGAATAATTTTTTGAGATCTTCAAAAACTTCTTCAATCGTGCCAGAAGCATCGAGCGTTGGTACGTCGAATTTTTTGGCGACGTCTAAGTAGCCGCGGTTTAGTTTGTGCTGGAATGGGTCGCCTTTGGATTTCCAAATTTCGTCTTTGCGCGTCCACTTAGTATTGGCCTCGGCGGTTTGGGTGCCGATGCGTTTGTTACGGGCTTCGTCTGACAAGGTGAAGAAAACAATTTTGTCTGGATGGAAATATGGTTCTGGCATGACAAGTTTGTGAAGCTTGATGATGAGTGACTTGCTGACGCCGGCGCCATAGCCTTCATAAATTAAAGTTGAAAACCAGTTGCGAGTAGTAATAACAATGTCGCCATTTTTTAAAGCGGGCTCGGCGAGGGTTCGCCACTGCTCGTAGCGGTTGATGAGGTAAAGCATCACACGGGTGCGGTGATCAATTCCCTGGTCTGAACCATAGTTAAGTCGTGAGATTTCGGTGATAAACGGATTGGTGGAGCCAGTGCCGGATTCTGCATAGTGCACAACGGTTTTGCCTTGTGCGCGCAAATATTCAGCCAATTTTTTGGCTTGGGTGTCTTTGCCGGTAGCGTCTTGTCCTTCAATTACGATATGCATG
>CAMZAW010000030.1 GCA_947304335.1 uncultured Candidatus Saccharibacteria bacterium | reverse complement strand
TTTTAGTTTGTAACAGTGAATTTTTCATAACTAACCTATTATAGCACATTTTATCTCTTGACAAATAAGCATAAGCACGTTATATAAAAGGTATGAGTATATACAACTTTAGCTTAAAAGGTATGCGAAAGGCCTTTAAAGATTTTCGCAAAACTGCCTATGGCAAATTAATATTCTTAATCACTTACGTTGGACCATTGATTTTGTTCATCGCTGGTACATCTCTCACGGTTTACGGCTTAGTAAACACTGAAACCGAAGTTTTGACTTATGGTTTGATTGTGTTAGGCGCTTTTGTGTTGTTCTTTATCCTCGCAAATGCCTTCTACTACTCCGAGGTTCGCCATTTTTGCGATGCCAACAAATCAGCTAAAGCTTCTACTAAAAAAGTAGCTAAAAAATCTACTAAAAAAGGTAAAAAATAATACCAAAAAAACACCAGCTGTAAGGCTGGTGTTTTTTTATTGTGCTTTTTCTTCGTTAAGGGCCGCGTAGACGGCGTTTTCGATGGCGGTGCCGAGCTCGGCGATTTTTTGGCTGGCGACGTGGTTTGTCATGACCACGACAATGAATTTGCGATCGAGCTCTTTGAAGTCTAGGATGGCGGCGTCGTGGTAGATATCCCAATCACGGTTGCCCCATTTCCAGCCGACTTTATTATATACGTCTACTCTGTTCGAGAAGCCTTTTGGCAGGCCGCGGCGCCAGTCGTAGGTTGTTACTGGTTGGTTTAACATTGAATCTTTGATTGTATTCCAAACTCCATCGCTGAATTTTTCGTGTTTGTAATACATTTGCATGATTTTAAGAATGTCGCCCGGTGTGCTCGTGAGGCTTGAAATAAGGGAATTTGTGATGCCGTATTCTTCTTTGATGATGCGATCTAGCTCGGCGTGTCCGATTTCATTCCATAGGCTTTCGGCGCATGGTGAATTCGATTCGCGAATTGCCAAATCTAGGCAGGCGTAGCGGGTTTTGCCGCGCATAATGTAATCTTCGCCGTTCCAGGTGCCGTTTTCGATGCGGAGATACCCTTCGTATACTACGAACAATTTACATAGTGAAGCTGTGTTGTAGCGCTGTTCTGGGTTGTATGATGCAATGGTTTTGTTGGTGATTGGATCATATATAAGGACGCTTTTTGTACCGCCTACGCTCTTTGTCCAGTTATCTACGACGGGCTGCAGGTCTATTTGTTTCGTAACTTCTATCGTTTCGGTGATTTCTACTGGAGCTGGGTCCGGCGTGACTACTTTCATTTGGTTGCCCTTATTAATGCCAGGCTTCACAATAAAAGAATATAGCAAATAAAAAAACAATCGTGGCTTCTACGATTATGAAGAGAAAAAGGATCAGGAAGGTCTTACCTTTGCCAGTCTTTCGAGATACCATTTGGCAGTCTCCTCATCCATTAGTTTCGTTTGCATTGAACCATCGTAAACTGTTGGTACGATTTTGGTTTGCAAAAGTTTACCATTGTAGAAGTAGTGCGAAAGAATTAGGCTTCTGGTGGTGCCTGGCCACCAAATTTGGTCAAAGAAGAGATTGCCGAGACCATAATATATTACGCCATTGCCGTATAACTCGAAGGTTTGTGGCTGGTGTGCGGCCGTGCCAACTACGACATCGGCGCCGAGGTCGATAAGGTGGCGGAAGAGGCCAACTTGATCGCCGGCGGATGAATTGGCGTAGTCGCAGGCGGTGTTTTCGTAGGTTGTATCGTAATTGTTGCATTCGTAATATTGCACGTCTACAATCACGAAGTCACCTTTGGCTTTGGCGGCGGCAATACGAGCGGCAGCGTCTGATTCGTAGTATTGATTGGCGCCAGGCAACGAACCATAGGTTGCTCCACCAGTGGATTGGTTGTAGGCGAGCATGGTGATGTTGGTGCCCTTTTGTTCGATTTTAAGAGGCTGGGCTGCTTCTTCGGCGTTGCGGCCACCGCCAACTATTTTCATGCCAAGTTCAAGATATTTACTTGCCGTATCGCGAGCGGCGTCGTAGCCGCAGTCGTTGTTGTGGTTGCCAGTGAGCTCTACGATATCTAGGCCGATGGCAGTTAAGGTATTAATAAAACTTGGCTCTGAACAAATCTTGCGTGTCCAGGTGCCGCTGGCAAAGGAAGATTCATTTGAAGTATGGGTTAGGTCAAAACTGCTTAAATATTCGCCGATGTTTTTAGCAAAATAAGTTGCATCCATGCCAACTTGCCTGAGTTTGGTATCCATGCCGCGCGATAAAGCGGTGACACCGGTTTGTGCGAAGGTGAGGATTTCGTCTTTTTCAGGGAAGGTTTTAGTATATACTCCTTCAACTAGCGGAGCGATTTCTTTGTCGTAGGCTTCGGACTTAAAGGTGATGTAGCGATAGGCGGCGCCCTCACTGAGTGTGTCTAGGTAGTATTTGCCGTCGATAGCGAGCAAGGTTTCGCTAAAGTTTAGATCGTCAAACTCTTTCCACGTGACACCGCAATTGCAGTGCTTAATTTTGCCATCGATAAAGTATTCAGCTGAGTCGATTGAAGTCTCGGTGCTGTAAAAGTCGGTGACTGGTACATAAATATTTAGTAGAAATTCGCCGGTTTTTAGGTCTGGTTTCTCTAGAGTTTCGGTGGCGGAAATCGTGACGTCTTTATCGAGGTCTACTTCTTTTGTGAAAATCGATTGAAGTTTTGAAATTTCGCCTTCGTTTAATGATTCATCATAAATTACTTTCCCTGGAATGCGAAAAACGCCAGTTTTGGTGATGAACATGATTAAGAATGTGGTGGCGGTGGCAACGATGGCAAAAATTACAAATAAAAGCAAAAACTTTTTTATTCCGCACACCCGTTTGCTCATGATATAATTTTACCATAAGATGTATCGATTATCCATTATAATTAACGAAATTTATTTAAAATATTTGCCGCTGGCTAGCAAAGCGGGGCTTACTTTGAATTTGGATTTTCCGGATACTACTTTAACAGTTGAAGATGGTGACAAAATCAAAAAAGACGTCGAGAAAACGGTTTCTTCTGCTGTATCAAAAAGTATCAAGGGCGAAATTACGATTGCTGTTTCAAAAGGCAAAATTGTAATTACGGATACTGGCACTGTGCTTTCAAAAACCATGATTAATATGCTCACAAATGATCATATTAGTATTAAATCGCGCGTGGGCTTTGGCACCACGGTTACAATTAAGTTTTAGATTCCTGGTTTAAACATTTTGAGATGTTTGTTGTGCGATTTGTAGTTTTTGTCGTGCAAACCGACTTCAGCCCAAAAGGCTTTTGAATGATCCATATGGTTTAAGTGTGCTAGTTCGTGCAAAATTACATAGTCGCGCAGCTGTTCGGGAATTTGCATGAGGCCAATATTTAAAGAAATTGTTTTGTTGCTCGAACAACTGCCCCAACGCGTATTAGCGTGGGTGAGGCGACACTTGTCATATGTGTAGCCGTAGAGTTTTGCAAAATATTCTAGGCGGTATGGCAGATACTCGCGCGCCTTTTTGGCTAATAATTTCTTTTTGTAATCACGGGCGCGTTGGGTATCCGGATTTTCAAGTGGGAGTTTTTCCCTGATGGTGGTACGATTTTGGTTTAAGAATCTTTTGATGAGAAAATTGCTGGTGATTTTTGGCACAGACATCTGGAGCCGGCCAGAAGTCGATATCGAAAATTTGATATTTCTAGACAGCGGGCTTTTTCTGACGATGACTTCGCCGAATTCTGGATCTTTAACAATCATTTTAGGCTAGGCCAGCCAAAACGTGTTTGACTTGGGTGTCAAAGGTGTGTTTGCCGGAGAGAATGATTGGCATTTCTTCATCGGATGGGGCTTCGAGACGGGCCACGGCAGCTTCGTAGGCGTTTTTGGCTTCGCTTACTACTTTGTAGCGAGCTTTGAGGCGAGCGCGGATGGTGGCGATGTCGGTTTGGATCCAGATAGTGGATGGAGCGTAGCCGGCGGCGCGCAAGATGTTGCAGACTTCTTTGCGATCCTTTTCGGTGTCTAGGCAGCCTTCAATTAATACGGTTTGTCCGGTTTTGGCAATTTGCTCGATGAATACCAAAATGATTTTGCGGGAAAGATGATACTTTGATTGGAGCTCATCTAGGTCGTAAAACGCCAAGTTAAAACGCTTTGCGAATTTTCTCCCAAATGTTGTTTTGCCACTGCAAGGTGCACCAAAGACGAGCAGTGCGCGTGGCTGATTTTTTGTACCTTCCATAATGTTTTTATTATAGCATAGATAATTTAGAGAATACAAAAAAAGACTCTCTTAAAGTCTTTTTCGTGGCAGGGGCGACAGGAATCGAACCCATATCTACGGTTTTGGAGACCGCTATACTAACCGTTGTACTACGCCCCTATTATGTTGAAATGAAACCATCTAAACACTCTTTTTCGGGTACGCTCAAGGGCGCTCGCCCGAGCTTATGCCCCTCAAAAGAGTATTTAGATGGTTTAATTGTAACATAATAATGATAAAAAAATAAGCCCCGGGGGGCTTATTTTAGCGTTTCTTTTCTTTGACTTCGTTGCGGCCAAGGTTTTTCTTGGTTTCGGTGAAGACAACGTGCTTTCTTAGAACTGGATCATACTTTTTGAGGCTGAGTTTATCAGGAGTATTCATCGTGTTCTTTTTGGTGTAGTAGGCACGAACACCAGATTCCTCAGAAACGAGGCCAACGAGTTTGCGTTTAGTATTATTCTTCTTTGCCATAATTCTTAGAATAATACCACAGATTGTAAAAAAAGTAAAGAAAAAGAGACGCCCTTTAAAAAAGAAAAATATCGGGAGAGCATCTCAATTTCGGATTGGTGTACTACTTAAGTGTTTAATAGTGTAACGGTCCCATGACGTATGTTACGTCTGAAATGTCGCCGCCGATTGCGTGTCCTTTGTCGATTGCTTCCTGCAGGAATGCATATGCCGCTGCATAGCCTTCTTTAACTCTTACGAATGTCTTCGTAATTCCCATTGTTAAATCTTTGACCACTAACACCCATAGTCACCTCCTTTCTGTAATGTTCTAACGTTATCACGTCCTCTCGTTTTCCCCATAAAAATGTATATGGGTTTTTAGTGGCTTGATTTTACTATTTTTTGGTGGTTTTTGCAAGCATGAGCCCGATGAAATTCTTGATGTCTTTAATGGTGCGAGTTTCGTCTGGCGAGATGAAAATTTCTGGGTCGTCTAGGAACTGCAAAGCTTTAATTAGCTCATAGGTGGATTTGATAAGGTTTACCAAGAACTCTTCGGCTTCTTCCGTGAATTCGTAGACTTTGTCGTGGACTTCGCCGTTTTTGTCTGGCGTCACGAACAAGATGTGGGCGCGGGTGATTTTGTACTTAGCGTAGGTTGGCGAGTTGTTGAGAAGAAGTTTATAAAAACCAAGTTGCAGAGCGTACTTAAAGAGGGTTGGCTGGGTTTCCCATTTTTCTTTGTGATAGTTGCCAGTCTTAAAATCGTAGAGCTCGATCGTTTTCATGGTTTCGTCTACAATGATGTGATCGATTTTGCCGGTGAGTGGCACGCCAGCCACGCTGACTTTTTCTTGAGCGACGTTGACTTCGGCCTTTCCAGCGCGTAGGATTTCGCCGAAAACAGAGAGTGAAACAGCAAGGTCGGATGGACCCTTTTCGCGGAGTTTATTCATGACATCTGGTTCGATGATTTCTTTTCCTAATTCATCGAGGAAGAAGTTGATGGCGGCTTCGTTGTCAATTTGGTCGTTGGTGACTTTTTCGAAAGTCTTGTGGATGAGGTTACCAAAAGCCAAGGCCTCGGAAGATGGCTCTTCTGGTGCACGCAAAACTGAGCGTTTGAAGAATTCTTGTGGGCCGGCATAAACGATGTCGATGAAGCTAGTGAGGCCGGAAGCCGAGAGTCGGTAGTTTTCGAGGCGCTCTTTATAAATTGCACGAAGGTCTGGCGACGGCGTAATAAATGGCGTGAGCCAGTTTTTGAGATTGTCGAGTTTGGCCGGCATGGTCGTTTCATAGTGACAGATCACTTCTTTACTTGGGATGAGCGGCGAGATAACTTTACCGTCTTTGTCGACATATTCATTGAGATATTCTAGGCGTTCCGGTGATTTGCCATTGAAGTCGCTGACTGAATTTGTGATAGTGAGATATTTTTTGGCGCGGGTCAAAGCTACGTATAAGACGCGGAGTTTTTCACTATCGGTGACGCCAGTGTGGCGGATTTGTACGAGGTTCTTTGGTAAGGCCAGCATATTATTGTTGCCTTTTCCCTTGCCCCAGGCCATGTGGTCGGCGGAAATGATGAAGACGTATTCGAATTCTAGGCCCTTGGCTTTATGGGCGGAGAGGACTTGCACGGCGTCGTCGGCATCGCGGTATGGGCTCGAGACGTTGATTGGCATTTCGGCTTCTTCGTAGTCGCGCACCATGTTCACAAGATCGGCGAGTTTGATGATGCGGTCGCCACAATATTTTTTGAGGTTGCCGCGGAGGCTGGCGATATTTTCGTAGAGTTTGAAAGCTGAATATTCGTTTTCGTCGGAATAATAGTTTAGAAATGCTGAACGGTAGCCGTTCAATTCGGCGGTGCCAAGCAAGTAATCCAAAGTGATTTCGAATGGGTCGTTAATGCTGCTCGCGGCAAGGTCGGCGAGGAATTTAGCTACGGTTTTTAGTTCTTCGTTTTCGGACTCGGCGAGGTATTCAAAAGCAGATTTTTTGTCGTTTTTGGCTTGGTTGATGGTTTTAATGACGTCTAGCATCGACAAATGCCAAAATGGGTATGACAAAATTTCGAGTAGTGATACGGTCGGCGCTTTGGAGTTTGCAATTGAGTTTACAAAATCGGCGATGGAAATTATTTCGTGGATTTGCTGATTTTCGAGGAGATTGTCCTGTTTTTCGTAGGCGATTTT
>CAMZAW010000029.1 GCA_947304335.1 uncultured Candidatus Saccharibacteria bacterium | reverse complement strand
AATCTCACATCTCCGACGGAAATTGGTCCGTCTGGGGTTTTATTATTTTTTACAACAGTTTATGTTTTTATCTTTGGCGTAATGACTTTTCTCATCAAGCTGTTTTATAGACTGGCCCTGAAGCGCACTAGTTTTAGAAACAAAGATTACCTCTACGCGGCGGTGGCAGCATTTGGGCCGGTGATGCTTCTCATCGCGCGCTCTTTTGGCGCGATTACTCTCTGGACAGTTTCTCTGATTGTGATTTTCGTGGCTTTAGCGGAGTTTTTTGTGTGTAAACGGATTTAACTGTGGTAAAATAAGCATATGGATAATGGTCATGCAGGTCTAAGTGGTGGATATCCTCAAGGTGCGTTTTTTGGTGGGGAAAGAATGGGTCTAGAGGGCGAGCAAGCTCGCGATATGATTGAAGAGGCCGGCATTAATCTTAAACAAGATGAGGAATCTGATAAGGTTCCGATGGATGCCAATGCTGTTTGGCAGAATAGTATGAACGCTGTACAGAGTAACGTAGATGTTAATCAAGGGGCCGCAGTTGATCAAAAAGATTATCTTGCTACTGGGAATATGGTCAATTCAGCCATTAAGTCGAACGAAGCTTTAAAGAATGAGGCTTACGGCACCCCAGAGGCATTACCGACGTTTGAGATTGTAAACACGGAAAATAATTCTAGCGAAGAAAGCATAGAGGCGTCTTCGGAACGCGTTTATAACAAAAAGAATATCGTGACGGGTAGCGATGGCTTTAATCGGGCTGGAGTAGGAGAGGTTGATAGAATAATACGCGACGAAGTAAACGATCCAGCGCTCCTTAATGAGACTATTAGGGGTAAGGATGGAGCGGTGGCAACGAATTTAGGGCAATCATTCCGGCGCTCATATGGTAAAGATGAGAGAAACACGATCGGGATACCATCAGGGGGGCAGTTTGACATGAATATGGGGAAGGCGGCCTGATGAACGCTTGGGTGGTGATTCTGGTGGTGGTTTTGATACTAGCCCTTATTGGGGTAATTGTCTTTTATTCACGTATTAGTTTTGCGAGGAAGCGCAAAAAATATGAGCGCGGTCTCAAGATGGTGCCACTTCTGATTCATTTGCCGCCAGCAACCGATGATATCAAGCTAGAACAGAGTAGCCGTGATGAGCGCGAGATGAACGATGAGGTGATTTCACACGCTCACGTGATGTATTCGATTTTGGCTTCCACCCTTACGAAGGGAGTAAATGCTAAGGTGTATGGCCAGAGGCATTTTTCGTTCGAAATTATTTCGAAAGAGGGAATTATCCACTATTACGCAGTGGTGCCGGCGATTTTGACAGAGACGGCGCGCCAGGCGATTCAGGCTGCTTATCCGACGGCTAGAATTGAAGAAAAGATTGAAGAAAACATTTTCTCGAAAGAGGGCAAGATTGATGGCGTGTCTGGTGCCGAGTTAATGCTAAAAAAAGAGGGCTATTTGCCGATTGCGGCCTACAACGAAACGCGGCGCGATGCCAGTATGGCAATTTTGAACGCTTTGTCGCTCGTCGAAAAAGGCGAGGGCGCGGCTGTACAAATTTTGTTCAGGCCGGTAGGCAAAAAGTGGCGCGATAGAACTAAAAAATATGTCGAAAACACGCAGAAGGGCAAGAAGGTAAAGAGCTTTGGCGCGGGGCTTGGCGATTTGTTCTCGGATATTATTCGTGCGCCGTGGGAAGTGCCACCTGAACATGAAAAGACCACGACTACAACGGAAAGCGAAAAGATTACCTCTATTAAAAACGCCGAGCTAGAGGCTATCCAGGAGAAAATGCGCTATCCTGCATTCGAAACGTTGGTACGCATTATTGCTAGTGCACCAAATAAAGCCAGGGCTGACGCGGTGATGGGGAGTCTCGCTTCGGCATTTTCACAGTTCGATTCGCCGACCATGAATGGCTTCAAAGTAAATGTGTTCAAGGATGTAAAGAGGCTTGTAGTGGACTACATTTTTAGGTTTTTCCCCTTAAAAGTGAGTTCAAATATTTTGAACAGTATCGAGCTCGCGTCGATTTTCCATTTGCCAGAACAAAACGCTATTCCAAACTCGCAAGTTGAGCGTCAGCTTACTAAGCAGGTGGATGGCCCGTCACAGCTCGCGACCGAAGGTGTGTTCCTTGGCACGAACGAGTTTAGAGGCGTGGGTAAGAAGATTTACCTTGATGACGATAACCGCCGCCGCCACATGTACGTAATTGGTCAAACTGGTATGGGTAAATCCGTATTCCTCGAAAATATCGCCTATCAGGACATGTTGGCTGGGCGCGGTTTTGCCTTTATCGACCCACACGGTGATGCGGTGGAAGCATTGTTGCAACGGATTCCACAAAATAGGATTGACGATGTAATTTACTTTGATCCGGCAGATATTGATCATCCGGTGGGTATGAACATGTTTGAATTTACGCACCCAGATCAAAAAGACTTTATCGTGCAAGAGGGTATTAACATGCTTCAGAGCCTCTTTGACCCGAGCAACCAAGGTTTCTTTGGTCCGCGTGGTCAGCACATGTTTAGAAACGCCGCGCTTCTCCTTATGGCTGATCCAAACGGCGCTACCTTTATTGATATCCCGCAGTGTTTCACCGACCCTGAATTCGTAAAATCGAAGCTTAAATATGTCACCGATAAGGCGGTTTACGACTACTGGACTAGGGAATTTCCAGCTTCGCAGAAGTCGAATGATGCTGGCGAGGTGATTACGTGGTTTGTCTCGAAATGGGGTCCATTCCTCTCAAATACGATTATGCGCAACATCTTGGGCCAGACCAAATCCGGCTTCAATATTCGCGAAATTATGGATAACAAGAAGATCTTCCTTGTGAACCTCTCTAAAGGTCGCTTAGGCGATCTTAACGCGCAGCTTCTTGGTATGATTTTCGTGATGAAGTTCCAGCAGGCGGCTATGAGCCGTGCCGATATCCCAGAGCACGAACGCAAGGATTTCTGTCTCTACGTGGATGAGTTCCAAAACTTTGCTACAGAGAGCTTTGAGTCGATTCTATCTGAAGCTCGTAAGTATCGCTTGAACCTGATTGTGGCCAACCAGTTTATGACGCAGCTTACCGATAAGATTAGGGAAGCAATCCTTGGTAACGTGGGTACGATCATTTGTGGTCGTGTCGGTGTGACGGATGCTGAGTTGATGGTAAAGGCGTTTGCGCCTACCTTCACGGCGGAAGATTTGACTAAGACACCAAACCACGCTGCTGTCTGTAAGGTAATGATGTTTGGTATGCCATCCTCGGCCTTTACAATGAACTTGCCAGCTCCAATGGGTGAGCCAAACGAAGCCTTGATGAAGAATATGAAGATGTACACGGCTGCCAAGTATGGCAAGACCAGGGCAGAGGTAGAGCGCGAGATTAACGAGCGCTGGAACGCGGCTAGAAAAGAGGCTGCTGCCGAGAAAGAAGCTTCAGCGGCGCCAGAAGAAAAACCAGGAAAAGGTGGATTCCTTGACGATTGGCTGAAGAAACACCCTGGAGGTGCTTCAGAGGCGCCAGTAGAGCCAGTAGAACCACAATCAGCCATGGAACAGCCAGTCCAACAACCGCAACAGATAGAGACGCTGCCAGAAGCGCCAGAAATGCCACCAGAAGCGCCTAAAATGCCAGCCTCGCCACAGGATCCATTTGGCGCGTAAAAACGCGTCCTAGGGTTGATTTTTGCGGCAAGAGGGGGTATACTGGTAGGGTATATATTAAAAGTTGAGGTAAAACAAAATGTCCGACAAAGCGGAAGCTTATGACTCGTCTGAGATTCGGGTGCTTGAGGGTTTGGAGCCAGTTAGGCTGCGCCCTGGGATGTATATCGGTTCTACCGGTTATGATGGGCTACATCACTTAATCAAAGAGATCGCAGACAACTCTATCGATGAGGCAATTGCGGGTTACGCAAACAAAATCGATATCACAATATTAAATGACGGCGGCGTAAGGGTCGACGATAACGGGCGCGGTATTCCTGTAGATATCCACCCAAAAACCAAGAAATCCACCCTTGAAACCGTGCTTACAGTACTCCACGCCGGTGGTAAATTCGGTGATGGCGGCTACAAGGTATCATCTGGTCTTCATGGTGTAGGTTCTTCGGTGGTAAACGCCCTCTCTACCCATATGATCGCCGAGGTCTACCGCGATAAGAAAACTCACCACATTGAGTTTGATACTGGTAAAACCACGATGGATCTCAAGGTTACCCCAGGAGCACCAAAAGAACACGGTACTTCTATCACCTTCTATCCAGATCCAACCATCTTTAAAGAAACCACAACTTTTGATTACGACTGGGTGTCGAACTATGCTCGCCACCAAGCCTATCTTACTAAGGGGATTTTGATTACCGTCAACGACGAGCGCACTGGTGCGCACGAATCCTTCTACTTTGAAGGCGGTATTAGAAGCTACGTTAAACGTTTGAACAACGGTAAAGAGGTGCTTTCGGACGACATCTTTTACGTAGAGAAGAAAATCGAAGATTCTGAAGTAGAAATTGCTTTGCAGTATAATGATACTTTCTCGGAAATCTTGAAACCATTTGCTAACAACGTTCTTACCCCAGATGGCGGTATGCACGTAGTTGGTTTTCGTTCTGGTTTAACTCGTACTATTAATGACTACGCCCGTAAAAACGGCTTACTCAAGGAGAAAGAAGAAAACCTTTCTGGTGATGATATTAAGGAAGGTCTTACCGCTGTTATCTTGGTCAAACTTCCGGATCCACAGTTTGAAGGTCAGACCAAGAACAAACTTGGTAACCCAGAAATTCGTGGTTATGTAGATAAAGTAATGACCGAATACTTTGGTTACTACCTTGAAGAAAACCCAGCTATCGCTAAGAAAATCGTTGGCAAAGCCGCACTTGCCGCTAGAGCTCGCAAGGCTGCTAGAGCAGCCCGCGATAACATCATCCGTAAGGGCGCCTTTGAAGGCTTGAACTTGCCATCAAAGCTTGCCGACTGTTCATCTAGAAATGCCGAAGATTGCGAACTCTTTATCGTAGAGGGTAACTCTGCTGCAGGTTCCGCTAAGGAAGGTCGCGATTCTAAGATTCAGGCAATCTTGCCACTACGTGGTAAGGTGCTTAACACCGAGCGCGCTCGTCTAGATAAAATGCTCGCCAACGCTGAGCTCGTATCTCTGATTAAGGGTCTTGGTGTAGGTATTGGTGACCAATTTAATATCGAAGGTCTTCGTTATCACAAGATTGTGTTCATGACGGATGCCGATGTCGATGGTTCACATATTTCCACCCTTCTTCTCACCTTCTTCTTCCGCTATATGCCAGAGATAATCAAGGCCGGTCACGTTTATCTTGCTAAACCACCACTATTTGGCCTGATTAAGGGTACTGGTAATGGCCGCAAGATCGACTATATCTATGACGAACAGGCCCTAGAAGAAACTTTGACTAAGAAGATTGAAGAGAGAAAAGCCGCCGGCACCAAGATTAACGAAGAAGATGAACGCTTTAAGCAAGCCGGTTATACCGCACAGCAACGCTTTAAGGGTCTTGGTGAAATGGACGCCTCACAGCTTTGGGAAACCACAATGAACCCAGCTAACCGCGTGCTAATCAGAGTCAACATTGAAGATGCCGAAAAGGCCGACGCCATCTTCACGAAGTTGATGGGTGACCAAGCTGATTTACGTAAAAACTTTATTCAGGCAAGGGCCGCTTCGGTTAACCTTGATGATTTGGACTTTTAAGGAGGAAAGATGGAAGACGACAACAAAAAAATCGAATCCGACGAAGGCAAACACATCGATTTTGGTGGTGATATCGAGCAGGTTGAAGCCGTAAAAGCTACCGATGGCGAAGTGATTACCGAGGATGGTATCGAGCTTCGCACCGTAGAGAACACGATGGAAGATTACTTCCTACGTTACTCTTTGTCTGTGATTGTAGACCGCGCACTCCCAGATGTGCGCGATGGTCTTAAACCTGTGAACCGCCGTATATTATATGCAATGAACAAAAACGGCTGGAAAGCCCCACACGCTACAGTGAAATCCGCTCGTATCGTCGGTGAGGTGATGGGTAAGTACCACCCACACGGTGATTCTTCGATTTACGACGCTATGGTGAACCTCGCACAACCATGGAAGATGCGTTACACCCTAGTTGAAGGCCAAGGTAACTTTGGTTCGATGGACGGTGATGAAGCCGCTGCATCTCGTTATACTGAGGCTCGCCTCGATAAGGTAGGCGCTGAGCTTTTGGCCGACATCGAGAAGGAAACTGTAGATTTTCGTGATAACTTCGATGGTACCGAGAAAGAGCCAGCAGTTTTGCCGGCCGCTGTGCCAAACATTCTCTTGAACGGCCAGATGGGTATCGCCGTAGGTATGGCTACCAACATTCCACCACACAACCTTGGTGAGTTGGTTGATGCTACTGTGGCTCAGATTGATGATCCAGAAATCTCGCTTGAAGGTTTGATGAAATATGTCAAAGGCCCAGATTTCCCAACCGGTGCTGAGGTTTATGGTGGTGCACCAATGAAACAGGCTTATGCAACCGGTAAAGGCTCGGTAACGATTCGTGCCGTGGCCAATATCGAAGAGCGCAAGAATGGCCGCTACAACATCGTGATTACAGAGGTGCCTTACGGCATGAGCAAGGAAGACTTTATCGATAAGGTACGTGATTTGGTACTGGCAAAGAAGCTTGATCACATCGCTGATGCTCGTGATGAGTCTGCTCGTGGTAAGATTCGCGTCGTGGTAGAGCTCAAGAAAGACGCTTTCCCGAAGAAGATTTTGAACCAACTCTATAAGTTGACTCCACTTCAGACTTCGTTCCACTATAATATGTTGGCGCTCGTTGATGGTATTCAGCCTCGTATTCTCGGTCTTAAAGAGATTTTGGCAGAGTTTATTAAACACCGCCAAAAGGTGATTCGTCGCCGTACGGAGTTTGACCTCAAGAAAGCCAAAGAACGTGCTCATATCCTCGAGGGTTTGAAGATTGCTCTTGATAACATCGACGAGGTGATCAAAGTGATTCGCGCCT
>CAMZAW010000028.1 GCA_947304335.1 uncultured Candidatus Saccharibacteria bacterium | reverse complement strand
AGTTTCGCCGCACATTTCATCTTCGTAGTAGGCTTCAGAAAGGATGGCGAGGATAGCGCGCTCGAGGCCCATCGATGGCTCGATCACGTGTGGCACAAAAGTTTCGCCGGTGATTTTGTCGCGGTATTCCATGTTTTTGCCGGAAGCTTTGGCGACATTCGACAAATCGTAATCAGTGCGATAGGCAAGGCCAAGTAATTCTTCTTCCCCATTTGGATAAGCATACATAAAGTCAATCGTGCGTTTGCTATAAAAGGCACGGTCTTCGGCTGGCACTTCGAGCTCGTGAATTTTGGCTTTGTCGAGACCGAGTTTTGAAGTTAGAAAATCGATATATTCTTGGCGGATTTTCTCGAATTCAGTTTCCCAGGTTTCTGGTTTGACAAAATATTCAATTTCAAATTGCGAACATTCGCGGTCGCGCAAAATGTAGTCGCGTGGCGAAATTTCGTTTCTAAATGATTTACCAAATTGGCAAAGGCCAAATGGTACGGATGGGTAAATAGTATCGACAACATTTTTGTAGTTCGTGAAAATACCTTGCGCAGTTTCTGGGCGAAGGTAGGCGATGGAGCGGCGAGCAAGTTCTTTGTCGGACTCGCTACCGGATTCGTCTTCTGGAAGCACAGCGCCTACGTGAGTAGAGAACATCATATTGAATTTGCGAATGCTTCCCCAGTTGGTTTTGCCGCAATTTGGACAAGCTGGGTTAATCGCTTTGAATTCTTCAGTCGTGATGCTTTCGGAATAACCGTCGACGAGTTTGTCGGCGCGGAAGCGGGAATGACATTCGTTACATTCAATCAATGGATCAGCAAAAGTAGCCGTGTGGCCAGAAGCTTCCCACGTGGTTGGATTCATGATGATGGCGGCGTCGATACCAAACATATCGTCGCGCTGGTCTACCCAGTGGCTCCACCAAGTGTTTACAAGATTATTTTTGAGCATGACGCCAAGCGGACCAAAGTCCCAGGTGCCGGCCATGCCGCCGTAAACGTCTGAGCCTGGAAAAATAAAGCCGCGGCGCTTACACAAACTTACGATGTCATCTAATTTACTCATATTACGATTATAGCACTTCGTTCGGTATTTTGCTAAGCTTCTGAGGGGGCATATGCTTGGCCGTTCGCCAAAGGCGCACGAAGTAACGGCCTTGTTCGCATAGCGCGAGCGTAGCGAGGTGTCCCCGAAGAAGCTTATAAAATACCAAACAAAAAGCTAGCCTCGTAATAGGCTAGCTAATTTGATGGCTTAATCCCAGGTGATTTCTACGTCGGCGTTTTCGATGATGTTTTCTTCGGTGTAATCAGGCTCGTCGTCATCGCCTTTGGTTTGAAGGTCGATTTGAGCGTTGACGCTGTCAACCGTGACGCTCTCATATAGATATGGTGCAGCCACAAGGCCAATATAGCTACCAGATTGAATCACTTCCAAAGTGTCATCGTTTACAACGAAGATATCAGCATATTTATCCAGCGCAGCTTTAGCGAGCTCTTCGGTTTCGTAACCGTAGTAGGTGGTAAGTTTAGTAATCTTGCCATCTTTGTAATCGTAAACCATGTAAACCTCGGTTGAATCGAAGAGTGGTTTATCGAGATCAGAACTTACGTTATAAACAAGTTTGGTGTCATCAGATTTAAAGAAATCTTTGGTGATGGTTTTTGATTTTAAAACCATGACAATAGCAACAGCAGCAGCGGCGATAGCGACGATTGTAGCTATAGCGATGATGACTGGTTTTTTACTTTTTTTACCGTTATCAGGCATTTTATAACTCCTTTTATAATAAGCATTATATCATAGTTTATTCAAAGCTTTAGCAATATAAGAAATCGAGCCAAGTACCGGCTCAATGTCGCGCACGCGGGAGACCAGCGCTAGTTTAGAGCTCAGCATCAAGCGCATAAGTTTAATTTCGTTGGCGCTAATTTCGCCGTTCTCTGCTGGGCGCAAAGCGGATTCGGTAACGTCCCAAAAATAGGTGCCGTCTTCCCTCAACTTTTCGCCTTCCGTATCGCGATACAAATTAATTTGCTCGCCATTCACTTTGGCAAAGTTAAACCAAAACCAAGTTTCAACCAGCTCTAAACTTTGTTTTTCATCTAGAGCGGCCAGCGCTTGGTCCACAATATCAAAAAGTTCTTTACTGTTGACGTCGGAGGCGGCGTTGGCTTTTTTCAAAATCATTGAAGCAAGATTAAGCCGTGCGTAATCCGTGATGATGTTTTGATAAAACTTCAAACTTTTGGCCGAAGTCACCACGGCTAAATTCCCTTTGCCTTCATGCACGTTAAGATCGATCAGACAAAACATTTCAATGTTGCTTGCTAACTTAGATTTTTCTTTACGCACGCCACGCGCCATTGCCGAGATTTTGCCTTCGGGTGTGAGTAAATTCAAAATGCGATCAGCCTCACCGTAGTTGGTGCGGCGCAGTACATAAGCGAGTGTTCTGGTGTCAGATTTGGTCGACATATTTTTTGATTTCCTGCGGCGTCATATTATCTTTTGACAAAATTCCCACCACGTTATATTGGCTAAGATCTACGTTCGAAACGTCGAGTGACGTCACGATCACGATCGGAATTTTGGCGGTGTCTTGATAAGATGCGAGCTCATTTAAAAACGTAAAACCGTCCGGCCCGTCTAACAAAATATCAAGAAAAATTAATTCTGGGACTTCGTCGTTTAAGGCCGAGATTGCCGTGATGGCGTTTGAAAAAACTTTGGTTTCTTTTTTGACGGCGCGCGCGATGCACTCCGCCATGATTTCATCGTCGTCGATTACAAAAATCATTAAAACAATCTCGCTTGGGTTGAGACCGGCAGCTCGATGAAGAAGCTGGTGCCGTCGCGGTGACGAACCGCACCCACGTTGGCATTCATATAACGAGAAAATTTAGAAGCAATATAAAGCCCGAGGCCAGAACTGCCTGGACGCATCGCAATTGAAGTTGGCTTTTTGATCCAGCCGCGTTTCATTTCGCGCCACACATCCATTGGTAAAGCTGGGCCAAAATCGCGCACGGAAATTTTGACTTTGTCGTGGCAATCATTAATGCAAAGTTCGGAGCGAGTTTCTTCGCCCGAATAATGCATGGCGTTAAGTAGGAAATTATAAACTACGCTGTGCAATAAATCGCGGTTGGCCGTGACGAGTTTGGCTTTATTGGAATATTTCACAAATAGTTCGCGTTTGTTGTAGCGGAAAAGATAATCAAGCTCGCGCGTGACGTCGTCGCAAACGGCGCGCACCGAAACTGGCTCCATCGTAAACAGACCGTCTTCGAGCCGGGCGATTTTGGTGAGGTCATTAACTTGTTTAATGGCGCGCTCACTCACACTCACCATTTCGGAGCGAATATGTTCGAGCGAAGGCGCCGGTTCTTCGAAATCAAAAGACAGGGCGAGTTGGCGCAAAACAGACAGCGGAGCCTTAAGCTCGTGGGCTGCCACCAAAATACCGTTCACCTCCTGTTCCATGCCCTGATTATAGCACAGAGTGATTAGGAGTTGAAAGTAATACTCTCAATAAGTTCGTTAAAGGCTGGGATAAAGGCCGCGTCGTAGGTTTTGAAAACGACGGCTTTGTCGCGGTTTTTGAGTACCACCACGGCGCCTTCAAAAGTAGTGCCAGGAAGTACGCCAGTGTAATAGATAGCTGGGCTGCCACTAATGGTGAGGCTTTCGGCTCTCATGTTGTTTTTACTGTTGCTATATTTTGCAGTGGTGTTTTCATAGGAATCGCTTACGATTTCGAAGGTAAGAGCATAGACATTTTTCTTGCCAGTAGGCAAAACTTTGTCTGGATTGAAATAAACCATGTAGTTTTTATCTGAATTAACATCGGATGCAACATATACGCTCCAGGTTCTTGGGTACTTAAAAGTTACCCGGCCATAATCTTCTGGGCCGACGAACTCATTATATGGTTGGTTATACTTAGTGTTGTATTCGGCTTCGATTTTTGTCAACTCGCTGTCGACTTTTTCGGTGACGGATTTGCTGAGCTTGGTATCAAAATCCTGGCTCAGTTTGTTGTAGTCGGAAATTTTCAAAAGCGCCAAAGTACCAAAAGCAATAGCGATGACCGCAAGCACGGCAAGCGCAACGTTCTTAATTAAATCTTTCTTATTTTTTGTAGTCGGCACCGTATATGGCTGAATTGGAGCCACTGGTGCAGCTTGTTGCCCATAAGAATTATTATCCATAAGCATATTATATCACTATTTAGTGAAATCTTCTGACAATATTTCGACTTCGTTCTTGAGGCCTTCAAGATCGGTACGAATTTCTTTGGCTAAATCAATCGCTTCTTTATATTTTTTTGCCGATTCATCCAGGCTAAAATCGTCTGAATAAAACCAGCTGGTTTTTTCGTCGAGTGATTTAATCTTTTGATTGATGGTTTGCTTTTCGGTCATAAACCTCCTTAATTTCTGCGTTAATGATTTTGTCCTTAGTAGTGATTTCAATCAAACTGCCCGGCGAGATTTTGCCAGAAAGAATGGCGTAGCCTTGGCTCAAAATTTTTTCCGGATTGATGGCTTCGAGAATTTTCATGCGCTGCGAGAGTGTGCCATAAATATACTCGATTCTTTGCTTGAGATATTTGTGGGCTTGTAGCATTTGCTCGGCGATGCGGCGGATTTCAGCATCGGCGCGATTATCAATAATTCTTTCTAGTGTATCGATTTGATTTCTAACGTAAAAATCGTACGACGCTTTGTCTTTACTGATTAATTCGGCGGCGTTTGACGGAGTTGAGGCGCGTAAATCGGCGGCGAGGTCGGCGAGGGAACAGTCCACTTCGTGGCCAATGCCGGTGACAATCGGAATCTTGGATGCCGCAATGGCGCGCACCAAACCTTCGTCGTTGAAGCACGCTAAATCGTCGGCCGAGCCACCACCGCGTACGATTACGATTGCTTGCACGTTGCTGTGTTCGTTAAAATATTTAATCGCGCGAATGATTTGTTCTGGCGCGTCGATGCCCTGCACCTGCGTGTGCGCAACATCAATTTTGATACCGCCCCAGCGCGCATTCAAAATCTTAATAAAGTCTGCGTAGCCTGCGGCCTTGGTGCTAGAAATTACACCAATATGATCGAGTTCTTCTGGGATTTTACGTTTGCGACTTTCATCAAACAAACCTTCGTCCGCGAGTTTGCGTTTTAATAGCTCGAATGCTTTTTTGATGCTTCCCTCGCCTACTGGCTGCACGGTTTGCACGGTAAACGAAAACTTGCCCCATTTGGTAATTTTTGGCACGCCCCGCACCACAATTTTCATGCCATCTTCAAGCGGAACTTTAAGTTGGTAAACAGACATGAAACATGGCACTGAAGATTCTTCATCTTTCAAATCAAAGAAAACCCATTTGCCTTGGTTGGTTTTGAAACTAGCAACTTCGCCAACCAGAAGCACGCTTTCAAAAGCATATTCCAAAGTTTGGTTAACAACCGCGATTAATTCGGAGGGGCGAAAAGTTGGCGCCTCGCCTGGAATTGGCGTTTCTGAAAGTGGCAATTTACTCCCCACTGGTAACATCGTCTTTTCCTGCCTGCATGATGGTTTTGTTGTATGGCCAGTAGCCGGTGGCGATGGTGAAAAGCAAAGTGGCGACGCGAGTCATAATGGTGACGATGGTGGCGGTGCCAAAATCGATACCGAGTGCAACCATTACGCCGGTCATACCGAGTTCATAAAGGCCGTAAGGCACGATACCATCAAAGACCGAGCCGATGGCTTCGCCCACCATGATGTATGGCAAAAGCTCCGGACGACCAAGTGAAATAGCTACAATCCAATAAGTGGTGATTTCACAAAAGCTGTAAATAATTCCCCAGAAAACCGGGCGGCGGAGATTCTTTTTATCACGGCGCGCAATTACAACGCTTTCGTGAATGTCCATCAAATAATGATTGATTTTTTCGTAGGTGATGATGGTGCGTTTTTGGCCAAAAGTAAAAGTCCTAACCAGCCAGTTGGCAAAGTTGGTGGCGATTTTACTAAAGAAGTTAATGCGTTTTTTGCCGCTGGCGATAAAAATGATGAGGCCGAGGGCAATCGCGACGCCCACGTTCATAATGAGGGAAACCCAGATTACCCAGTGCGCGTTGTCTGGAATTAAATTCAGGAAGAACAAAACCAAAATTGCGATGAGTGCCTGCACATAGTTGAAGACCGTGGTGATGGCATAGCGAAAAACGTAAAGGAAACTAGACTGGCCGGCCGTAACATTGTATGGACGCAGGCGCCACGACAAAAAGGCGAGCCCGCCAAAACCGCCGGCTGGCACTGCGTGATTGACGAAGTTGAGCTCGAGAGAAATACGTGCACTCTCTTTAATCGACAACTTTTTAACCTTGCTGGATTTTTTGAGATATGAGAAGAAGATGCGACCACAGGCATAGTACATAAATAGTTGCTCTGGAATGAGGAGAAGCAAAACAAAACAGTTTGCTTCAGGAAGATGGGAAACTGCCTCCGTGATGTCTGGCCAGTTTTGGTAGATAATGTAGGCTACCAGGAAGACCGTGACGATGGACAAAAATGTCCGGAAAGAAAACTTAAATGGTTTTTTAGCCATGAGTGAATTATACCATATATGCTATAATTTAGATATGAAATACCTAGCCGTGCTGGGCCGCCAGCCAGAAATTTCCCTTGCCGAACTTGAGGCGATTTTTTCGCGCGTTAATCGGTTTAGGCCGGGCCTCGCCACTTTTTTTGCAGACTCCACTCCAGATATCGCCAGACTCGGTGGCAGCTTGAAGTTGGCTGAAGAACTAGATGCTGAGCCTTTGGAATTTTTGCAGAATTTACCAGAGGGAAAGATTACGCTAGGGGTCTCGGATTACTCCGAACACGCTTCCCCGCGTAAAGCTCAGGGTGAAGCTTTGAAACTGAAAAAGATTTTGACTCGCCACGGTCGCAGTGTGCGCGTGGTAGAGAACAAAACTGCAACTCTTTCTACTGCTACTTCCCTTCATAACGGACTTTCTGGCGCTAAGCCAAACAAAGTTGAATTGATTTTAGTTGATAAAACCTGGTGGAAGGTAATCGGCGTGCAAGATATCGACGCCTACGCCAAGCGCGACCAAGCTCGCCCAGCCCGCGATGCCAAGGTTGG
>CAMZAW010000027.1 GCA_947304335.1 uncultured Candidatus Saccharibacteria bacterium | reverse complement strand
TATAATTATATTAATGACGTATCAAACAGAATTTATGCAACAAGCCATCGCCGAGGCAAGAGCTGGCATCGCAGGTGGCCACGGCGGGCCATTCGGCGCGGTGGTTGTAAAAGACGGCGTCATCGTCGCCTCTGGCCACAACTGCGTTTTAAAAAACACCGACTCCACCTGCCACGGCGAAATCGACGCCATCAGAAAGGCCGAGCAACAGCTCCAAACCTACGATTTGTCCGGTTGCGAGCTCTACACCACTGGCGAGCCTTGCCCGATGTGCCTCGCCGCCATCCTCTGGGCCAACATCAGCAAAGTCTACTATGGCTGCACCCTCGAAGACAACGCCAAAATCGGCTTTCGCGACGCCAAATTCGACCAACTCCTCGGCGGCCGCGCCAGCCTCGCCCCTGGATTTTTGGAGCAACGAGACCGCGACCTCTGCCTCGCACTCTTTGACGAATATAGCAAAATGGACAAAACCCTCTATTAAACTTGCTGTCTGCAAGATTACCCTCTAGTTTTCTGCTCCACCCCTGTTAAGCATTGACATTTTGGGGAAAGTGTGCTATAATAAAGATAGTGGTTTTATCTGCAACTTAACATCATACAATAAGGGGGTAAGATTATGAAGAATCTCTGTAAAAATGTGGAAGTTCTTGTCAAAAACGGTGTCAGTGTTAATGATATCGTTGAAGCCATCAAAGATGGTGAGCTCGTTGAATCGCATCTGCAATTCTTTTTGGAGCTCAAAGCCGACGTTAATTTACTGGCCAAAAAGGTTCGTCCAAACACGGTCAGTAAAAACCTTAATACTTGGTTGAAAGAAGAGTACGGCGGCAAGATTGACAAGCTCCTACCGTATCTCGACGCAATAGGCATCATCGAGAATATCGAATTGATAACGGCACATGGCGCGAAAATCGACGATGTGAAACACCATCTCACTAGTCAAATTCAGCACGATGCTGCCGAAGTCCGCTGCGCATCATACTTGACAGGGCTTAGTCTTGGGCAGATTACTGCAGATCTGTCGTGGGTCATCGTTAATAACCTTGATAACCTGAAAAAACACGGTATCGAGGTAGACATCGATCAGCTCACAGAAGCCCTCTTTCCCGACGGAATAGGACCGGACTGCACCGAAGAGCTGTTAAGACACGGAGCCAAAATCAGTCTTATCGTAAAGCTGATCGACTCCAAAAAGACTCTTCTCCTCCTCGACCTTCTGCTGAACTATGGCGCCAAGATCGAAAAGCTTTTGAAGAATCTTGACGACGACGATATCATCGAAAATCTTGACACACTCTTAGACCATGGTGCGAAGATCGACGATATCATATCGGTACTCAAGCCGTCATATGTCTCTCGTTACAGAGAAGAGTTGATGGATCGCGGAGCCAAAATCGAAAAACTTGCACCAAAGTTTTTCAAAGGCAATTTTGATAAGCTCCTCACGGAGCAAAGAATCTAAAACTAAAAGTAATAAAACCACTACTAGGCCAGAGGCTTCCACCTCTGGCTTTTTCATGCCTTGACACCTATTTTATTGTTCATCTCATTGCTCCACCCCTGTTAAGCATTGACATTTTGGGGAAAGTGTGCTATAATAAAGATATGGGGTTGCAACTTGGGATATTTTTCTAAAAATATCCCACAATCAGTTCTTTACTTTAGAAAGGAGGGATTTTATGAAGAAGAAAATAAGATCCTTTATCTTGAACGATGGGGACAATAGCCTCATCAAAATCATTAAATACGTTTGGAGCCTAATAGGTACAACATATGTATTCCTCGGGCTCTACATCCTCGTCGGCGCCTTCGCTGGCTGGGAAGGAATATCGGCAAGAACGGTCGCCACTGCTGTAGTTATGGCAGTGTGCTCAATACTACTAGTGTACGACAGCGACAACATAGCTAACCGCGAAATCGGTTTCTACATTTGGAAAACGATTGTAGGAATAGCTAATGTCGCTTGGCCTACCATAGTCCTGTTCAATGGCGAATTCTTCATTGGCAGTAAATATGGGGACGGCGGAGTCTACAACCCTTTGCTCTGGTGGCTTGGATTTTATGCAATCGGAGCCTTAATAATGACAATCCGTATGATACTCCTGATTGTCACAGACGAAGCGTCCACGCCCAAAAACGAAGCCTAAAACCCCAAAAAAATTCAATACCCCCGACAATCCTGTCGGGGGTATCTGCATTTAACCACGTAGGTCCAACCAAATTTCAGCACAGACCGCGCTTTAATCTCGCGGGTCAGGCTGCACCTTAGGTGCCTGAGCAGCCGACGTTGCAGCAGCTTCAGCTTCGATATTTTCCATGATCCTCGCATAATTCCTCTTGATGCGCTCAGCGATATCGCCTTCGCCCTCAGTCAGATTGCGCCCAATTACCAAACGGTCCGCGCCATTTTTAAGCGCCAAAGCCGGCGTCAGGATGCGCTGCTGGTCGTTCGCCGAAGTATCCGGCAACCTTACGCCCGGAGTATTGATAGCAAGCTTGTCGAACTCAGGATTCTTCCTGATCGCAGCCGCCTCTAACGGCGAGCACACGATGTCCGTCATTCCGCACATCGTCATCAGCCTTACATACTTCAAAACCTGCTCCACCGACTTCTGGCCAAACTCCCAAATGCACGTGTCCTCGGATTTACTCGTCAATACCGTCACAGCACAGCTCTTCGTACCCACTTCGTTGCAGGCATCAGCAAAACGCTTCAAAGCGTCGTTCTTCTTGGGGTTTTCAGCATCAACAGCCCTAGTACTACAAGCCCCAGCCATAACGTTGATCATCCACGGCTTATACTTCAAGTACATCTTCGCGATGTCAATTACATTATCCGGTATCTCGTCAAGCTTTACATCTGCAAAAACCGGATAGCCAGCATCCTGACAGTAAGTGATGGCCTTCTTTTTATGACCATCTTCCTCGAAAAAACGACGACCGAGTTTAATCCCAGTACCCTTCGGCAATGCGCCGCAATCGACGACCTCCTTCAGCTGCGGCCAATCCACATCGGCGCTCCAAATAATCCTCTCCGCATCAGTCATATTCATTCCAATCATGCGCATGTCTCCTTTCGTGGTGTAAAAAACTAGGGCCCTCAAGAACCTCGGCCCCACTTTCCATATTCTAGCACAAACCCCCATTTTTTGCAAAAATATGTTATAATATACTTACAGCACCTTATGTACACCTTGTGCAGAAAACTCTGTACACGTATTTTGAAAGGAAGTGATTTCATGATGAGCTTTATCATGCTTATTATAGCCGTCATCTTGGCGGCCGTCGGGCTTGTGTTTATTAAACCCAGCGACAACATCAAGCGCGACAACATCAAGCGCGACAACATCAAGCGCAACAACAAGATCGCGATAACCTTTTTCGCATTAGCCACCATAATGGCGTTAGTCTCAGTGGCATCATCCATGTTACCTTCCAGCGCCCCTTTACCGTAGGCGTAAAGGGGCTTTTCCTTGCTTTAAAAAAACTTCACATTTTTACAAAAATGTGTTATAATATACTTAGAAGAACTTTTGTTTTTGTAGCCTGTATATCTGTATGTACTTGCACCTTAAGAAAGGAGTGATTTAATATGGTGAAAACACTCAACGACAACGACAACCGTAACGTTAAGATCGCACTGATTGCTTCGTGCGCAGTAATTGCCATTTTGGTGGTGGTGTCTGTGTTCCTACTGGTTCGCGACACCACACCTGAGCCGGCGACGACGTCGACCGAGTTCATAATCCCTGCAGGAGATATCTATATCGCCGATAAGGGGCTCGTGGACCAAACAGGGATTATCTGTAAAAACAGCAAAATCGGCGTCAACGTCTGGCCCAAACAAGTCGTCGAATACGGCGACTGCGAATTCAGTGAATTTGGTCGCATCAAGGGCACAAAAAAGGTCATCGTAACCGTCGAAAGGTCTACGGAGACCAAAAAAATCACCAAAATCACTATTGCCCCCTACCCTAGGTAAGGGGGCTTTTTCCTGCCCTGCCAAAGCCAGCATCTGCTATAATTATCTTATGGCTATCCACCAAATGAATTTGCAACCAAAGTTTTTCGATTTTATCAAGCACGGCACCAAACGCATCGAGCTTCGACTTTTTGACGAAAAGCGCCAACAAATCCAGCTTGGCGACACGATTGAATTTTCAAATGGCAGCGAAAACCTCCAGGCCAAAGTCATCGGCTTGTTAAGATACAATTCTTTCCCCGCCTTGTTTGAGGATTTTGATATCAAAATCCTCGCAGACGCCTCAATGACCAAACCCGAACTCCTCACCACCCTCGGCGAATTTTACCCACCAGAAGCCCAGGCAAAATACGGCGTAGTAGGAATCAGGATAAAGGTATAGCATAGAAATACATACACCAATTTTTTAAACGCAAAGTTGCGCCCTCGCCCCCATTGACTTTCCCCACCAAACACGTATAATTGAAAATGAAAATCATTTTCAAATTAAAAATAGTGCCGAAATAAACTTACGGCAACCCTAAAATCGGAGTAATCATTCAAATCATGCGCGACCCATACAAAACCAAGCAAAAAGAGCTCATCGAACGCGAAATCAAAAAATACAAAACCGAGTTCACCATCAAAGAGCTTTTTTCTAAACTCAGCAAAAAAGACCAAACCCTCGGTCTCACCACCGTCTATCGCACCGTCAACAGTCTAGTAGACAGCCACGTTCTCTCTAAAAGCACCAGCAGCGACGGCACGCTCCGCTACCACGTCGTAGAAGAGTGCGACCACACCGGCCACTGCCTTTTAAAATGCGAATCCTGCGGCAAACTCACACACGTAGATTGCGGCAAGCTCAATTCCCTCTCTAGGCACTTCATGAGAAAACATCATTTCAAAATAAACCAGGCCGACATCACTATCCGCGGAATCTGCGAAAATTGCAAAGCATAATACGAAAGGAAAACATGAAAAATAAAGTTCTAAAAACCCTCAGCAGCATCACCGTCATCGCCCTCATCCTAGGCGCCAGCATTTTTGCGATCACTAAAATCGCCAACAACAAAAATTCCGCCCGCATCATTTCATCAAATTTCATTGGCTACGATTTTGCCCGCGCCGTCACCGGCGACAAATCCGAGATCTCGA
Organism: uncultured Candidatus Saccharibacteria bacterium; assembly: GCA_947304335.1. GTDB lineage: Bacteria > Patescibacteriota > Saccharimonadia > Saccharimonadales > Saccharimonadaceae > Nanosyncoccus. Next base: position 2,261 of record CAMZAW010000027.1, on the reverse strand, counting down.
TGCTTTTAAAGCCCGGCGCCGAAGCCCACGATTTTGAGCCCACGCCAGAAGATATCATCAACATCAAAAACGCCGACCTTTTCATCTACGTCGGCGGCGAATCCGACGAGTGGATTGAAAATCTCCTAGAAGGCAACGAAATCCCCGCAGAAAAAACTTTGCGCCTCATGGATCTAGTCGAAGTCAAAGAAGAAGAACTCTCCGAAGGCATGGAAGAGCACGAGCATGAGCATGAGCACAGCGAAGAAGAGCACGAGGAATACGACGAGCACATCTGGACAAGCCCTCTAAATGCAATCCAACTCGTAAACGGAATTAAGGCCAAACTCTCCGCCATCCATCCCGAAAACAAATCCACCTATACCCAAAATGCAGATAGCTACACTTCCCGCCTACTAGCAATCGACCAAAAAATCCGCGACGTCGTATCGAGCAGCCCCAAAAAAGAATTGATTTTTGGCGACCGCTTCCCGTTCCGCTACTTCGTAGACGAATACGGCCTCGGCTACTACGCCGCTTTCCCTGGCTGCTCCGAACAAACCGAAGCCAGCAGTCAAACAATCGCCTTTCTGATTGACAAAGTAAAAACAGACGGCATCAAAACCATTCTCAAAATCGAGCTAACATCCGACAAACTAGCAAAAACCATCGCAGAAGAGACCGGCGCCAAAGTCCTAACTTTGAACGCCGCGCATAACATCTCTAAAGAGGATTTCGAGAGTGGCCTAACCTATGCTGACATCATGGAAGCCAATATCGACGTACTCAAGGAGGCGCTAAAATAATGCCTCCCCTCATCACCGCCAAAAATCTCTCCCTTAGCTACGGCCAAAGCAAAGTCATTAACTCAGCCGACTTCACGATCAACGAGCAAGATTTTGTTTGCGTCGTCGGTGCCAACGGCTCTGGCAAAAGCACCCTTATAAAAGCCATCCTCGGCCTTCTCAAACCTCGCACTGGCAAAATCTCATTCGGAAACAACATCAAACGAAACTCAATCGGCTTTTTGCCACAAGACACCAAAGTAGATTCAAACTTCCCTGCCACAGTTTTTGAAATCGTCTTGTCTGGTACACTAGGCCATCTCGGCATCAAAGCTTTTTATCGCAAAAAAGACAAAGCCAAAGCCGAAGAAGCCCTCAAAAATCTCAACATCTCCAAATTAAAAAACACCAGTTTTTCAAACCTCTCAGGCGGCCAAAAACAAAAAGTTTTATTGGCCCGAGCCCTCGCCGCCACTTCTAAAATTTTAATCCTCGACGAACCTTCTAATAACTTGGATTACAAATCTCGCCAAGAATTTTACAAAGCCCTCAAAAATCTCAATCAATCCGGCCTCACGATTATCATGATTACGCACGACCTAGACGCAGAAGATTTGATTGGTAACAAAATCATCAGCATCAAAGAATCCAAAGTAGACTGCGAAACCACCACCGAATATCTCAGGAGGTACAAATGAATTGGCTTTTTGAAATGCTTTCATATTCGTTTATGCAACGTGCGCTAATCGCGGGGATTCTCATTTCAATTTGCGCGGCGCTCACGGGCGTATCGCTAGTCCTCCGTAAAAATTCCATGATCGGCGACGGCCTTTCGCACACGGCGTTCGGCGCTTTTGCCATTGCAACGGTATTAAATTTTACGCCAATTTGGTTCGCCATACCAGTCGTCATCATTGCATCGTTTTTCGTTCTAAAATTAAGTGGCAACAAAAAAATCAACGGCGACGCCGCCATCGCGCTACTTTCCGCCTCAAGCCTAGCCATCGGCACAATGGCAATCTCACTGACAAAAGGCGTCAATATTGATTTAAATAGCTACCTTTTCGGCAGCGTACTTTCCATCGGCTGGAGCGACGTTTGGCTAAGTTTAGGACTAACAGCGGTCGTGGTTTTGCTTTACGTTTTTGCGCACAATCGTATTTTTGCGATTACTTTCGACGAAGATTTCGCAAAGGCTATCGGCATCAAAACCAATGTTTACGATGTGATTTTTGCAATAATTTGCTCGCTTGTGGTGGTGATCGGCATGCGGCTCCTCGGCGCACTGCTGATTTCGAGCCTGATTATTTTCCCAACCCTCATCGCGATGCAATTTTCCAAATCCTTCGGACGCGTAGTGATGTACGCGGTTTTGATTTCGGTGGTCAACTTCGCGCTCGGCCTAGCGGCCTCCTACCTCATCACTTCGCCCACCGGCGCCACCGTCGTCATAGTAAACCTCATCGCACTTGTAATTACATATATTATGCGCAAAAT
>CAMZAW010000026.1 GCA_947304335.1 uncultured Candidatus Saccharibacteria bacterium | reverse complement strand
TGGCTAACCTCGAGTATGACCACGATTATATTCTCACTGCCAACGCCTTCACGCGCACGGGCTACAATTTTGGCGGCTGGAATACCGAGATTGATGGTCGCAATTTTGGTCTCACGGATGCGCAAGAATTCCATAATCTCACTACTACGGACAACGCGATCATTACGCTTTATGCGCAATGGGACCCGATTCATTATAATGTCGTTTTCCATCAAAATCATGACGATGTTACTGGCAATACGAACTCGATGACGAATATTGCCTATGATGACACTAGGACTCTAACGCAGAATGGCTTTGAGCTTGCGCACTACAAGTTTATGGGCTGGAATTCGGCGGAAGATGGCACGGGAACTCCATATGAAGACAAAGCAAGCATTAAAAACCTTACCGCAACGGATGGTGCCACAGTTGATCTCTACGCGCAGTGGAAAGAACGCACTGCAACGCTCAATACTGGCGCTAATGTGAGGACGGCACTAAAAGGCCTCGCCGATGCTCCTACTACCTTCAAGAAATACGACGGCGAAAACCTCCCAGACTTCGATACGCTAGACAGTAAAGTAGATATCGCCTTGGCGGATTCTAACTTCCCAGTTTGGGCCTGGGTAGATGGCGACAATATTTACTGGTGGAGTGAAGCTGAGCGCCCTAACTTCAACCGCAATTCAAACACTATGTTCCAGAGCATGACGACTCTCACGACTATCGATCTTGATGGTCTAGAGTCTAGCACAGCGGTCAATATGAGCTACCTCTTCAATGGCTGCACTAGCCTCACGAGCTTGGATATTTCAGAATTCAATACGGCAAATGTCCAAAACATGATGGCTATGTTTTATAACACTCCTGCATTAACGAGTATTAATACTGCAGTTCTAAATACGGCAAATGTAAATAACATGTCTTTCATGTTCAGGGATACTGGGGCAACTTCAATTGATATTAGTAACTTCAATACCGTTAATGTCAAGACGATGCAATCGATGTTTGAGAATACGAAGGCTTCCAGCATCACGCTCGGTAATCCAAACACATTAAACGTAACTAATATGGCTAACATGTTCCAGGATACCTTGAATATCACTTCTTTGGACGTTTCCGGCTTAGACACCGACAATGTCGAAAGTATGGGCGGCATGTTCGAGGCATTTAAGGGAACCCCTAAGCTAACGAGCCTCGACCTAAGCAACTTTAAGACCGGCAAAGTGCGGAACTTCCAGGCCATGTTCTATGGTCAAGCAAATTTAACTAACCTAGATGTAAGCAACTTCGATACAAGTAGTGCGACTACGATGTATATGATGTTCCTGGGTATGTCTAAGGTTCAGAGCATTAATGTATCTGGCTGGACGAATGATCAAGGTCCAGTAATGGAATACATGTTTAGCTATACCGGTACAAGTGGCACGGTTATTAATTTCGATAATTTCAATACCGAAAATGTCACCAATATGAATCACATGTTTAGCGATATGCGTTCTCAGACCGTGCTCGATCTCAGTAGCTTTGATACTGCCAAGGTGAAGAATATGAGTGGCATGTTCTCGGCTTCATATGCTAGCACGCCAATGGCTCTAAAGACGGTCTATGTGAGCGATAAATTCGTTACGACGGCGCTCACTGGAACTCAGAATAATATCTTCGACCATACTCGCGCAATCGTTGGTGGCGCCGGCACTGCATGGGATGCCAGCTCAATGGAAAAAGCTCGCATTGATGATCCAGACAATAGTGAGCCGGGCTACTTCACTATGAAGGGCGCTCGCTACATCCGCTACAATGGCAACGGCGCAGATAATGCTACTCCATACGGCGCCATGACGAGCGAATACCTCAAGGCGGGCGACTCGCTCAAGAAGAACGCCTTCACTCGTAGCGGCTATGAGTTTGCCGGATGGAAAGATGCTGACGGCAACGACTATAATGACGAACAAATCATGACCGACCTCGCCGAGTCCAAAACTCCGCTCGAGCTCTATGCCCACTGGGAACCAATGGATGTGACTATTACTTTCCACTCGAACTTCGATGGCGTCAACGATACGATGGCACAACAAACCATTACCGTCGGCGAACAAAATAATCTTGACGCTAACCAATACAGCGTCGATCATTACCGCTTCCTTGGTTGGACTACTGAGCCACAGGGTAAGGTTATGGGCAACGAAAGCACCGCAATTGACTATGCCGACCAAGCTAGCACTGCTGGTTTTGTCGGGGATACTGACCTTTACGCCAAGTGGCTCTATCGCTGTCGCACCTTCGCTACGGACTCGTGGAATACTATCGTCACGAACCTCGAAAGCGATTCGACCTATTACGATGCAACGGATGTTTGCGAAAAAGAAATACAGATGGATCTTGATGATGACAGCAAAAAAGAAACATATGGTTTGAGATTAATTAATACGTCTACACCAGAAGAATGTTCAACGCCAGGTTTCTCGCAAACGGCTTGTGGTACGGTTATTGAGTTTACTAACTATGTTGGAATCTGGCAATGGAATTCTACCAATAGTACTAATGGTGGGTGGGCTAATGCCACATTAGCAACAAGGCTTAACGGTGAGGATTTGTATGGTAAAATGCCGGAAGAGTTACGAAGTGTAATAATTCCAACATATCCGATTGTCTCGGGCGCCAACCAAAATGGAGTCTCTCCTGACATTACGGCATCAGATACTAATAAGAATAAGATTTATCTTCATACCGGAAAAGAATTGGGGGCACCGAACTCGGCATTTGATGACAAAGAAGACCTTACGAGAACATACGACTTTTACGGCGTGTCTGAGCATAAACCATACCGGAACCGCGAGGGCGGCGGAGGATGGAGTTATGACTGGTGGTTGCGTTCCGCACTTCTGAGTAGAGATAATATTCCTTTGGGTATTAAGAGTGATGTGGGACATATGATTTCGACAACTCCTGGCGCTAATAGTAGCGTCGCTACTTACTCAGCATTCAGAATCGGCCGCAAGCTCACAGTCTCCTTTAATGCGGGCGAAGGCGCTGCTTCTGAGACAGCTCGCGAATATGCTGTATCCGCCATGAATTATGACACTTTGCCAACCGTAACTACCGCGCCAGAAGGTAAAATCTTTGCTGGCTGGTATACTGCAGCCGAAGGTGGCGATCGGGTTAATGACAATGATACTTTTGTCTCAAGCAATGCCCATACACTCTACGCTCATTGGATAACGCCAACATTCTACAATATCACTGAAATGCAACAAATGACTGCGGATATCTGCGCTACCGCCACTACGCCAAACACTAATGCATCGCAATTTGATACCACTGGTGAAAATGTAGGGAATAAAAGTTATATTCCTCGTAGGGAGTTGATCGATAATCGCGACGGTAAGTCTTACCAAGTTACTAAACTTGCTGATGGCAAATGTTGGATGACTGAGAACCTAGCTATCGGCGACACTGATTCTACGATGACTCTTACTCCGGACGATTCGGATGTTTCTAGCGACTTTACTCTGCCAAAAAGCGATATAACTGCATTCGCTGGCAACTCAGACGTAAGCGCCGTTTATGTTGATGATACCTATGGCGGATACTATTCCGTTAAAACAGCAAACGTAGATTTCGCTGAATATGGAAAGTCGATTTGTCCTAAAGGTTGGAAATTACCAATTGCGTATAATTCGGGGGATTGGAGTGCATTAAAGCGAAAATATAATATTGAAGCGGGGACGAGCAGTAATAATGCGTTATACGATGAACCGTTCAACTATACTCGCAGTTTCTATGTGAGTAATCGCAGAATTGCCGTCAATGGCTGGCTCGATACTGCTTACATTGGTCCTGCTACGGATAACGGTTCGTTTAGCACCTTTGGCGTTACTATATCAGACGACTACTCTGGCACCGCCGGCATTACCGGAGCCGAGGGTGGAAGCATTCGCTGCGTAGCAAGATAGTCGCATTTAGAGCCCTCCGGGGCTCTTTTTGTTCACCGTGTCTATTCCGCCTAGGCTTAACCCTTATCAATAAACGCGGCGTTGCGGTTGACGTTAATGAGGTAATTTGATAGTATAAAAGCATCGAAGCGTCCGCACGGCGCAGTATGTACCTACCGCGGAAGCTTCTTTTTTTTGTTGCCTGGTCAAGGAGTAGCGGCCCCAGAAGCTGTGCTATAATAATAACTATGAGTGCAATGATTGAAGTTAAAAATTTCCGAATGACCTTCAACAACAAAACCGTCATTCGTGACCTCAGTTTTGAGGTTAAAAAAGGCGAGATTTTTGGCTTGCTGGGCTCTAATGGCTCAGGCAAAACCACCACTATCCGCGCCCTACTTAATTTGTACACCCCAACTGCGGGTGAGCTATTAATTAACGGCAAACCGTTCGACGCCAACGCCGACGTAATCGTGGGCTATCTACCAGAAGAGCGCGGTCTCTATAAAAAAGAAACCGTGATCGACACGATGGTCTACTTTGGCGAGCTAAAAGGCCTTAAAAATCCACGCGAGTGGAGTGCTAATTATCTCGAACGCGTAGGCCTGGGCGACAAGCTTAACGAAAAAACCGAAAAGCTCTCTACCGGCCAGCAGCAAAAAGTCCAGCTGGGCATTTGTATCATGAATAATCCAGAGCTTTTGATTCTCGACGAGCCAACCAAAGGTTTTGACCCGGTTAACCGCAAGCTCCTCATGAATATCATCGACGAAGCGCACAAAAAAGGCGCCACCATCATCATGATTACGCACTACATGGATGAAGTTGAACGCCTTTGCGACCGCGCAATCCTCTTGAAAGACGGCAAGGCCTATGCCTATGGCACTATTAAAGATATTAAGAAAAAATTCGGCGGCAAATCGTTCGACGAAATTTTCGTAGAAGTTTATGGAGGTGTAGATGAGTAAAGTTGGTATAGTATTTAAATTTGAGGCGATTCGCCAACTCAAAAAACCGACTTTTTGGATTTCGCTTCTTTTGTTTCCGCTTGGTATTTTTGCCGCGATTGGGCTTTCAACGCTAAATAGTGTCGGTATTGAGGATTATCTAACATCACCAGAACTTGGCGACAAAAAAATCGGCATCACGGATAGTGTTGGGCTTGTTAAAGAGGCCCCGGCAGAACTGATCTCTGTAGCGGACGAAGATGCCGGCCGCGAGCAAGTCAAAAATGGCGAGCTAGACATTTACTACCACGTCGCCGACGACTTTGCTACTAGCCACAAGATTACGATTTACGACCGCGCCGCAGATACTGGGCTATTTAATACCAATTCGTTTTTGATTGGGCAGATTCTAAAATCTAGCGTCTATTCTAAGTTGTCGCCCGAAGACATTGTCTTGGTTGAAAACGCCGTAGAATACGAAACCATCGATCTAGACGAAAATGGTAACCAAACCAGCGTGCTTGGCCAGGCAATTGTTCCAATTGCGATACTTGCCATCTTTTATATTTTGATTTGTGTGTTTGGCAACCGTCTCACTATGGCGCTCGTCGAGGAGAAGGAAAACCGCATTTCAGAGATGATTTTGACGTCAGTTTCGGCCAAAAACCTCGTGATCGGCAAAATCTTAAGCCTAATTGCGCTCGGCTTTTTGCAGATGGTGGTGTTTATTGTCCCGGCCGTTGCGGCGCTGATTATTTATCGCGACAACCCAGCAATTTCTGGCATCCTAGCTCAGATCGACTGGGACCCGGTGCGCATTCTTGGCAACTTTGCCTTGCTTCTCGTATCTTATTTCATGTTTGCTGGCGCCTGTACGCTCGTTGGTTCTCTCATGCCAACCGCGCGCGATGCTTCGCAATATATCGGCATCGTGATGGTGGGTGTCGTGTTGCCGCTAATCTTTATGAATAACTTTATCGCTGGTGAGCCAAACATTGTGACCTACATCTTGTCGTACTTCCCGTTGTCGTCGCCAATCGCCTTGATGATGCGAAACGCCTTTGGCAACTTGCCACCATACGAGCTAGTGCTGGGTATTATCGAACTCGGTATCGCTTCGGTCATCGTTTTGCGCTGGACGGTTAGAAGCTTCCAAAAGAACGCAATTAACTTCTCGGTTGTAAAACCGCACTTCGGCCCACGGAAAAGCTGGAAGAAGTTCTAGGCGCTTTCAGTCCGCCTCGCTTTGCCTGGCGGACTTTTTGTTGGTTTTGTGTTATAATATAAAAATGAATATTTGGCAAGAGCTAGAAAAGCCGTTTTTGATTTTGGCGCCGATGGAAGGCGTCACAGACTTGGCGTTTCGCCAGGTGATTTCGCGTGCCGGTCGTCCGGACCTTTTTTATACCGAATTCACCAATGTTTCTAGCTACGCCTCCGAAAAAGGCCGTCATAACGCGCTGGAGCGCCTCACGATAACAGAGTCGGACAAGCCGATTATCGCCCAAATTTGGGGCAAAAATCCGGACCATTTTTCGGAACTTTCTCACGCGCTGGAATCCTTGGGTTTTGCCGGGGTAGACCTTAACTTTGGCTGCCCAGACAAGCATGTCAACAAGGCTGGCGGTGGCGCCGCCATGATTAAGACGCCGGAACTGGCCGTGGACTGCTACCGCAAGGTCAAGTCTGCCACCAACCTGCCGGTCTCGATCAAAACTCGCCTGGGTTTTACTTATGTAGATGAATACAAAACCTGGCTCCCGACATTGCTCGCTGATCACCCGGCCGCCCTTACCGTGCACCTGCGCACCCGCAAGGAAATGTCCAAGGTGGCCGCCCACTACGAGCTGATTCCGGAGATTTTGAAGATGCGCGCCGAGCTTTCGCCCGAGACCAAGCTGATCATTAATGGCGATATCAAGGATCGCGCCGCCGCTTTGGCTTTGCATGCGCAGTACCCGGAGATCGACGGCTTTATGATCGGCCGCGGCGTTTTTGCAAATCCGTTTTGCTTTACGGACCATGTCGCGACGCGCGATGAGCTGATGGAGCTTTTGAATCTGCACCTGGATTTGTACGAGGAGCAAATGAACCTGCACGGCCTGCCGTACGAGCCGCTGAAACATTATTACAAGATTTATATCAACAATTTCCCCGGCGCCTCAGACCTCCGCGCCCGCCTGATGGAAACCCACTCCGTGGCCGAGGCCAGGGAAGTACTCCGCGAGCATTCCGCCTAGGCGGGGCCGGCCCTTTTATTTTGCTTGTGTTAAAGTGTTGACAAAATAATACAACAGTGCTACCATTAAGGTAGTAAATTAATAAAGGAGCGCTATGAAATTCAATGAATTGTTTAGGCAAAAACGCATGGCAATCGGCACGGTTAGGCAATTCGCGAAGCAAAGTGGGTTTGACATAGCATATATCTCTAGGCTTGAGAACGGCGTGACGATGCCTCCAAAAGACAGCGAAAAACTAACAAAACTAGGCCTGAGTCTAGGGATGGCTCCCGGCACCAGCGAGTGGCAAGAATTCACAGACCTCGCCGCCGTCGCCAAAAACGAACTTCCCGAAGACCTCCAGCACGACGACCGCATCGCCGCCGTCCTCCCAGCCTTCTATAGGACGCTGCGGAACAAAAGAAACACAGAAAAAGAAATGAAAAAATTGTTAAATTTGATTCAGGAATTTGGGGAAGGGGAGTAGTTTATAAATATTCTGTAGGATGTATGTAGGATGCTCTTCCGGGTGTAGAACAATATTAAAACTAAAAACGGAGGTAGACATGGTAACTAAAACATCTAGAAATTTGACAAAGATTAAACTTCGATTACTTTGGGAAAACGGCAAAAGGTGTGCGATTTGTGGCAAGAGAATCAAGGATTTTGATAATCTTACCGTAGATCACATTGTACCAGTTGCGAAAGGTGGGCAAAATGTAATAGAAAACTGCCAGCTTGCCCATAAGGATTGTAACGGTGAGAAACGAGATTTGCCGCCAGACATGTACGATCAGCTCAGGAAATACAAAAGAAAACATGCTTTGAAGCTAAAACTCTATCGTATTTTCCAGATTTGGTAATACCGTCTAGGCTTAAAAAGTCAACCCAGCCAAAGTGCCTAGGCTTATGAAAAGTGAGGGGGGTTGTAAATTGCGGCCCCGGATGATAACTTTGGCTTGGGTTGGAGGAACTTTGTATTTGCGAGTCAATGGACCCTCGGACGTCAGGGGGGTACATTCGTGGCAATTCTAGGTAGCCGGGCTGAGACCCCCAGTACTTTTGTCAAAAACAAAAAGAAAGGAGTCGGAGGATGGAAATAGAGTTTTACTTTATCTTCAGAATCAAACCTAAATACAAAAAGATAAACGTTAGCCTAGAAGACTAACGTTTGTCATACTACAACTCGGTAGGTCCCTAGAGCCTACCATTAATGTAAATATATCACACTTGCGCTAAATTGCGCAATTTTTTGTGCGAAAATGGCCGGGCATGCGATACCGCCTAGGCTTAAAAAGTCAACCCGGTCAAACCGCCTAGGCTTAAGCAAAGTGAGGGGGGTTGTAAAAAGCGGGGCGGCGATATATCAATGGGGCAGGTTGGCGCACATTACACAATCCACTCGGGCATTCTAGGTGCCGGGGCGTAAGCAAACTTGCGAGATTTTGGTTAATGAATTGGTAACAAAACTCGGCTGAAGCTTGAACTCCTTCTTAAGCCCTTACTTTTCTTACTTAGGCAGCGGTTCCTAGAGCCGCTTTTCACGAAATTATTTGGTGCGGTATAATATATGTAAATGGAGGAAAAAATGAAGATAGAATACCTTGGCCACGCCTGTTTTAAGCTGGGCGATGCGCTCGTGATAGACCCATATAAAGACGGCAGCGTGCCGGGCCT
>CAMZAW010000025.1 GCA_947304335.1 uncultured Candidatus Saccharibacteria bacterium | reverse complement strand
TAAATATCTGATTCAAATTCCCCCGGTTCGTAACTACTTGCAAATTTCATGCTTTTATTATACCACTTAAAACGCCAGTTTCTCTTGGATTTCCTTCATCTCAGCCTCAGAAAGCTCCAAGGTGCGCCCATAGTACCATGACTCGTCGAGCGGCTCCAAATGAATGTGTGCGTGTGGCACTTCCGTACCCACTACTTTAAGCAAGGTCCTAGCCCCGAACACGTCTTCCATGTGGCGCGCTACCTTTTTAGCCGCAAGCATCAAGCCAATATAATCTTCGTCATTCAGATCATAAATCTTATCTACCTCGGCCTTTGGCACCACCAAAGTGTGCCCCTTAGTCTCTGGACGAATATCTAGAAAAGCAAACGCCTTGTCGTCTTCATAAATTTTGTAGCAAGGGATTTCACCTGCAATAATTTTGCTAAATATGCTACTCATTTTTCTCCTTTCTAAGATTAGTATACAGCGAAACTAGCGTTGCGCCATAGAGTAAACCACCCAAAACGTCCGTCGTCCAGTGCATGCCAGCCAAAATACGACCAGTCGCGGTGACAAGAGCTAGCAGCACCAACCCGCAAGTCAAAGCCACGCGCACCTTCGTGTTCTTGATGTAATCCTTCAAAATCATCACTACCGTGAGGGCCACCGTCACCGCAATCAAAGTGTGGGTAGAAGGGAACGAAGCCTCAAGCGCTTCGTTCACAAGAATTGGCCGGTAGTTTACAACAAACACTTTTTCAAACAGTACATAAAATAGCGCCAACACCACATACACCACGCCGAGCATCTTGATATTCCAGTCAACTTTTTTGAAACTTTTGCGCTTAATCCATTGCACAAGGCCCATCACGGCAAACGCCGCACCAGCCACCAAAATCCCCGCAATCAACACGTCGGTGATTTTGTCCCAAGTTTTGTTAGGCGTTATACTGCCAGCCACCGCTGTGTTAAGCCCACTAAATCCCACTTCCGAGCCGTTTGGCCCCACGGCTTTTTTGTCAATAAATAGCAGCGACACCGTCAAAAGCACCGCCATCACCCCTAAAATTATCGTTAACCAATATTTCTTTTTCATGCTGCTTTGTTCCTTTCTTCATCTATTAAATCCATTACCCAATCGGCAATATGGTCATCATTTGCATAGATAAGCGTTTCGTCGCCCATCTGTTCCTTCGCCCGTTTGAAGCCGGCACCTGGATTATGCTTCGGGATAGCCACCTGGATATCAAGCCCCATGCTATGCAATTGATCGGCGTAATGCTCGCGCATCTTTTTGGCAGCCTTCGGGAACGGTTTTTCAATCACACCAGCCACCTTGTTCACGAGCGTAAGCGAAGCTGCACCCACCGAGCCTTTTTTGCGCATCTCACGCAGGGTTTTAACTACGGCCTTCGGCAAACGCATCCATAAATAACCAGTCTGTTTACCATAACCATCCGCGCGACGCGTAACCTCGCTCGAATCCGAAAGATACAATTCCACATTCGGGAGCTTTACTTTAATCTCTTTGCCCGACACATCCTGCGCAGACCTTTCAGCTAAATTATAGCTGATAACTGGTGCAATACCACCATTCAAAATCTTCGGATTGTCTGGGAAAACTTCGTGCGTGTCTATCAAGACATCCGCAGAAAGCGTCGCAAAAATCGCCGCATCGGTCAGACCAGTCTCCTTCAACATCTTCTGAATGCCCTCAAGGTATGGCTTATGTGTTTCCGCCGATGGGCCCAATTCCTTCAACTCCAAAACCACCCGGTGGTTTGGGTTATCCTTATAATACTCGCTAATCATTTTAAGACCATCTTCAAGCGAAAGCCTCTCGCCTTTTTCGGCCACTTCCTCGGACGTCATTTCATGAATCGGCTTCGAGAAGAAGAATCTTGCACCAGAACGCTGTGAATGCGAAATCCACGGCTTACCATCCTTATCAAAACGAATATCAAGCTCTGGGATAGCCGAGCCACTCTGTAATTCTTTTTCCAGCGCATCCTTTGTATTGATTTGTTTGTGATCGATAACCATATTTTCGCGCTGATATGCTATCGCCTCATCTAGCTTATCAAGTATCTTTTCCAATTTCTCAAGTTGCGGATCGTCTAATATTCTCAGCTGCCTGATAAAGGCTTCGGCCTGTCTTTCCTCTGACGTCTTGTCTTCCTCCATCTCCTCCTGTTCTTCAGCTTGCTCGTTGCCTTCAGACTTCATTTTATCCATAAAAGCCTCTATAGCCTTTACGCCACGATACTTAAAAGCTCGTTTAATTATCTCCTCCCTACGTTCCTCGTCCATCTTACTATTTTCAGATTCATCCGGAATTTCGTTTTCATCTAGCGTGCCTTCAAGCGCAGCATTGTCATTCTTCTTTAAGCCCTCCTCAATCAAAGTATCCCAGTTATTTAAAGTATGCTCAGCATCACTGGTCGTATAACTCTCCCAGTGGTTGACAGTTTGCTCAGTGGTATCAATATGTGGACCTTCCATCTTTCTAATTTTAGCATAAACAAAAAAACGCGGGCCATGTCGACGCCACGCTTTTTTCTAAAAACTTATTTAACAATTACGTCTTCTTAATTGTAGGAAGCGAGAGGATGGGGATCCTCACTCTTCTTCTATCGAAGAAGTATAAAAATGAGACCTAAAGGTCTCTTTTTTATACTTCCTGGCGGAAGCGAGAGGATTCGAACCTCCGAGACTTTGCAGCCCACACGATTTCGAGTCGTGCGCCTTCAACCACTCGGCCACGCTTCCACCAATTATTTTATCATGCACTAATCTATTAGTAAAACTGATTGCGTTAGAATTTGACCACAATAGCAGAGCGGTCGTCTGACTTCCTGGCCTTTTTCATCAAGTTTTCCAAACTATCGTTGGCACTTTTGCCATATACTGCCTCGGAAATCTCATCCGCACTTAGCTGCTCCTTCGGGGTACTTCCATAAACACCATCCGAACAAAGGATCAAGCTATCTCCATAATCAAGCCTTATGACGCCAGCGTTACCGGCAGACACTTTATGATTGGAACCTACCCCAACGCCTTTAGTCACACCATGATACATCATGCCGAAGATACATTTTTTAACTTCCTCATAGCCATCGGTTCGGGTTAATTGTCGATAAATCGGTTTCTCTGCAGCCCAATCGTAAAGCGTCAATAAATCTTCTTCACTCCAATCAGGGAACTGTTTTCTCGTTTCCTGAAGAATCAAATCTTTAGAGCAATCATCGTCTTTAGTGAGTTGTTCAACAAATGGGTCAATATGCTCAGCATAAGTGCCATCACCCCTATCTTCCAGATAATGATCTTTATGCACACAATACAACCTCGAATCACCCACCGAAACATAGTGTGCAAATCTCTGGCCATATTCATCTTTAACAACCTTCACAATCGTTGCAGTAGCTGCCCCCTCAGTAACCGCGTTAGAAAGCGAGCTAATTAAAGTCTGTTTGCCAGATTCAGTTGTAATATCAATGTCATCTGCCCATCTCGACAGATTTTCTACGCACTGGTGAGAGGCCACACGGCTATCGCCATCTACGCCACCCATGCCATCAAACACTGCAAAAACATTCTCTCCACCATTGATATAAACCGCGTCCTGAGATGTCCCATCCTCAAACAAATCGTCTTCATAATCCTGGTCAACTTGGTCTTTCGAAATCACCCGCGTCGCAACGTCAAAATATAATTTTTCGCCAGATTCCATATTTTCAACTTTCGGGCGGAACCTACCGCTACACACGCGCTCGTGCGCTTCTTCGTGTAGGTCTCTAAGCTGTTCCAAATACTCCAGTTGCTTATCACCATACATCGTGCTGATAAATGCTCTTTGCTCTTCTAAGGTCGCATCAACTTTATCAAAAGGAATATCTTTTGCTCTCGCAAAATCAAACGCGGTTGGATAATCTTCATAAAAACTCGCCACCTTAAACAAGTCCATTTTAATCTTGTCAGGATTATACTCGTCCTTTTCAGTAGCAACAGAATAGAGCTTACGAGCTCCAGCTCCGTTTATCATGTGGCACATATACTCGTCTTTATAAAGTGTATTACCATACTGAATATTCGGGGCATGGCCAAATTCTTTCTTAAAATCTTCCGCAGTAATAGTCTGATAAGGAGTAGGTTCTTTTGCAAACACCTCGCTCACGTTCTTATCGTCATAAGCACCATACCAAAGCGAGTCATAGGCCCTCGCCTCTTGGTCACCCGTCAACTCGCCATCCTTAATACCGGCAATCGCCTTCTTAAGTTCGCTACGCATCACCTGTTTAGGCTCGCCTTCATTCATTACTTCGTTGACAGAATTACCTAAGCTATTCGCAAGGCTATCTGCAAAACTACCCCATCCATAAGGATCGCTAGTTTGACCATCTTTCTCTTTTACATTTATGCTCATGTTTATTCCTTTGCCATGATTTTATCACATCTTTTATTTTTTTAAAATTATGCTATAATGAAAACGTCATCTTTTTGATGATGCTCATTTAATTTCTAGGTGGATGTTTTTACATCCACATATGCACCCGTAGCTCAGCTGGATAGAGCGTTTGCTTGCGGAGCAAAAGGTCGTAGGTTCGAATCCTGTCGGGTGTACCAAAGCAAGAAAAAATAAGACCTTTAGGTCTTGTTTTTTGTTGTTGTACTCAAACAGGATGCGAACCGCAGGTTCGAACGGAGGAGCTTTAGCGACGACGTCTAGCCGAAGCAAAGCGAAGGCGCCATCCTGGCGGGTGTACCAAACCGTGTTATAATTATCATATGAAACCAAAGGGAACATCAAAGCTCAAAGCCAAACTTTTAGGCGTTTATTACGGTAACCCAGCCAAAGACATGAAACTCATCGTCATCGCTGGCGAGGGAAAAGTTATTGTTTCGCACTTCGTGCACGAAATTTTGCGCGCCGCTGATGAGCAGGTCGCAGTTTTTGCATCCAACCAATTCTTCAAAATGTCCGTTCTGCACAAATTCTTAAACGACGCCTGGAAAGCTGGTGCCAACTATGTTGTCATCACCGCTCCACTCGAAACGTTGCAAAATGGCGTTTTCGCTGATCTTCCTATTCAAGTTATTGCCACCACCGAGCTCACCGATGATTTAAAGGCCGCCGACCTCTTCAAAATGTCTCCAAAAACCGCCGTTTTGCCACTTAGTAACTCCAAGCTCACCGAGCTCAAAGACGTCAAAGGCGAAGCTAAAATCGTCACCTTTGGCCAAACCACTGGCTGCGATATCAAAACTCTTAAATCCAAACTCTATAAGCGTGGCAGCGAAGCTACCTTGATGGTCGAGAAAGACGTCATCAACCCTGCTACCTTTGTCCCAGGCGAAGAAGCCATCAACTACATGGCGCTCGCCACCGCAATCGCTCACACCCTCGAAGTAAAAAACGATGCCATTTTGGATGGCATCGCCAATTACGATCCGGAAGCTAAATAATTATTTTAACTTGCGCAAGATTTTTTGCGCCACTTTAATGTCTTCAAAATCGTGCGGACCATCAGCACGTAAGATTGTTTTTTCATGGCCTTTACCAAGAAGAAGCACGAGGTCACCCTTCTTTGCCATCTTTAACGCCATCTCAATGGCTTTTTCGCGGTCCATTTCAACAAACAAATCTTTGTCTAGCACCTTGCCGGCCTTAACGGCACCCTCAACAAAGCCCTCAGCAATTTTGGCTGGGTCTTCATCGCGCGAATCATCCTCGGTAATAATCACGATATCTGAGTTTTTACCAAGAATCTCACCCCGAATTGGTCTCGTAGATGGGTCACGACGGCCAGCGCCACCATGCACACTAATAATGCGGCCCTTATGCCCGGCCACCGAAGAAAACACCTTATTAAGAGCGTCCGGCGCATGCGCATAATCCACAATCACAGTAAAATCCTGTCCTTCATTCACCACATTCATGCGGCCCTCAACCGATTCAAGCGCATTAATACCGCGACTAATCTCATCCGTAGTTAACCCTAGTTTTTCGCCCACCAAAGCCGCCGCGAGGGAATTATAAACATTAAACTCGCCCGGAATCTTTGTCTCGATATTTATATCACCACACGAATATTTTACGCCAGAAACGCCCAATTTTACGTTTTCAGCGCGCTTTTTGCCATTTTTTATGCCGTATGTGATATAACTACCAGAAGCTTTTTCAAAAACGCCGGCATATTTATCGTCTGCATTAATAATGCTAAACTTGGCTTTCTTAAATAATTTCGCCTTTGCCGCCGCATAGCGTTTCATGGTTTTGTGATAGTCCAAATGCTCGTGCGTGAGGTTGGTGAATACCGCAATTTCTACCGGAATCCCCAGCGTCCTAAATTGCGACAACGCGTGCGACGTTACCTCAAGCACCAAAAACTCAGCACCAGATTCGGCAATTTTCTTAATACGCGAGTTCAAAGTGTTAGCATCTACCGTAGTCATATGACCAAGCTCTGGCTCAAGCTCATCTACGCCCCAAGCCACCGTGGTCATCAGCCCAGTACGGTGCCCAGCCGTATTTAGCATCTTCCAAATCATAAAAGAAGTAGTGGTCTTACCATTAGTGCCAGTCACACCAATCACACGAAGCTTTTTGCCGGGGAATTTATACCTAGCGCCCGCCACTACAGCCTGCGCAAAATGATACGGCAACGTTGCACCATTATAAAGCGGCAGCTTAGAAATCGCATTATTCATATTTTGATTATACCACTAGCGGTAATGTTTCAGGGATTCAATCGGATTCTTAGAGGCTGCCTTAAGAGCTGGATAAATACCGAAGATCACACCCACGAGAAGTGCCGTGCCAAAGGTCACAAGCAAAATCTGCAAGCTAATATATGGCGCAAATGGCGTTACAATCGAAACAAAGAAAGCCAAAATGTAACCAAGGATTAGTCCCATAAAGCCACCGAGCAGGGAAAGAATCAAAGCTTCAAACAGAAATTGCAACAAAATGTTTTGGCCAGAAGCACCCACGGCTTTGCGAATGCCAATCTCGTGAGTACGTTCCGCCACAGACACCAACATAATATTCATCACACCGATGCCGCCCACAATGAGCGAAATCGCCGCCACCAAAGTCAACATCCCTGAAACAATCGAGAATAGCGAGCCAGCTGGGTGAGTAATTTCATCACCATAAAGCACCGTGAAGTTCACGTCGCCCAATTTTTTCTCTTTTAGTTTCTCGCGAATCGTATTAGAAACATCTGCTAAACTATCGGTGTTCGCAGCCTTCACGTTGATTTGTTGAATCTGCTCAGCCACGCCAATTTGTTCCAAAGTTTTTACGTTCACAATAATTGTATTGTCAAAATCCACATTGTTAAAGTTAATCGATTCTTCAACCTCGGAGAGCACGCCCATCACAATAAAGCGATTGCCCATCATTGTCAAAGTCTTACCAACTGGGTTCGTAGTATTAAACAGTTGCAACGCCAAAGTATGGCCAACTACCGCAGTTTTGTTCTCGTTAGAGTCGTCAATAAACGAGCCAAAGCGCATGGCAAGCGGTTGAATCACGTTAAAATCAGAAGTCGTACCAAGCACAGTTACTGAATCCATGGTATTTTTCTCGGTCGTTACCGAACGCGTCGATAGCGCAATTGGCGCCACTGCCGATACATTCTCGATTTCTTTAATCACCGGCACATCACTTACGGCCAAGTTGCTCTTTTGGTACGAACTAGAAGCGGTTAATTCGCTAATAATTCCAGACATCGCGTCCCTATTAGTGCTTGGGCGCACCACGATCAAATCCGCACCGATATTCTTCACCTGGTTAGAAACCAAGCGCGAAACACTGCCCATCAAAGACAAAATCAAAATAATACTAGCCACACCAATTGCGATACCAAGACAAGTCAAAAACGAACGCGTACGGTTTTCCTTAATCGAAATGCGTGCTAATTTCAGATGAGTTTTAATCAAAAGTGACATTAGCGGCTCCTTCCTTTACGTTTTTTTGTGCGTGCTTCAACTGGTTTTGGCAACTTGTGGTCTGCCACCGTCTTGATATCAGTATCGATTTGGCCATCAAGCATATTAATCACGCGCGTCGCATAAGTCGTGAGTGCTGGGTTGTGAGTCACCATAATAATGGTATTGCCTTCTTCGTGAATCGCCTTCAACTCTTCCATCACAATATGAGAAGAACGAGAATCAAGGTTGCCAGTTGGCTCATCGGCAAGGATAATTTCAGGGTTAGATACAATAGCGCGCGCAATTGCCACACGTTGTTGCTGACCGCCCGAAAGTTGTGACGGCAAATAATATTCACGTTCTTGCAAATGGAAATGCGCAAGTGCCGAAGAAGCTTGTTTCAGCCTAGTTACTCTCGGAGTGCGTGTGTAAATTAATGGTAAAGCCACGTTTTCAATCACTGGCAAATCTTCAATGAGATTGAAATTCTGGAAAATAAAACCAATTTTCTTAGCGCGAAGCCTTGCTTGGCGAGCCGCTGAAATATTAGCAGCGTTTTCACCGTTCAACTTGTATTCACCACTGGTAGCGCGGTCAAGTAGGCCAATAATATTTAATAAAGTAGTCTTACCACAACCAGATGGGCCCATAATCATAATAAACTCACCGCGTTTTACAGTAAGATCAAAATCTTTGAGCGCAAAAGATTCGGTATCGCCATAGCCATACCGTTTTGTTAAGCCCTTGAGTTCGATTACTGTGTCGTTCATTTATTAAAATTATAGCTAAGTTTTGTAGTTTAGGTTCAGAAGCGTTCGCCCCGCGCAATAGCGCGGAAGCGAGAGGATATTCATCCTGGTCGCTTCAGCAGATTATTAAAAATAAAGTAAACTTTATTTTTAATAATCTGGCGGAAGCGAGAGGATTCGAACCTCCGGTACGGTTGCCCGCACACACGCTTTC
>CAMZAW010000024.1 GCA_947304335.1 uncultured Candidatus Saccharibacteria bacterium | reverse complement strand
CTTCGCGCGGGTATTTTTGTGAGAGGAGAAACCAGCGCCTTTGTAGTTTATCTAATTTTTACAACGTTGTCAAGACTTTAAAAGAAGGAGGGCCCCGCGTGGCTGCGCGAGGCCCAAAGGCAATTCGTATGGTTAACCCATACAGGATTATGCATCCGTAATAAACTTACTGAGACATTCGCCATAAACTAACAAGGAAAGGTGGCGAAATTACGGAGCGTTTCAGGGTTTTGATGTCGGCCCTATCCCGACTTCTTAACCGACGCATGGTCCAGGCGTCTAGACCGTCAGACGATGAAGTTTCTATAGGGGAAAACCCAACGAATGATAGTTTCGATACCTAAACTATGGTACCTTACTTTGCTTGCGCATAACCTGAAAGAACAATTGTCTAGAATGGAGGTAAAATGAGAACTTAAAACCAAAGCCCAACTAGACGATTCGATTATATAATCTGCTCCGCCAGATGTCAAGAAACGTGTTATAATTCCCCTATGGAAATCGTCTTAGTGTTAGACAATATTCGCTCGACATATAACGTGGGCGCCATTCTCCGTTCGGCGGAAGGCTTTGGCGTGTCTAAAGTGATTTTATCTGGTTACACTCCGCGCGTACACGATGAGAACCTTTTGCCACATTTGCGCTCCAAACTCGATAAGGAAATCCATAAAACCGCCCTTGGTGCGGAAGATATGCTAGATATTTATTCGTCTGGTGATATAATTTCGGACCTAAAATCATATGCGTCATCAGGTTACCAAATTATCGGACTCGAAAATAATATACCAGACAAAAAACCGGTTCTTCTCTGTAGTAAAGAGATGAAAAGCCAACTTAAAGATAAAATTGTGCTGGTTTTAGGGGAAGAAGTACACGGTATTGATTATTC
The DNA here is from genome assembly GCA_947304335.1 of uncultured Candidatus Saccharibacteria bacterium. Classification (GTDB taxonomy): domain Bacteria; phylum Patescibacteriota; class Saccharimonadia; order Saccharimonadales; family Saccharimonadaceae; genus Nanosyncoccus. The sequence goes on along the minus strand of CAMZAW010000024.1, from coordinate 8,390 downwards.
TCTATATGATATAATTGATCTTTTTGTTGAAATTCCAATGAGGGGCAAAAAAGAATCATTCAATGTGTCGGTGGCGGCAGGCATCGCACTGTTTGGTTTATGCTATAATTAGTGTTATGAAAATCGTGATCGCTACCGCTGTTTATTACCCAATGGCAAACGGGGTGGCTGTGTTTGCTTTTAATCTTGCCTCTGGCATGGTCCGCCGTGGCCATGAGGTGATGGTGCTTTGTCCTAGCCAAACCGGTAAAGGTCATGTCGAAATTCAAGACGGCGTCAAAGTAGTTTATCTCAAGTCTAAAAAGATGCATCTTTATGCCGATCAGCTGCACCCGATTCCACCGAAAAAGAAATTGTTTGGCAAAGAATTACCACACGTTTATTACAAAAATGGCTTTTGGATTTCGGCTATGCCAGCTCATCAGGTCAAAAAGGCGCTTAATAAGTTTAAACCAGACATTATTCATAGCCAAGGCGCCGATCCAGTTGGTCTTGCCGCGATTAGTTATGCGCGCAAGCATTGTATCCCACTAGTTACCACCGAACACAACATGCCAGACGTGTTTACTGGCCCGCTTAAACTGCCAAAACCAGTCAAAAAACCGGTTAACGCCCTGCTGGCGACATATTTTGTTAGTCACCAAAAACACAGTGATTATATAACTATGCCAACGCAGCTCGCGATTGATGATTTGATTACTGAAAAGCGCGAGAAAAAGTTTAAGGCGCCAGTCGAGGCCGTATCTAACGGCGTAGATTTGTCCGCTTTCAAATCTGGTCCAGCCGATGAGCGCGTGCTCAAAAAGTATCATCTTCCAAAAGAATACATGCTTTATGTTGGCCGCGTCGATCCAGAAAAGCAGCTATCGTATATAGTGAAGGCTTTTGCTAAGGCTCTAAAAGAATCTCCAAATGCTCGTTTTGTCATTGTGGGCGACGGCGTAGATAAAGCCAATCTCGAAAAACTCGCCAAAAAACTCAGGCTCGGTAATTCGATTATTTTCCTAGGCCGCGTGTTGCCACCAGACGTCTACGACATTTATCGTGGTGGCTTGTTCTTTGCGACGGCCAGCGAAATTGAAACTCAAGGTATCGTCTTGATCGAAGCAGCTGCCACTGGTTTACCGGTAATCGCTGTTGACAAAGGCGCCGTGGCCGATATTTGCAGAAATGGCGAGAACGGTTTCCTTTGTAAACCAAAAGATGTCGACGCTCTGGCAGCTGGCATGGTGCAATTGTTCAATGATAAAGATCTTCGCAAAAAGTTTAGTGCCCGTAGCCTTGAGTTAGCACAAAAGCATGACATAACTAGAACTTTGACTCGTTTCGAAGAGATTTATACCGAAGTTCTTAGTAACGCCAAGAAAAATTAAATTAGTTTTTCAGCTTTTAGGGCTTTTTTGATGGCTGGGCGATCAAAGCCTACGATGCGCTTACCTGCGATTTCGGTGACTGGCACGGCGATAATGTCTGGTTCGGTATTGGCATCAACTTCTTCAAATTCAACACCTAGGTCTTCGAGCCAATCCATCAAGGCGTGGCAGTATGGGCAAGTATCGGTTGAATAAACTTTAATCATTAGAGTTCCCTCGCTTTATCCATTTGTGGATCTTTCATCGCATTAATATCCTCGTAGGTGCGCACGACTTCGATATCTGGCGTGATACCATCTTTATTAATTGAGCGGTCGTTTGGCGTATACCAGCTAGCGATGGTCACCTTAAGCATTGTGCCGCTATCAAAGTCAAACATTTGCTGAATTACGCCCTTGCCGAACGTTTTTTCTCCGAGGATGGTAGCTTTGCCATAATCTTGCAGAGCACCAGCTACGATTTCGGAGGCTGAGGCGGTGGAGCCATTAACGAGAACGATAGTTTTCATATCTTTGAGCAAGGCTCTACCAAAGTATGATGCAACTTTTGTGGTGCCAAAATGAAGTGACTTTTGGATCAAGATATCTTGGTTTTCGATCCAAAGGCTGAGCAAATCTTGTGCGGCCGATACATAGCCACCGCCGTTGTCGCGAAGGTCCAAAATCACTTTATTGATTCCCTTGCCGGCGAATTCTTTGGCGAAATCGTAGACCATGGTACCGGTATCGTTATCAAAGCGTGTTACCGTGATAATTGCGGTGCTACCTTCGTAGTTGACGTAGGCCGAAACATTATTGATGGTTTCGCGCACCATCGTGAAGGAAAGTTCTTTGCCGTCGCGAACAACCGTGAGTTTGACTTCGGTGCCAGTTTCGCCACGTACTTTGTTAGCGATTTCTTCGGTTGATAATGTATAGACTTCTTCGTCGTCGACTTTGTAAATAATATCGCCTGCCATCACGCCAGCTTTTTTAGCTGGGTTGTCAGGAAGAGTACGAATTACGCGTACGTAACCATCGCGGAGGCCCATTTCGATACCAACCCCAGAGCCAACCGTGCCGTGCAAACTATCCATGAAAGCTGAAGTTTCTTTAGTATCCATATAGACGGTGTAAATGTCGCCAAGAGCATCGGTAAGGCCTTTTTTGGCACCTTCGATGATGTCTTCATCGTTGATTTCGCCATCGTAATTAGAGGAAAGTGTTTCATAAACTTCATCAAGTTGAGACCAATCGACTTTATGAGTGTTTCCTTTAAAACCAAGGTACGGCGCAAAACCGCCAAACCATTCTTCACCAAAAATACCAAATACTATGCCGGCTATAGCGATAACGCCACCGATAATAACTGCAGTACTTAGATTAACCTTCTTTTGTTGCCAATTAGTCTTGTTGCTCATTACTCAATTTTAGCACAAAACTTGCTTATTCTAAATGAATGAATTTGTATTGCCAAAGTTCGTTTGCAGAGATACGGCGTGAACCAAAGTCGCCGTAATGATATTTGCCGGAGTAAAGTTGGGTAGCGTAGGCGTTGTTGTATTCGGTAACGTTGATTGAGCCGTCGGCGTTGACACCTTCAACCCAGAACACGTGACCCCAAGCGCCACCGTCGGCTTGACCAATGGTATTTTCGGCTGGCGTACCGTCTACGCGGTAGCCTTGGTAGCGAGCGACGTCGTCCCAGCTGTAAGCATTACCCCAAGCAAGACTGAGACCAAAGCGCTCGTAGGCTTTCCAGCCAACATAGCTTACACATTCACACACGAGACCGCCGATTTTGTGCCAACCATTGAAATCTTCCCAGTAGGTAACGTAGTCATCTTGGCGATTCGGACAATCATTTTGCCATGGATATGTATTGTCGCCTGTAAACGAGCTACCACGATAGAGCTCTGGATGAGCTTCCTGCTCACGGCGTTCGGCTTCGAGCTTGGCAGCCTTGGCCTCTTCGGCAACTTGTGCGTAAGCCTCAGCGTCGTTTTGATATTTATCAACTAATTCTTGCTGCTCGGCACGAGCGGCAGCGAGTTCGTTTCTAGCAGCTTTTTGTTCGGCGAGTAAGCGTTTGACGCTTTCGCGATCCTCTTCGAGTTTTTCTTTGGCTTCTTTAATTGAGGCAGCCGATACAGTAATTTGCTTTTTGGCGGCCTCTTCGCGGGCTTGCTTTTCAGCAAGGTCGGAGATTGAGCTAGAGCCAGCCAAAATACGAATTGGCTCACTGTCACTACTAAAATGCATCTTGGCAAGCAAAGCCGCAAGGGCGCGTTGCTCGGCGAGGAGCTTAGTCTCGGCGTCCTTAATTTGGCGGTTTAATTCGGCAACCTCTGCCTCGGTAGTAGCAATTTCGGATTCTTTAATAGCGATTTGAACGTTTAATTCCTGGACTTTAATTTGGTAGAGGTTGGCGGTTTGGCTGGCGAAGTTTGCTTCTTCGATAGCTTTTTGCTCGGCGTGCGCCGCTTCGACACATTCTTCGCTGGCGGCACAAGCGCGCGAAAGCGTGTGGGCTTCGTTGCTTCTGGCTCCAATAAAAATCACAGACAATATAAGTACTGCCATTAACGTAGTCGTTAAGGAAAAGATTTTGGACTTTTTATTTTTGGGCAGTATTACCATAAATCCATAGTAACACAAAAAGCGCAATCTGTAAATACTTACGCTTTGTGCATATAGCGGGAGATGGCGAGACGGGCCGAAATGCGGCCAATAATCACGCCCATGCCGATAAAAATCAAAACTACGAATACGAGTTTACTTGATTCGAGCACATCAACAATGTTATCGATGCTGATGCCATAGTTTTTGAGATTTGGTGCAAGCACTTCAAAGATTGCGTAGCTGGCGGCAGCCGAAATGATACCGGCGATCAGGCCACAGATTTCTGCTTCTACGATGAATGGGCCACGGATAAAGCCTTTGTCCGCGCCTACGAGTTTCATCATATAGATTTCTTCACGACGGCTAAAGATCGCCATCCTAACCGTACTAAAGATTACGAGGATTGATACCGTGAGGAAAATGACACCAAGAATAATACCGGCGGCGCGGGCGATGTTTGCCCACGATGTGATGGTAGCAATTTCAGTTTGGTTAACATCATAGGTCGGAAGTTCTTCGGTATCGAGGAATTTTTGGAAGGTTTCATCTTCGCTAACAATCTTTTTGATACTGTCGAGGTTTTCAATATCATGAACCTTGATGCGCATCGTAGATTGCAATTGTTCGTTGATAAGGATATTCTTCATTTCATCGTCGAGAATATCAATGATGCCCTGCTCGCCTGCGTTTTCGGCCACGAGTTTTTCATATTCTTCTTCCGACGTGGAAGTCTCGACGGTTTTGATATTTGGATCAGCTGAGATAATCGTGGCGAGTTTTTCGAGATTACGCTCGGATGTGCCTGGTTTGAGATAAATCGTAATATCGATTTTGTCGCGCATCACGTCGGCAGTATTTGACAAAATCACGCTAGCCACGACGGTGACGAACAGAATGATGAGCGTGAGCGACATCACGATAGCCGAAGCGGTAGAAAGCCAGAAGTTGCGCGCAAAACCACGAGCACCGTATTTAATAATGCGGCTTTGCTCGCGCACCATATGGCGGTTCTGCAATTTGCGCATGGTGCGCAAACTTTTCTTTGCAGATTTTTTGAGCGCTTTTTCGTCGTTAATCGTAGCTTGTTTCTTCATTAGATTACCTTCGGTTGTTTCTTAAGTGCATGTCCTGGAGTTTGAAGAGTGCGCTGCGGTGGCTGCACCGGCGTGGCATCGAGTTTGTAAATACCGTTGACCTTTTGGTCGTTCACGATGCGGCCGTCCTTCAAAGTAATCACGCGCTTTTGCAAGTTATTAACAATGCTTTCGTTGTGGGTAGTGACTAGAATCGTAGTGCCAAAATCATTAATCTTTTTAAGCAGGTTGATGATTTCTTCGGTGGTGAGCTTATCGAGGTTCGCGGTAGGCTCATCAGCAATCAAGATCTTTGGCTGGCGTGCCACGGAACGCGCGATTGACACACGTTGTTGCTGGCCGCCGGCAAGTTGATTCGGGAATTTCTTGGCTTGGTCAAGAAGACCTACGAGCTCGAGCACCTTTGGCACAGTATTGCGAATTTCGCGGCCACTCATGCCGGCAATTTCAAGGGCCAATGCAACGTTTTCATAAACAGTACGACGCGGTAAAAGTTTAAAGTCTTGAAAAACTACACCAAGGCGGCGACGATAATTTGGAATGTTGCGTTTTTTGACGTAATCGAGGTCGATACCACCGATGATGATTTTACCGGAATCAGGATTCTCTTCCTTGGTGATCATTTTCATCAAGGTAGATTTACCAGCACCAGATTTACCAACGAGAAAGACAAATTCATTTGGCTCGATATGTAACGAAACACCGTCGAGCGCCGGATGCGCATCGCCAGGATATGTTTTGGTCACATTATCAAGCAATATCATACTATATATAATAGCATAAGCGTGACCGGTATGCAAATTTTAGGCAATTTTTTCGAGCTCATCCATGATGGCTTGAATCTCGGCCGCCTCGAGAGTTTTGGTACGGTCTGCAAATTCAAGATGGAAGCTGAGGCTTGGGTTAACCTTTTCGTCGGCTTGGTAGATTGAAGTTGGTTCAATACTGTACACGAGATCGCGTTTTACTAGTTTATCTTCGAGTTTTTTAAACACGGTTTCGTAGCTATCACCAGTAGTAATTGTAATGTCGCGCGAGACGGTTGGGAACTCGCTGATTTCGCCAGCTACTTTTTTAAGCGTTGCAAACTTTACGAGCTGATCAAGGCTGATTTCGAAAGCAGCTACGCCACGTGGGAGTTTGAGCTTAGAAAGTGCGCTGAATTTGATTTCGCCAATCACGCCAATTAAAGAATCGTTCACATAAACACCGGCGCTACGCTTTGGTTCATAGTAGGCTTCGTGCCCTTCTTTGGCTGGTTTGTAGGCCTTGAAGGCGAGCTTGATGCCAAGTTTCTTCGCAAGTTCTTCGAGATATTTTTTGGCGAGATAATATTTGGTGTTTTCGGTATTATCAACCACGACCATCGCGAGATTGTTGTTGGCGTATGGGACGTTATCTTCGTCGACACCATCGGAACGTAGGAATACTTGGTTTATTTCAAACAAAGCAAAGCTAGAATGTTTGGCTTTTAAATTTTCGTAGGATTTTACGAGCAATGACGGCACGATTTGCTGGCGGAGATATTGAAGATCCGGAGAAATAGAGTTCACGAGGCGGTAAGAGTTATGAATATCTTGGCCGACTTTTTGCAAAAGATCGCCGTGTACAAAGGTGTAAGTGAGAAGCTCGTTTGCGCCGGCAAGGCTGAAGAAGTTGCGAATTTGCGACTTCAAGGACACGAGTTTGTTTTTCTCGGCCGTGGCGTGAAGTGGCAAAACTGGTGCGATGTTGTCGTAGCCGTTTAGGCGACCGATTTCTTCGATGATGTCTTCTTTAATATGGATATCGGTACGCCAGGCTGGGGCGGTGACGGTGAGATTATCGCCGCTAACTTCAACTTTGAATTCGACGTTTTCGAGCGTGTTTACGATTTGCTCGAGCGAGTAATTAGTGCCAAGCAAATTATTGATTTCATCTGTTGTAATTTTTACAACATTTTCCTCTTTGGTGTAGCCGGAATCGATGACTTCGGAGATTTCAAAGCCGTCTTTTAGCATTTCAGCGCACTTCAAAGCCACGGCTAAAGTTTGATAAGCTGGTTGGCCTTTGGTGAAGCGGGTAATAGCCTCGGAGAAAATGCCGTGCGCCATTTGAGTTTTGCGCAAGTTAAACAAGCTAAAGGTCGCGGATTCGATGATGACGTTTTTGGTGTTTTCGTCAATCATGGTGGACTTGCCACCCATCGCGCCGGCGAGAGCTACGGGTACATCGTTGCTGGTGATTACGATATCGGTATCAACCAAAGTGACTTCGGTATCGTCGAGCAAAGTGAGTTTTTCGCCTTTCTTAGCCAGGCGTACGCCAACTTTTGGCTCGGTCGTGCCACCTACGGCGAGGAATTTATCGTAATCAAACGCGTGAAGCGGTTGGCCGGTTAGAAGCATCAAATAATTGGTGGCGTCCACGATTGGATCAACTGGGCGCATGCCGGCTTTGGCTAGCATGGTGTCTTGAAGAGTCAAATACTTTTTCTTGAGCTCACCATGTTTTTTGAGAACCACGGCTGAGTAGCGTGGGCAGATAGCAGAATCAGCAATATTCACGCCGAGTTTCTTAAAATCGGCATCTTCTACGGCTGGCTCAGAAACGAATTTCTCACCTAAAACGCCTGCGACTTCGCGAGCAAAGCCAAGCACACCAAAGCAGTCTGGGCGGTGAGTCAAAGATTTGTTTTCGATATCGAGAATTACGTCGTTTAATTCGAAGAAGTCAGCGAGTTTATCACCTGGCTTGGCGATTTCTGGATCGATTTCAACAATCGTAGAATGGTCGGTAGTGAAATCGAGTTCGTCGGCGCCAGCAAGCATGCCGCAAGAATCATATTTGTTTAGCATTTTGCGTTTGCCGATTACGAACGGAGCGTCTTCATGAACGCTAGCAGGCACGATAGCACCTGGCGCAACCCAAGCCGCAAGCATGCCGGCATGCACATTTGGCGCGCCACACACAACTTGTGTGAGTTCTTTGGCGCCAGTGTCGATTTGGCAAAGATGAAGATGGGTTTCTGGGATAGCTTCGCATTCGACAACTTTTACTACAAAAATATTGTCGTATTTTTTGGATTCGTCGATAATTTCTTCGATTTCAACGAGACGCGAGTCGATCAGTTTTTCGAGTGCGGCGTTATCAACGTCGATTTTGACATATTTCTTGAGCCAATTTAACGAGATTTTCATATTAAAACTCCTTCAAGAAATTAAGTTTGCCAGATTCAAAGTACCGGACGTCCTTCAGACCGTAGCGAAGCATCACTAAGCGGTCGATACCGCCGCCCCAGGCAAAGCCGTGGTAGACGGTTGGGTCGATGCCGGCCATTTTGA
>CAMZAW010000023.1 GCA_947304335.1 uncultured Candidatus Saccharibacteria bacterium | reverse complement strand
ATCATGCAAGCTATTCCAAAACTCAAAGGTTTCAAGAGCTTGCACGACAAAGCTGAAGTTGTCTACACTGATCGCTTGAACGAGCTTACTGGCAACATTGACAACTTTGTACTCGCCGACAATAATCTTATCTCTACCCCATACGTAAAGGTCAAGGTTATTACTCGCGGCGAACTCACTGCAAAAATTGCACTCGAAACTCAATTTGCTTCAAAGACCGCAATCGAAGCTATCAAAAAAGCTGGCGGCTCTTTCAAGAAAGTTGCTGTGCCAATGAAACCAGGAAAGAAAGCTGAAAAATAACTGTAAGCTAAAGAAAATAACCCCGCAAGGGGTTATTTTTTTGGTATAATAAGACAAAATAAAGTGGAGACAAAATGGACCAAGATTTACTGAAAACCAGTACCAAACAGAGAATTATTATTGGCGCAATTGCTATTTTGATGCTCGGCTCAATGATTGCTTCTTACGCTGCCATTGTATTATCACGTGGCGACTCATCGACTAGCGACCTTGATACTGAAACCCAGGCTCTAGTAGCAAAATATGAAGACGAATACCGCGCAGTAAGTAACGCCGTGGCGGAAGCGTCCAGCGATTATTACAACGAATTTGTGGGATATCGTTCCGAAATTACCGCGTTTAATGAGACTGCCGCAAACTCCGGCAGCATCGTTTCGCGTGACCTTAAAGAAGGCTGGGGCCGTGAGCTCGTTGACGGCGACACGGATTATCTCGCCTTTTATGTCGGTTGGTGCCCAGACGAAAGCGTTTTCGATTCGAGCTTTGATAATGACAGCCGTCCAACCAAGTTTAGTCAGGTCCTTGACCCAGCGGTTGGCCTCATTGAAGGTTGGAACTCTGGTATCGCTGGCATGAAAATGTATGGTATCCGTGAAATTACGATTCCTAGCGAGTGGGCTTATGGCGAATCACAACAGATTTGTGGCGGTTACAACAAACCACTCAAATTTATCATCATGGCAGTCGAAAAATCCGGCGCCCTTAAGGAAGCTGCCGATAAACTAAGTTTGATTCAAACCAAAATTCAATATGCTTATTATGGTCTAGACTATGACGAAATGATGGGCACTGGCGACCATGCCGAGGGTGGGGAGACTGAATAATGTTAGATCTTGCGATTATCGGCTCGGGCCCAGCAGCTTTAACCGCAGCGATTTATGCGGCACGTGCTGGCGTAAAAACCGAGGTTTTTGAAAAAGCTAAAATCGGTGGGGCTTTGACCGAAATTGATCGCATCGAGAATTATCCAGGCTTTGTAGGTGCTGGCTCTGGCTTGGCTGAGAATTTGAAAAAGCAAGCTGAGCTTGCGGGCGCCAAGATTTCCTACGGCACTTGTGAGAAAATTACTACGGCCGATGCTAGTGTAGAACTCATGATCGATGGTGAGCTTACTAATGCACGCGCTGTCATTGTGGCCACTGGCTCCGAACCAAAAACTTTAGAGCTTGACACTACAACGCCGATTTCTTACTGTGCAGTTTGCGATGCGCCACTTTATAAAGGCAAAAATATTGCCGTAATTGGTGGTGGCAACTCGGCCGTGCAAGAAGCTTTGTACTTGTCGGAAATTGTTAACCATATAGTTTTGTATAGCCATAGCGGGCTTAAGGCCGACGCCGTTTTGATTGACAAAATCAAGGCTGCAGGGAACATCGAGATTCACGAAAATGCTATGCCGACCAAAGCCGAACTCGATGCGCTCGATGGTGTATTTGTGTTTATTGGTAAGCGCCCGGCCACGACCTTTTTGCCAGCCGATTTATTAGACGACAAAGGTTATATTGTAACTTCTGACTTTGCCGCAGCGCCAGGCATCTTTGCTGCCGGCGACGTTCGTTCGGGTTCCACTAAGCAAGCTATTACCGCCGCCGCTGATGGTGCCGCCGCCGCGCTTGCCGCAGTCGAGTATTTGAAGAGATAATTGCCAGATTTTTTGCAAAATCAATAAAAAAAGTCTTGTGACTTAAAACTTATGCTATAATAAAAAGTATGAAAAAGGGTTATGCTAAGCTGTTACTCCCTATAGTAGCTATGGCGGTGGTTTTTGCCGGGGCTAATGCCTCTGTATATTCTGCGCGCAAAGACGCCGACGTAGAGTTCGAATCTGCACCAACCCTTACAATCACGCTTTCTTCCGATGATGTCGCGATTGAGAATTTGATCCCTGGCACCGCCGACGATAGTAACGAAATCAGCGTTACAGTTTCTACCAACAGTGATTCAGGCTATCTTTTGAATGCCGCCATCGGCACCAAGGAAAACGTTACCAACTCGCTCCTTTTAGTTGATGAGGGCGATGATTTATTTGAGAGCATCGCCGTAGGCGTGCCAGTCACCGAAATTACTCAAGCTAGAACCTGGGGCTTCTCAACCGACCACGGCGCCACTTATTCTGGCATGCCAACCATTATTGATACCGAGCATATTGAGACTATTAGCTCTACCACCGAGCCAGCCATCGACGCGATTCCATTCTTGATCGGCGCCCGCGCTGACAAATTCCAGACTCCAGGTGAATACCGCAATATTGTTACCTTCACGGCCACTGCTAACCCAGTGCCAGACACCATTGCTACGGTCCGTTACATGCAAGACATCAATGATGATGTCTACGCCAGTATGGAGATGGAGCAACAATACCAGCTCATCGATAAGCGCGACAACAAAAAATACTGGATCGCAAAGCTCGCCGACGGCAACGTCTGGATGACCCAAAACCTCAGCTTCGAGCTCGCAGCGCCTAGCGTCACATTGTATCCAGAAACGTCGAACATTAGTGGCGTTTATACGCTTCCGTTCAGAGAGTGGAAAGAGTTAAACCGCATCAATTTTGACTCAGCTAATCGTAGCGGCATAAACCCGACAGGTATTTATCTGAGCGATATAGATCCGGATACCTATATCCCTGGCGGCGTGTTAGCTAACGAAGGGCGTGTTACCGCGGCGACGCTTGTTAGCACTGAAGATTTGGCGGCAGACGACGAAAACTGGCACTATCAGGTTGGTACACTAGTTACAAGCGATATAGCGGATATACTTTGCCCTAAAGGATGGACTGCTCCAGATGACAATCCTCAGTATGATATGGAGAAAATATATAATATGTATGGTATTGCGGCAAGTCCGGCGTATCTTATAACGACCCCAATCGAAACTACATCGAACACTATCGGCTATGAAATGGGTTCGGGGTCTGGTATAAGGTATTGGGCTAAGAACGGGATGATTGCGCACCCAGTAAATGAGCATCTCGGATTTTATAGCGGCAGCTTTGCTGCAGTACGTTGCGTAGCACGTAGGACATCCGAATACTTGTACAGATTCTTTATGAATGATGGCACGGACGATCTATTCTACTCCTATGTATCCGGTAGCTGGGGCGGCCAGGATGTAAGCGTTACTGCGCCTGACTACACCTTTGTATATAAGCAAGAATATAATGAGGATCTAGTACTTGATAGAATAACAAGGTTTAACTATGTCTTTGATGGCTGGTCTAGTGATCCAGACGCAACTACAGCGGAATACAAAGCTGGCGACCCTCTTCTTACCGATACAAGTGGACAAAATGATTTTTATGCCGTATGGAAACCGGTCGACGTAACACTCGAAGACGCCTTTGCCGCTGCTGGCGCAACCAAAGTTGATGGCGAACACTACGCTATGCAAGATATGACGGTAGAAATCTGTTCAACCGCTTCAGTTAACTCCAGCGCCGATTTGATTGATACTAGGGACTCGAAGATTTACAAAGTTGCAAAGTTTAAACGTGCAATGGAAGGCGCCGCATCTACCTGTTGGATGATCGAGAACCTCCGTCTTGGTGACGCCGAAAACGAAACCATTTTAAGCTCGGACGATACAGACTTACCTAGTGGCACCACATTTACATTGCCGGTTGCAACCACCGACAGCATCTCTAACGATAGTAGAGTTTCGCAATACGCGATCGATGATAGCGTAGATGCGCAAGGAAGGCACTATGGATATAAGTACAATTATTATGCTGCTAAGGCTGGCCTAATTGTGAATACAGACATTGATGTTTCAAATCAGTCTCTTTGTCCAAAAGGCTGGACCCTCCCAACCGAAAATAGGGGCTTCCAAGAGCTACTTAAAGCCTACGCGCTTGGCGATCAGTATGGCTGGGGTTATAGCCCGGACACCCATACCTATAGTCCAGAAACTATTAGCGTCACATTAAAGAGTTTTGACCTAATGGAGGATCGCGATACGCGTTATTGGTACGGCGATAACGAAATCTTTAGCTACTACTATAATTCTCGCTATCGGGATGCAACTAGAGCTATCGTATTCCCAACTGGAGATTATGTCTATAATCATTCCGGTGGTTTGGTTTATAACGACAATCCAGCCTCAATTCGTTGTACGCTAAGAGTAAATCACTAATGAATTTCTTCTTTTATGATCTTGAGACGTCGGGGTTAAACTCGCGCGAGGACCGCATTATGCAATTTGCCGGGCAGCGCACCGACATGAATCTTGAGCCCCTAGGCGAGCCGGTAAATATTTTGGTAAAGCTCTCAGAAGACATTTTGCCGAGCCCGGGCGCCATCATGGTGACCAAAATCACGCCGCAGGATACTTTGCGAGACGGCATCAGTGAAGCAGAATTTGCGAAATACGTATCGGAAGAAATTTTCACTCCCGGCACGGTGGCCGTGGGCTACAATACGGTGCGGTTTGACGATGAGTTCATGCGGAATCTGTTTTGGCGCACCTTTCGCGACCCGTACGAGTGGCAGTGGAAAGATGACCGCAGCCGTTGGGACTTTCTCGACGTTGTGCGCCTCACCCGCGCGCTGCGCCCAGAGGGGATCAACTGGCCATTCACCGAAGATGGTAAGCCTACTAACCGCCTTGAATTAATCACGAAACTAAACGGTATCGAGCATGAGCACGCGCACGATGCGTTGGCGGATGTTTATGCTACGATTGCTGTGGCGCGCCTCATCAAAACCAAACAGCCGGACCTGTACGACTATTTATTTAAGCTACGCAAGAAAAATGATGTCAAAAAACTCGTGAACCTCGAAAACAAGCACCCGTTCGTGTATGCGTCCGGCAAATATAGTTCCGAATTCAACAAAACTACGGTGGCGTTTCCGCTCACCACGGCAAGAAATGGCAACATTTTGGTGTTCGATCTTCGCAAAAACCTGGACGAAATGCTGGCCGGAGAAAACGTCTCATTCTTCCCAACCGTTAAGGAACTATGTTTTAATAAATGCCCGGCCGTGGCGCCGCTTTCTGTGCTAGACAAGGCGGATGGTTGGCAAAAAATCGGCCTAGATCGTGCGACGGTAGAAAAGAATTTGCAGAGCCTGCTGAATCATCCAGAATTTGCCGAGCAAATGCGCGAGAAAAACGAAAACATGCCAGAATTTCCGCCGGCCGAAGATGCCGAAAATGCTCTGTATGATGGATTTTTGGATGACCGCGACCGCACACGTTGTCAGGCTGTAGCGGCGGCAAACGGGGAACAGCTAGTAGATTTTCATCCAGATTTTACGGACGAACGTTTACCAGAATTATTGTTGCACTACAAGGCTAAGAATTTTCCGAAATCCTTGACCGAAGCCGAAACCAAAAAATGGCAGGATTATCGCAGGCAAAAACTTGAGGCTAGAGCGCCAAAATTTCTCGCCGAGCTCGAGGCAGTCAAAGACAAAGATCAGTTTGTGGCCGAAGAATTAAAGCTTTATTTTGAATCGCTAATGGATTAAAATAAGATAGATGGAGGGAAGATGAAACATATTTTGGCATCAAAAAAAGGCGCGAAGGCCCTATCTTTTTATTGTATCACACTTATGCTAATTTGTCAAGTTGTGCTGCTTTTTGCTGGGGCAAACGCGAGCGCCGTGGTTAAAAACGTCAATAATTTTTATTTCAAAGACTATACGGTAGATTTTTATCTTGAAAAGGCCGACGACGGCACCTCGTTTATGCGCGTCAAAGAAGTTTTCACTGCTGAATTCCCGACCTACAACCAAAACAAAGGCATCTGTCGTCGAATCCCGTATTCAATGAAAAATGCGCAGGGCAAGCCAGTCATTATTATCAAGAGTCTCAAACGTTCAGATGTTAATCTAACTAGAAACGGGCAAACCGAGCCGATTTATAGTATTGACAAGGAAGATATGTATTACGAAGTCTGCACCGGCACCGAAGAATATGTGCTGGGCGAGCAGGTCTATGCTTTTGAATATAAATACGAAAATGTCATCACGCACTACGAGGAAAACGGCAAAAAGTGGGATGAATTGTATTGGAATACGAATGGCACGGACTGGCAGCAAAGATTCGAAAACGTGACGGCCAGAGTTCACTTGAAAGATTCGTCGATCCTTACTGGCGAGCGTTGGTGCTATGTGGGTAGCTACGGCGAGCATGGCCAGGAGCGCTGCGAAATTACCAATATAAAGGACGGCGTGCAGTTTGTCGCCAAAAATCTCAACTCTCACGAAAACCTCACTTTCGATTTGGAACTCAAATCGGGTTCATTTGTAGTACCGGAGCCAGAAGAAACCTACATAATGTATTTTGTGCTGGCGGGCGTAATAATCTTGGCGCTATTTATTAACTTTCGTTCCATCAAAAAATACTACAGCGTTAGCAAAAAACGCGAATTTTACAAAGGGTACTTTATCACGCCAGAATTTGCGCCGCACGATAAATATGGCTTGATGGAAATGTCCGCCAACTACATCGGCACACTAAGAAGCGCAAACACGGCATTGTTCTTGAAAATGATCGTGGACGGCCGCATTGAGCTTGTAAAAGGAGAAAAAAGCTGGCTAACTGGCAAAATTGGTTGGAAGGTTCGTCCAAAAAATCTCGCCAACCTTGAAACCGACGAAAAAACTTTGCTTAAGATTTTGAACGGCGGTCCAGAACCGAGTTCGGATAAAGACATCGAGCTTAAAAGGCGCACCGCCACCTCGACTTTAGTATCACTAGGCAGGACTTTGCGCACTTACGGCTCAACCAAAGCCAAAACCGACGGTCTTTTTGAACCAGCCAAAAAACTCAAGAACGGAGCAAGCACTATTTTGGCGCTACTCTCGATCTTTATCTTCATGTCGGCGCCAGTCACAATGTTTGCCGTGTTTAGTATTCTTGCTGGCACCTTTAGCGACGAAGTCGTCATGACGTCGAGCGGCAAAATTGTAGTTGGGTTTGCCGAAGTTGTACTTATCAGCATCCTGATTCTCATTGCGAGCATCATTATTCGCGCCATCGTTAACGCGGCGATTGCTAAATACGAAAAGCGCACCGAGCTTGGCTTGCAAATGTCCCGCTACATGGATGGCCTCAAACTCTACATCAAAATGGCCGAAAAAGATCGTCTCGAATTTCTGCAAAGCGTAGAGGGCGCTGATACCTCGCCAGAAGACATCGTTAAGCTCTACGAAAAATTGCTACCTTATGCTGCACTATTTGGTCTTGAAAAAAGCTGGATGAATGAACTTAAGCACTACAGTGAAGTCAACGAAATCGAAACACCAAACTGGTACACTGCCAATATTGCGGCCGTCTCGTCAATTACACAATTTACTAGCGTGATTAACAGCGTTTCATCAATCTCGACTTCGTCTACATCGTATAGTAGCTCTGGCTCGTCTGGTGGTGGTGGCGGTGGTTTCTCCGGCGGCGGAGGCGGCGGCGGAGGCGGCGGCGGTCGCTAAAGTATTGCCAAATAAAAACATAAGGATTATAATAAAAACATTATGGGTGAGCCAACTGATTCTATTTACGATTCAAAACCGATTGCGGATTCAATGCCGCCAATCCCTATTTTTGAACCTGCACCGGCGCCAAAACCGGTAGTTACCGACACGATGCCGCCAATTCCAGTTACGGCTCCAGCTCCAGCGCCAGTTCCAGCCAAGCCAGCTGGTATGCCGCCAATCAATGCAAGGCCAATTCAAGCGCAACCGATCCAACCAACGCAATCGGCGCAGCCAATTCAACCGCGCCCAATGCAACCAGTTCAGCCACAACCAGTGCGTTCGATGAATCCTGCTATGCAGTCGGCACCGGCAATTACTACGACGCCACAAGCGCCAGTTACTCCGGCTATCACGCCTGAGCCAGCAGCGCCAATTCAGCCACGCCCAGTCGCGCCTGTTCCGCCAGCTGCCCCAGCAATGAATACGATGCCAGCTCAACCATCCATGCCAGCGGCAAATCCTATGGCGCCAAATAATGCGGCACCAATCGCAAACGCAGCTCCAGTTAATCCTGAGACCATTAATCAACCGGCCCCAATTTTCTCGCCAAACAAGAGCTTCAATAATCCATTTATGCCGACACCAAAACCAGCGGCCGCACCATTGCCACCAACCGAAAACCCATTTGTTGAAGCCGCTGCCAAAAACCGCGAAATTCACAATGTTTCTTTCTCGAGTATTGACGAAACTCCAGCCAAAGCCCCAGCTAAATTCAACAAGAAATTTATTATTATTGCTGGCGCCGCGCTAGTTTTGCTTCTAGTTGTTGTCATTGTCATGGTGATGGGAAATTCCGGCAGCAAGCCAACCACTAACCCAACTCCAACTCCAAGCAAAACCGAGACCTCCAAAGCCGGCACCTACATCTGCGAACGCGAATATCTCGAAAGCGAATTCGATAAATTTGGTAGTTCGATTGTTTCCGCCAAAGACACCGTCAAATTTGTCTATACGAGCACTGGCTTCGACAGCATTAGTAAAACTACGGCCGTGACCTATGATGATGGCGATGCTTTGAAGGCTAGCTACAGCACCATAAAGTCGGAATACGATGCCTTAGTTGAAAGCCTCAGCCTCTCGGCCGATCCGTTCGACACGAGCTACAGCCGCAATCAAAATACTCTCGAAATTCTCCGCGCCAGCACCATCGTTGGTCTTGACGCTAGCGCCCTTAGCCTCATCGACCTTACTACCACGGTTGCGCCATACAGCCTCACGAGCGACGATTTGCAAGATTTGCTTGAGGCAGACAACTACTCTTGTAGGTCTGTCGTAGACGTCGCTGATACCACTGAATAAGTTGCCAAAAATCGCCTATAATTGTATAATTATTCTATGGCAAAAATTTATGTTACCACTGCAATTCCATATGTAAATGGCGACCCACACATTGGGCACGCGCTAGATTTTTTGAACGCGGACGTGTTTGCGCGCTACCACCGCCTGCTCGGCGACGAAGTGCGTTTTCAAACCGGCACCGATGAACATGGTAACAAAATCTTTCAAAAGGCCGGCAGTTTGAATCTCGACGTGCAAGATTACGTTGATAAAAACGCCGCCGCCTTTAAAGACTTCATTGAAAAATTGAATGTAAAAAGCACTGATTTTATCCGCACCACCGACGAAGCTCACCAACGCCGCTGCCAAGCGATTTGGGAAAAGCTTGCTCCACATATTTACGCGTCAAAATACGACGGTTGGTACT
>CAMZAW010000022.1 GCA_947304335.1 uncultured Candidatus Saccharibacteria bacterium | reverse complement strand
TGACCTTCTCGGTGTAAACGAGACGCTCTAGCCAACTGAGCTAGCGACCCAAACTCCGCTAATTATAGCACAAAAAGCGAAATACCGCTATAGATGTTTTATTCGCCCCTAGGAATCAATGAGTAGAACACCAAATTTAATAGTACGTAACCAGATTCTAGGATATACATGTGATCGATAAAGAATACCGAGCCAAACAGGAATCCTGCCACCACAGCAAGAGAAAGCACAATCGCAGCTGCACCAAAGATGTGCATGAAGAGACCTTTTTTCACCTCATACATCGTCACGGCCGTGATTAAAATCATCATCAAAAACAACGTATAGGCCGAGCATTGGTGAATGTTACTCACGGTACCAAAGCGTCCCCACGCCGTGTCAAAGAGACCAACCGGAAAGACGCTGAGCATTACATAGCAGGCCACCATCAGAAGCACCAAAATCCACCACAACAAAGACAAGTGGTGTTCCCTTTTTACGCCGTATAAATATTTTAATACCAACGCAATCACGACAAAGTTTGACAAACAAAATAGTATCGCACTCCATGGCTCGCTGCCCATGTAACGGCTAATGGACCAGTTCAAATGGAAGCCCTTAGAAAACGAATGTATAAAAGTTATTACCGCCACCGTTAATATAAATAACAGAGTGGCAAATCGTACTAGTTTTTTGTTCATCTTTTTATCACTTTCTTTGTTACATCAAATTTTTCCATATATTTACCAAGAAGTAAACGGGTTTGGGCATAAAATGCGGACAAACTCTGGTACAAAATCGAAGTCACCGGCATCAAAATCCACTGCAAAACCATCAAAATTGTACGGCCCTTGCGGTAGCGTTCCGGGCGGCGTGGCAACATTTTAAGGGACACCAGCACCGTAATCAGAAGACCAATCGAAGCAATCGTCTGTACCATACTCACCACGCTCGGCAGATTATAAACCACCATATCGCGCGAAGTATTATTCATAATCAACGGAATCCAACCGCCAAATGCCACCATTGGCGCCATAATAGCAAGCGTCACGTGACCATCTAAGAGACGCCAAAACTTCGCAAAGAGCGGCAAAAACGGCATCCCACGTTTGCTGCGCGACCTAAACAATCTCACTCCCACATAGGCGATGTCGCTAGCACCATAATTCCAACGTCTAACCTGTACGAACTGCGCTTTCATCGTCTTCCAGAGCGTTTCATCCATCACGGCGTCCTGGTAAATCGGCAGGCGAATCGGTAGCACCGAGTAATCGCCGTCAAAGAAGAATAAACTGCGCCAGAATTGGTGGCCATCCTCCACAATCGTGCGTTTGCTCCAATAATCCATCGCTTTAAGAGCCTGCAAGGGCTGCGAGTGCGAAGCAAAGTTGCGAATCGCGTGCGGACGCATCGTCGAAATAATATTAAAGAACGAGTTGGACACTGCCACTACGCGGGTTGGCGCCGGCGCATCCCAAATATTGTTCATGAAAAGCGACACTGGCTGGTAGCTTAACCTCTGGCGATTCGGGTGCACCACAAACTCATAGGCCACAGCATCCAGATATTTTGGCGCCATACGGTTGTCGCTATCGAGCGACGTCACAATCACGTTTTCAATTGGAATCTTGAGTTTTTGTACCTCGTCGGTCAAAAAACTGGCCGCATAAGTAAGGTTTGGCCCCTTTCCTATCACCTCGCCGACCATGTCTTTCGGGTGTTTTACGAGCATAAATTCCTTAAACACACCCTTAAACTTCGCCGCCATCTCGTTTACGGTCTTTTCCATCTCTTCCCCACCGCGCTCCTCGTAAGCCATCACAAAAATAATCCGCTCATTCGGAAAAGTCGAGTTCTGAATTGCCTTAATCGAAGGCTCCAAAATCTCCGCGCCCTCGTTATAGGCCGTCATAATAATCGCATGATAAATCTTTTCTGGCTTTGGGTACTCGCTTTGCATCGCAGTCAACATCCTCAGGTTTTCGACATGAGTATTAAAATTGTAGCTCTTGGAAGATTTGCCCCTTAGGCGTTCAAAAGCCTCATGCGGGTTCTCAAGATCCCTCATCCGGCCACGCCAATCCACCTTGCCAGCCCTCTTCACTACCTCATAACCCTGAATGGTGCGAAACGCCACACTAATAGCCTTCACCAAAGTAGCCGCAATAATAATAAACAGATAACAAGCGCCAAGAATCGGGCTAATCCACGACAAAACAAAAAGCAAAATAATCGCCGTATAGCTAATCAGCCCCGGCAACATTTCAAAAAACCGGTAGAGCGGAGTGCGTTTGCCGCTTGGAATTTCCAGATTCTTTCTCATTAACCCTCTTTTAACAACCTAAACATCACCACGAATGCGCCCAGGATTAGCATTGCGGTAGTCACCAAGAAGAATTTTGCCATACCGGCGCCGCGCTTGCGGAAAATCTTTAGTGCCAGCAAGTTATGCAAGATACTAAATAGAATTGCAGCGAGTGAAAAGGTAAATTGATTGGTCCACGAACCATCACGGTAGCCACCAATATCACCATAACCAATCTTAATCATTGGGCTGCTTGGATTGAGCTTAATTAGCGAGAAAACTAGGAGTAAAGTCGCAAACAAAAAGTTCAAAATCATCAAAACTAGCACGGCCTTGTCGCTGCGCACGATATTAAGAAAGTCTTCTTTTAGGCCTTTCATTTAGTTAACTTCTCCACCAAAACGCCCACATATTGCATAAACATCACATCGCCGATTACACCGATTACGCCAGCCAAGATCATCATCCAGCCAATCAAAACCGTTACTGCACCACTGTTGAAGGTGACAAAGATACCAAGCACCAGCATCAAAAGTGACACCAGTAAAGTGTAACGCCAAGCTGGCACCTTTGCCGAGTTGAGTTTGAGCGTAGTATTAAGGCGCATCAAGGCTTCATAGATAATCCAAATTCCAACTACAATGCGGAAAGCACCGGCAATTCCCTCGCCAATCACCATAATCGTAATACCAGCTAGTACCGACACGACACCCCAAAACAAATCATTGTTAAAGAAGTCCTTTTGACCTTTTGAAAGATAGTAGTTGATGATTCTGTAGCCACCTTTAACGGCAAGAAACGCACCAAGTGCATAAGCCACAATCTTGATCACTTGGTTTGGCCAAACCACCAACAAAACCCCTAGCACAATCGATGCCAAAGACTCAAAAAGCGCCGTCCAGGCACTCTTTTTAATCACCTGACCAGGTTTACTTTTTTTCGAATAGTGCCCACCGTTATCAGACTCGTCTGGGCGTTTGATAATTTCCACCTCTGACATATTTCTCCTTTTTCTAATTATACAACAAAACACCGTTTAAGAGTATGCTATAATGAAAAAGTGCCGCTGTAGCTCAGTTGGTAGAGCAGCTCATTCGTAACGAGCAGGTCACAGGTTCGAACCCTGCCAGCGGCTCCATATTTCGTATTTATAACACTTAATTAGTTGGGAACCTGTGTAGCGGCCCAAGGGGCTATCACAGGTTCGCATCCCGCACTACGTGCGGGATTCCCCCACCCTGCCAGGCGGCTCCATTCTGTATGATGAGAGATTTTGAAAAAATTAGTTTTGAACAATTTAAAAACGATGTCGCGGACGACCTCGAGCTCTACGACAGTTTTGAGCTGCCGATGCGAAAAACCAGGAGAGCCGCCGGCTACGATTTTGCGCTACTATGCGACCTAGCCATCAAGCCAGGCGAAATCGTCAAACTTCCTACCGGCGTCAAAAGCTATTTTGCCCCTGATGAAATGCTTCTGATTGTAGTCCGTAGCTCCACCGGTTTTAAGCACAACATCCGCCTCGTCAACCAAATCGGCGTCATCGATTCCGACTATTACAATAACCCAGACAACGAAGGCCACATCTTTATCAAGATTCAAAACGAAGGCGACAAAACCGTCTACTTTAAAGCTGGCGAAGCCGTCGCTCAAGGCATTTTTGTCAAATACCTCGCCACCGACACCGAGCGCACCATCAACGCTGGTCGCGGCTCCAAATATTAATTTCTTTGAATCTTTTTCTGCGCGCGCTCAATCAAGAGATAGCAAGCTATGTCACCAACCACCAATACTATGTCCACCGCGGCTAGTATTACTATAATCATGTCAGCGTTTGATCTTTCCCTGCACTCATCCTGCTCAGGATCCGTATCACAGGTCTCCTTTTGTTCAACTTTAACCCTAACCCTGTCGCTGACCACCGTTTCACCTTCTTTTTCGAAGGTCATTTTTGGCTCACTCGTAATCTCTTCGTCGCTCATCCCATTAGTTTCGATCTCATAAACAATCTGGACAAACTCACCCGACTCAATATCGCCAATATCATCAATATCGTAAGTTAAACTATCATCTAGTTCGGTAATTTCACTAACCACGCCGTCCGTATATTTAATGCGTTTGACGCTACCACTTACAAGTTCAGCCCCTTCCGGAATTTTGTCCGTAATTGTAACACTTTTCATGGTCGTGTCGCTTGTGTTATTGACTGTCACCACTACTTCTGCTCTATCATCATCCGCTGCGGCATTTGTAGAAATTACCTTATCAATTTTATTCTCGCTCTCTTCAGGTAAATTATCGTTATTATCATCAACCACCGTTGCCACAGGGAGAGGTGGCTCACCCGTAGATGGCCTACTACAATTTAATGTGATATCAAACGTACGCACGCCAGTTGTAGGTATCGTGTCAACATAAGCGCTACAGCCCTCAGCCGTCACAGTTATCTTGTAGCTACCTTTGTACGGGCGAGTTTTGTATTTATGCATCCCGGCTTGCGTGTCATTGCTCATTAATATTACATCGTGGGTCCAAGGTTCCACCAAGCTTTTATACGCTTCGCGTTCGGCATTCGTAAAGTTTCTTTTATCGTTATAAACCCACATAATAAACTCATCGGATTTAATATTGCTATAACTTGCAATTACTGTATCGTACAAATATCTTGCCTTCAAGGTATCCGAAATATAAATGCTGCTTGGCGAATCGTAAGACGCATCTGCTGGGACATTGTCATATTCTTCAACTTTTGCCATCACCCCACCTAATCGGTTCGCCGCCTTTTGGATATTGTTGTAATAAGACATTGGTGTGTTATAAAGCCGGCCATTTACGTGATATTGCACACCAAAAGCATCTATTGTATTGCCACGACTTTGCAATGTTTTAATCAGCGACAACTCACGCTCCACCGCATCAATAAAGCCAAGCGTACCATTCCTATTTACCGCACGACCATCAAGCGAAGTATCGTTGATAATCAGTTTGACACCACCCTTACCATTGTTATTATAAACATCTCTAAAAGTCTTGATACATTTTTCCAAGAAGTTGATATAGTCTTCGCTATAAGCGATAGCTTTCTCTGGATGCTCGGTTTCAGCATTCATCGTGGTTGGATATTTAACCTTGCCATTTTCTACCGTAAAGAACTTTTCGTTATCATCCAAAAACTTCGCGTCATACAGATAGTATTTGAAGTATTCGTGACGGCCAAACTCGTTGAAAATCTCCCATTCCGAAATGCCATTGTAGTTTACGCTGCGCTTAATATACTCTATAATCGTGTTCTCAAGCTTGCGTTTCAAAGCTGGGAGTAACACCTTGTCGAGATCGTCCTGGCTGAGCTTAGCGGCCTTATTCATATCATAAACTGCATGCATCGTAAGGGCATTTAAGAACGAATTATTTTTGTATTCAAGCACATCAGTATCGTCTAACATTTTAATGAGTTTCTGGCCCAATGCGTCACTGCTCAAGCCAGAGTTACTCGACTTGAAGGATGAATATGAGCTAGTCAGATTCGCCGTGTCACCGTCTTTGTAGACTACAACTGGTTCAAAACCAACGCTTCTATCCCAGAAAAATACGTGTTCGCGAACATTCGTAAAGCCTTTATTTGTAGCATCCGTCAAGAACTCCTTCCTTCCCCGCTCAAAATTCGATGAAAGCGTATTAGTGAACAAATTACCGCTTTCGATTAAGTTGAAATACCTCGTCGAAATATCTTCACTCGCCACATGCTTAGCATCGTCATACCAAATCGTACTAAAACTGCTGGTATTATCGGTAGAAGTACCAAAATTAAAGGAATTACTAATCATCTCCATCTTGATCATAGAATTAGAAAGTGCCGCCCCGGAAGCATCTTTTACATTAATCGTAATATTGCTTTTGCGGTATTTTTCGATACGTTTCAACGCTTCACTACGCCACAAGGCATTATCATCACTCCCAACATAATCTTTATAAACCTTATCGCTCCGGTAGGTTCGCTTGTCAGAAAGACTATTGTAATCCGAAACCCCCTTAGCATCAATTATCAACATTCCATTATTGATGGAGGACGTAATCCCTGGTATTGCGTCCAAAAAATGCAGCGGCACGTAATAATAATCACCGTCTAATTCGATGCCAACACGCGTCGAATCATCGAGCGTTACGGTTTCAACCGAGCTAACCTTGTAATTATAAATATCAGGCACCGTGATCACGCCACCAGCGCGATTAAATTCCATCTTATCTGGCGTGCTACTTGGACGATAAACCTGCCCAATGTCGGCATTATCCGCCCCCACAATCTTACCGTAATGCCAGCGCTTGCTAAACTCGTTGAAAAGCTGCTTGTAGTTACTGTTAGTATTCTGAATACCAAGCGCCTCCGAAATCAAAGGAAAAACCTGATCCAAATCTATGTATAAAATGTTATATCTAACAAAATGTCCCCCACCAGACACAGTCTTGCCGTTGATTGAGATCGTATTGACACTCTTATAATTCGCAATTCTTTCCTCGTTCAACGTGGAATCAATAGCCGAACCGTTACTATTATTCGCGGCTGCCACGCAAATGAATGCCAAAAATATGCCACAAATTGCTGCAATTTTTTTGATGCTCACCCTTATTTCCTCCCTTTTGTTTGCTCCTGATGTTCTTTTTCGTTTAAACGATGAAGTAGTTTGGCCCTTGCATGTGACGTAAAAATTTTACTCAGCCACGAACTCTTCGGCGTCTGGTTTTTGGAGGTCAAAATCTCCACAATGTCGCCCTGTTCAAGTTTTTTATTGAGGTTAGACATCTTGCCATTAATTTTTACACCCACCACGTGATCACCGATTTCCGAGTGCAAGCGGTAAGCAAAGTCTAGTGGCAGCGACCCCTTAGGTAAGTCCACAATGTCGCCTTTCGGCGTGTAGACAAAAATTTTATCCGCAAATAGGTTGAGCTTGAGTTTCTCGAGGTCTACTTTTTTACCCTCACGAAGCTTAGCTGCCGTCTGCTGCAGCTCTGTAATCCAAAGCAAATTCGTCGGCAAATGCTCGATTTTACCAGCCTTATAGTTCTCTGTTACCTTTTGCTCGTTGTAATAGAAGCTAGCCGCAAGACCACGCTCAGCGTACTCATGCATCTCGCGCGTGCGAATCTGAAATTCCACCACCCGCTTATCCTCGGTAATCACCGTGGTGTGAATCGACTGGTAACCATTCTGCTTTGGCATCGCGATATAATCCTTCACGCGGCCTTCCATCGGCGTATAAAGCGAGTGAATCACGCCAAGCACCAGATAACAAGTCGTCACGTCCTCCACGATAATACGAAGCGCAGTGAGGTCATAAATCTCATTGATATTTTGGTTGTGCTTGGCCATTTTCTTGTGAAGGGAGTAAATCGATTTCACGCGGCCCGAAAGCTCAAACTTAATCTTCTCTTTTTTAAGAGCCTCCGAAATCTCACCCTCAATCTTTTTCAAGCTTTTAGCGGCCTGGCGGTTGTGTTCTTCAATCAAATTTTTCAGATAATCATAGCGCTTTGGGTCCACATATTTAAAGGCCAAGTCGCTCATTTCCACCCTGAGCTGCCCCATGTTAAGCCTATCTGCAAGCGGTGCAAACACCTCCAAAGTCTCTTTGGCAATCTTCTTCTGCTTGTCTGGCGGCAAGGCCGACAGCGTGCGAATATTATGCAGGCGATCTGCGAGCTTGATAATTAACACGCGAATATCTGCCCCCAGCGCGATAAGAAGGCGCAAAAAGTTGTCTCTCGTCTCTGGCAGATACGTATCAATATCACGCATCCCGGCGCGCGCGGTCGAAAGCTTGGTCACGCCATCCACCAAAAACGCCACCGACTCGCCAAACTCTTTCCTAATGTCATCAAGCGTTACCGCAGTGTCTTCCACGGTGTCGTGCAGTACGCCCGCGATAATCGTGTCCTCATCCATTCCCCACTCTTCAAGAATCTTCTTCACGGCCATCGGGTGCACAATATAAGGCTCGCCAGTCTTTCTAAATTGGCCCTCATGAGCCTTTTTGGCAAGCTCTACTGCCCTTAAAACTCTTTCTGATTCTTTTGGTTTTTCCATTTTTTAGCCTAACCTTTTATTGTAACACGCTTATGCTAAAATGTCAACCCTAAGCCTGTAACTTCAAAATCAATTCCCTTAAATCTTGTTCGTTTTTGCATTTAAACGTCAAGCTGCGGCCCGAAACTCTAGCCACCGCGTTGTATTTGGCAGACAAAGCATCCTCATCTTTGCGGTAGGCATCGCTTTTTACAAGCCTAGCCGAGGATTTTTTCTTATTCTCTGCTACATAGCGCTCAACTTTGCGCGCGGTCCAGCCTTCGTCTACGATTTTTGGCAAAACTTTGCGCATCATCGCTTCATCCATCGTCACGAGCGGACGCATCACGCCCTCAGACAACTTCTCCTTAACCATGGTTTTCTTGACGTCATCTGGCAAATTCAAAAGGCGCATCGTATTCACAATCGAAGCTTCACTCTTGCCCACTCGCGATGCAATCTCTTTGGCAGTCAAATTAAACTGCGTTTTGAGCTTGGCATAAGCCGTAGCTAGCTCGATTGCGTTCAAATCTTCACGCTGGGCGTTCTCAATAATCGAAAGCTCCAAACGGTTTTGTGTATCAAGCGAACGAATAATTGCTGGGATTTTGGTAAGACCAGCCATTTTAGAAGCGCGCCAGCGGCGTTCGCCAGCCACAATCTTGTATTTACCATCTTCACGAGTCACTACGATTGGTTGCAACACGCCATGTTCCTTAATTGAGGCCGCCAAAGCCTCGATGGCTTCCTGGCTAAACTCTTTGCGTGGCTGCTCTTCGTCGCGCACCACCTCAGCAATCGGGAGCTCTTTTAGCTCGCTTGATTTTTTGTCCTCAACAGCGGTTGGATCAAACTCGTCGTCAATTAATTCGGTTGGGATCAAGCTATCAAAACTACGCCCTAAGCCCTTTCCTAAACTCATTTCGTTCTCCCTTCTACCTCTTTGGCGAGGTCGCGATAGGCCTTTGCGCCCTTCGAAAACTTATCATACGCGCCCACCGGCACCCCATGACTTGGCGCTTCCGCCACCCGCACATTGCGCGGAATCGTGGTTTCAAAGACCAATTTCTTGAAGTATTTACGAATCTCATCTAGAACCTGCGCCGAAAGCGACGTGCGTTTGTCATACATCGTAGCAAGCACACCCAAAAGCTTCAGGTTTGGATTGGCCTGCTTCATCACTAACTTCATGCTTTCAAGCAGCTGTGCCACGCCCTCAAGCGCGTAAAATTCAGTCTGCACCGGTAGTAACAAATAATCCGACGCAATCATGCCGTTCACAGTAAGAAGCGACAAGCTCGGTGGCGAATCAATAATAATATAGTCATAATTATCAGAAACCTTGCGCACCGCATCGCGCAACCGCACAAACTTACGTTGCATCGAAGTCATCTCGACCTCGGCATTGGCGAGTTCTGGCGTAGCCGGAGCAAGATCAAAATTTTTATACTTAGTTTCACGAATAGCGTCCGTAATTTCAGACAAACCCATCACCACCTCGGTCATAGTCACACCCAACGCCTCAGCGTTATTTTTCTCGATACCAAGGCCCGAAGTCGCGTTGCCCTGCGGGTCAAAATCGATTAAAAGCGTTCTAAATTTATCTTTTGCGAGGTAATAAGCCAAGTTAACGGCCGTGGTAGTCTTGCCAACACCGCCTTTTTGATTAGTTACACATATTACCTTCGCCATAATGTTTATATTATAACACGCAAAAACC
>CAMZAW010000021.1 GCA_947304335.1 uncultured Candidatus Saccharibacteria bacterium | reverse complement strand
GAATTGGCTAGAGCCACAACAGATTTAAAACGCAAACGTTTCATATAAATTATTATACATACTTAAATTATTTTTGGGCGATTTTAATGAGTTTGGCGTGCAGCACGGCGCGGTCATTTAGGCCTACGCACGTCGAAAGCGTAATAATCTTGTCGGCGTATGTTACTGTGGTTTTAAAATCATAAACGCTGCGGTCTGAAATCATGCGAATGAATTGTCCGAATTCAGCATCACTGTCAAAATTTGTTTTCAAATAATCACTTGTCACAGGGACTTTATAAACGCTAAAAACTTGCCAGAGCGAATCCGAGGTGTCATTAGAAATCTTTACTACATGGTTGCTTTGGTTATTTTGCCAGTTGGCCGACAAAACATTAACGAGTGAGCCAAACATCGAGCCGTCGATGCGGCCGTGGGCGTAAAGAATTTGATTCTTGTCGGTGAGGCTAGAATTGTTTCTATAATCTAGGAATACCCAACCGGCAGAATTCCAGGAGCGGTTAAGTGAGTGGGTTAAATAATAATCGTTGTTGTCGGTTTTGACAAACGGGTAATTAATATTGGTACCGGGTACCTGAATCCAACCGGCAACGTCGGCGTTTTTGGCGCGCGCACTGCTGAGGTCGGCATCCATCAGTGGGATTTTGACGAGTTCCCAATATGGGTCCGTGTTTGATAATAACTTATGCGTATCAATAGTTTGAACAACTGGTTGCGTAGTCTCGGTTGGTTCGGTTTCGGCTGGTTCTTCGGCGATTTCGGTAATTACGGTTTCCTGTTGCAAATCTCTAATCTGCTCATCTGCTATGTCGTTTTCGGCTTGCCAGCGAATGATATTGTAGGCGCTAAAGCAGATAATTGCGACTAAAACTATCGTAGTAAGACTATAAATAATGCCACGAATGATAACTCTTGGATCGTTCTTGATATTGAATTTGGTAGTACGCTTAGTTCCCTTTTTGGTTTTCTTTTTCTGAGTCAAAAAGTCACGAGAGGATTCTCTCGTGGCTTTTTTCTCAGGCTGATATGAATTAACGCTTAGCAAGGTGGCGCCTGTAGATTAAGATAGCGGACGAAGCTACCAGGGCGGCTACATAGTAATAAACTGCATCAAGCGTGTCTGGGTTCTTGGTGTCATCCTTGGTGGTAGAGCTGCTTTTACCAGCTTCAGTACAGTAAGAGCTTGCAATCTTGAGGCCACCAGTGATGGCTTTGCTACCATCGGCTGAGAAGACGGTAGAAGTTTTGATGGTGCCGGTGCCAGCGATGTTGATGATAGAAGCGGCTGGGCTAGCACAAACTTTCGTAAGTTCGATACCTTTGGCGGTAGCGGTGGTGGTGTAGTTAGCGGTGATATCTTTTGATACCGTCACGTTAGCTTTTTCACCGATAAGGATTTTGCCGTAGGTAGCTGCAGAGTTGCTGTTGGTTGGAGCGGCGGCGCTGAGGGAGATAGAGCGAGCGGTTACTTTGCCGTTGATTTTGATGGTACCTTTAGAGACGATATCGTTGTCTTTGACAGTGAGTTCACCAGATTCTTGGGTGAAGGTGCCAGAAACTTCGATACTGTTGCTGACTTCTAATTTGCCAGTACCCATGATGGTGAGGGCAGAACCAGTTGAGTAGATGCTCTTGGTCGTGCTCGTAATGGTACTATCTTTGACAACATTGATCGTAAGATCAGTAAGATCGGTGGTGATTGATCCACCAGCGTATCCGTTGAGGGTAAGAGTACCAGTACCTTCTTTGGTACCAGCTTCGAAGGATGCGGTTTCTTCGATATTCTCTTTCTTTTCGGTGGCGCTGTAAAGTTCGCTGCCACCAACTTTTATAGAATATGTTGGGGTGTCTGCCGCAAATGCTCCGCGGGCAAATGAGGCAAAAATCGGCGCGACCAAGATGGAGGCACAGATTTTGAGACCTAGACTCTTTTTCATAAAAAATCCTTTTTTATTTTTGTATATGACCTTGTATGCCCTAATTTTAATACTTATGTTTTTTATTGTCAAGAGTTTTATTTATTATATATATAATGCTATAATTATGGTTATGAGTAAGAAAAAATCTGAAATTATTTTGCCGTCTAAAAACGACAAAAAGAAGGATAAAGGAGTTAAAAAAGCCGAGCAAGCCAAGAAGCCAAAACAAGAGAAAGTGAAGGCTGACAAGGCTAGCAAGGCAGACAAGGCTGAGAAATCCGTTCAAAAGAGCGGCAAGAAAGGTATTTATACCAGTTTAGCCTATCGTCATCGTGCTAAAAAAGACGCCGAAGCGCGTCGCAAGGCCGAGGATTTGGCATCTCTTCCAAAGGAGCCAGTTAAGCGTTTCTTTGCAAGGCTACATCCAAAGCGTGTATTTAAATGGTGGTTTTCTTGGCGTGGCCAAAAAGCCATTTTGAAGTTTTTTGCAGCTTGTTTCTTACTCCTCATTATCTTTATTGGTGGTCTTTTCCTTTACTACAAGAAAGATCTCGATGAGATTCGTCTTGACGAAATGACGATTTCCGAAACGGTTAACACCTATCTCGACCGCAACGGCGTGGTGCTTTGGAAGGATACTGGTAGCGAGGATTATCGTCTCGTGGTGGATGGTTCCGAAATTAGCGACTATATGCGTTGGGCTACTGTAGCTATCGAGGATAGAAACTTCTACAATCACGCTGGCGTTGATTTTCTCGCTTTGATTCGTGCAACACTCTCAACGCTTTCTGGAAATGGCGTTCAGGGTGGTTCTACGCTTACCCAGCAGCTCATCAAGCAGGTTTATTTCTCAGATGAAGCCGCAAGTGAAAGCCGTGGTGGTCTTGCTCGTAAGATTAAAGAGTTGATCCTGTCAATCGAGCTCGAGCGCATGTATGATAAGGAACAAATTATTACCATGTATCTCAACCAATCGCCTTACGGTGGCCGTCGTAACGGTGTCGAATCCGCTGCGCAAACTTATTTTGGCAAATCTGCTAAGGATTTGACATTGGCTGAATCCGCCCTTCTTGCTTCGATCCCAAACAACCCAGGCGTTTTGAACCCATATAACACCTATGGTAACGAAGCCTTGCTTGAGCGTCAACATAAGACTCTTGATGTGATGGCTCAAATGGGTTACATTTCCCAGGAAGATGCTGATGCAGCTAAGGAAGTACCAATTCTTGACACGATTAAGCCAGAAGCTAGCCAATATTCCGACATGATTGCTCCGCACTTTGTGCTTGAAGTTCGCAAACAACTTGAGCAAAAATACGGTATTTCCACGATGCGTGCTGGTGGTTGGACTATTACTACTACGCTTGATACGCGCGCACAAAAGATTGCCGAGGACGCAATTTGGGTTGGTTCTGGTATTACCTATATGAATCGTAGCGATAACCTTGCTCTCGTTTCTTTGGATATCGAAACTGGGCAAGTAATTGCGATGGTTGGATCGATTGATTTCAATAACCCAACTTATGGTGAACAAAACGTAACGGTAGATTCATCGATTGAGCCAGGCTCTACGATTAAGCCGATTCTTGACTACGCTCCACTCTTTATGCAGCGCGAGGGTATCAACTATGGTCCTGGTACGATTCTGCGCGACGAAAATATCGATTCGATTTATTGTGCTGGTTATAGAGGTGCCTGTTCGCTTGCTAACTATTCTAGGACATATGCTGGTGATATCACGATTCGCCGTTCGCTTGGTAATTCCCTCAACATTGCAGCTGTAAAGGCTCTATATATTAATGGTATCGAGAATTCGCTCGAGATTGCTCACGCTCTTGGCGACAAATCATACTGTGCAGACACCGAGGCAACTTATGGCCTTTCAATCGCGATTGGTTCTGGCTGTGGCGTGAAGATGGTTGAGCATGCTAACGCCTACGCTTCCCTTATACGTGGTGGCGCATATAAAGATATCGCCTACGTTCTTGAAGTCAAAAACTCTTCTGGTGATGTGATTGAATCATGGCAAGATGCTCCAGCTACTCAAGTAATCGATCCACAGGTTGCCTATCTTCTAGTAAATATCTTAGGTGACCGCGGCGCTCGCCCATGGAATGGTAATGGCTTCGTAGTGCCGGGCGTATGGACTGGTACCAAGACTGGTACTACCACTACCGCCAGCTCCAACGTGACCAAGGATTCCATGATGGAAAGCTTCTCTACCGCTATTTCTACCTTTGTCTGGAATGGTAACCACGATGGTTCGGGCATCTCGAGCAGTACGCACGAAGTTGCAGCTCGCACCACTGGTGTTTATATGGAACGTGTTCACAAAGAAGTTTACGAGCCAGATGGCAAGTGGCACTATGGCGATCAGCCAGTAATGCCAGCCGGTATCAAGACTTTGAAGGTAAATGGTGTCACCGATATTTGGCCAAGTTGGTACAATGCCGAGAAGAACTCTGGCGTTTCAAAAGAGACTTTGACTTTCAACCGTTACAACAAACTCAAAGCTTCAGAATGTACTTTGCCAGATTATCAAATTGAAATCGAAGCTACCAAAATCATCGATCCAGTAACCAAGAAAGAAACCTACAAAGACATTGAACCATATAATAATGAGGTATCGGATACTTGTGATTATGTGCCACCTACGGTATCGATTGAAAATAGTGGCGGCAAGTTCTATGCTACGGTTACCAAAGGTAGTGAGGCTATTACCGAATACAAACTCGTAGTGGACGGTAATGAAATCGCCGGTGCCAAGGTGGCTGGCAGCGGAGAAATCACTGGTTATGCCGTGACTGGCAAAGAAAAGAAAGTTTCGCTTTCGGTCACCGATAAAGCTGGTTATGTAGCAGTTGATTCTATGGAGTTGACTCCGAAAGAAGAAGAAAAACCAAAAGAAGAGACTAAGCCAAAAGAAGAAGAGAAACCGGCTGAGGAGCCAAAGAAAGAAGAAGCTAGCGACGACGCTGACGCTTCGGAGACTGAGACTGAGACTGAGTCTTAATTCTTGCAAAAATCATTTTACCGGCGGAAGTTTCGTGGAACTTCACAAATTCCACCAACAAGCTTTCGCCGATTTTTGTGGCTGCACCGTCAACAACTACCATGGTGCCGTCTGGTAAATGACCGATTCCTTGGCCTTTATTGGCGCCTTTGTCGACAATTTTAATTTCGGCCTTTTCGCCGGCCAAGAATTCGTTCCTTAAGGACATCGCAAGATCGTTAATATTAAGAGTAGGTATTTTTTCGGCAGCTGCTACTTTAATAAGATTGTAATCTAAGGTTAAAATAGTGCCTTTGTTTTCTTTGGCATACTTCAGAAGTTCGTCATCCACTTTTACGCGGCCTTCGCCATCGTCTACGATTTCGACGTTAAAATGTACGATGCGTTCGAGTGCGTTGGCAACGTCTAGCCCAGCACGGGCGCGGGCACGTTTTTCTGAATCCTTGCCGTCTGCTAGTAGCTGAAGCTCTTTTAGTACGCTTTTCAAAATAACTACATCGTCGCGAATGAAGCCAGTTTTAGCAATATTTAAAATGCGTCCGTCGATCAGGGCCGAAGTATCAATATAAATCTTACGGCGTGTCTCCGAAAGCAGAGGTTTTTTGTTAGTAATAATGATAAATGTGGTTTCCGCCAAAATAATGAGCGAAACAATTAAAATAAATAATTCCATAATGGGGCTATTTTATCAAATCTTCGCCAAATTGGGTAGCGTACTGCTGATTTTGGAAGAGAGTCTCTTGGTATTTTTGCACTAAATCTGGGCGCCTTAAAACGGTGGCGATGTCGATGGCGATATCGTAGCGTGAGGCGGCGTTTCGGCGTAACATTTCAAATGGCGTGGTGGTCGAGCCTTCTTCTACGAAGCCATGCACGCGCAATCTGCCGCGATAGGTGTAATTTTCGAAAATAGTTTCAAGAGTTTCTGGATAGCCATGGAAATTTGCAATAATCGGGCGATTATCGGTAAATAACTCCTTAAATTGGCTCTTTGTGAGCTTGTTATCGACTGGACCGATGGCGCGATATGACAATGCGTCGATGTTTACGAAGCGAAGTTTTAATCCTGGAAAATCTTGTTTAATGACTTTGATTGCTTCGATAGTTTCTTTGGTGACTAAATCGCCAGCGGCAGCAAGTACAAAATCTGGGTCGTCGTCTGAGTATTCTTTGAGGATAGTTGCGCCGTTTGTGATTGGGTGGGCTTTTTCGCAAAAACGCGGACTTTTTACCTTGTTAAATGTTGTAAGATTTACAACATTTTTAGTTTCAAGCATGTAATTAAAAGCGGCTTCGGCGGTTAAATCGTCCATCGGGAACAAGCAGTTGGCGAGGTTGGATGGCACGGCGAGCAAAGTTGAGATTAGGGCTGGTGATTGGTGAGTAAAGCCATTGTGGTCTTGGCGCCAGCAAGTGGAGGTTGAAAGTAGGTTGATGGCTGGGTATTTTTCGCGCCAGCTTACGCTGTTGCATTGTTTGAAGAATTTGATTTGCTGCAAAAGTTGCGAGGTGATGATAGGTAAGAATGCTTCATAGCTAGTCATCATGGCGTGTTCGCCATTCATAATGTGGCCGGTCATAACCGAGAAAAGTGTGTTTTCAGAAAGCATTTCAATGATGTGCCCGCCAGTGCCTTCAGGAAGATCCCATTTTTCGACCGGTAGATTCCAGGCGCGTTTTTCTACGCCAAACACGGCATCAAGTTTGTTTGATGTGGTTTCGTCTGGTGAGAAGAGATAAAAATGTGGGTCCTCTTGCATTTTTCTCGCGAGGAGCTCGCCGAGCTTTTCGGCTGGTGAATATAAATCGGTACTATTCATGGAACCCCGCTTCCTTGTCAAATAGTTCGGCAAAATTGTAGAATTTGAGCCAGTCATTAAGTTGTCTTAATTCTTCGGTATCAGTGCGGACGTTTTTGAGCGGAATTTGGTGTGCCATGTGATACTTGTTTGGGCCGGTAGCGCCTTTAGTGGTTTTCATGATGAAGAACGGGTTATTTTTAGCGCTTCTTAAAGCATTTTGGAAGACTTCTGGTGAGTCACCGTTGATTAAAATCGGTTCAAAACCAAAGCCACGAATCAGCTCGTTTAATTCCCTCTCGGATTTGCGCGCATAAATAGTTGGAGCAGAAATTTTGTAGCCGTTGAGATGCAAAATTGGCAGGATTTTGCCGTTTTCGCGGCCCCCTAGGAGGTTTTTGAGGTTCAAAGAATCAAGCGCAGTGGCGGTTTCAAGCTCACCGTCGCCAATTAGTACGGCGATGGTTTTTTCTGGGTGGCCAAGTGCGGTGCCATAGGCGTTTGCGAGCGCATAGCCCAATTCGCCGCCCTCAGTAATAACGCCTGGGGTGAATGGGCTAGCATGAGATGGAAATCCGTTTGGCCAGGAAAAGTTTTTACAAATATAGGCTAGACCGTTGTAATCTAGAGTTGCGTTTTTATCAACTTTTAGCAGTTCGCCGTCATAAAATAGATTAGCTTGCAAAGCTGGGAAACCGTGGCCAGGGCCAAGGACAAAGGAGAAATTTGGGTCATTTTTAAAGTTGGCTTTGAGGTTAGCGTAGGCTACGTTAATGCCATGGCAGGTGCCCCAGTGGCCAAGTAGGCGTGGTTTGATATCGTCTGCGGTAAGTGGGCGTTCCAACATAAAGTTGTCTTTTAGATAAAGCTGAGCAACAGAAAGATAGTCGCATGCACGCACGCGCCTTTTGATTTTGGATAAAGTTTCAACGTCGGTGATGCCCATCCCGTTCATGCTTTTTATTATAACATTATTTTAGGAATTCTTTAATCTTTTCGATTTCGTCGCGGATGGTGGCGGCCTTCTCGAATTCGAGGTTGGCGGCAGCCAGTTGCATTTGGCTGGTGAGCTCTTTGATAAGCTTTGGTAATTCTTCTTGTGGCACCTTCTTGAGGTCGAGTTTATCCTCTTTTATCTTTTCTGGGATGATAGCACGGAGCCCCATACTAATTTCCTTCTCGACAGAAGTTGGCGTGATGTGATGAACGAAGTTATATTCCTTTTGGATGGCGCGGCGGCGGTTGGTTTCTTCGATGGCGTGCTCCATACTTTCGGTGATGTGGTCGGCATACATGATAACTTTGCCTTCAACATGGCGGGCGGCACGGCCAATGGTTTGGATGAGAGCGGACTCAGAACGTAGGAATCCTTCTTTATCGGCATCCAGAATCGCAACAAGCGAGACTTCTGGAAGATCGAGGCCTTCGCGAAGTAGGTTGATACCCACGAGAACGTCGTAAACGCCAGCACGAAGGTCGCGCAGGATGTCGCTACGTTCCAAAGTGTCGATATCGGAGTGAATGTAAGCGACTTTAAGACCGCGTTCTTTAAAGTGATCGGTTAAATCTTCGGCCATGCGCTTTGTCAGCGTGGTCACAAGCACGCGCTGCTTTTTGGCGATGCGCTGGTCGATTTCTTCCATCAAATTGTCGATTTGGCCATCGGTGGCGCGGACTTCTACTTCTGGATCGAGCAGGCCGGTTGGGCGAATTACTTGCTCAACTGGCTTTGGTGTATGCTCAAGTTCGTAATCGCCAGGCGTGGCGGAAACGTAAATTGCTTGATTGATTTTGCTCTGGAATTCGCCGTAGGTGAGTGGGCGGTTGTCGAGCGCGCTTGGCAAGCGGAAGCCGTATTCTACGAGTACTTCCTTCCTAGCATGGTCGCCGTTATACATGCCACGCACTTGTGGCAAGGTCATGTGTGATTCGTCCACGATGAGTAAGAAATCTTTCGGGAAGAAGTCGAGTAAAGTATACGGCGGTTCGCCGGCTTTGCGGCCTTCTAGGTGGCGCGAATAGTTTTCAATTCCTTTCACAAAACCAGTGCTCTCTAACATTTCGAGATCGTATTTGGTGCGCTGAGTGAGGCGTTGTTCCTCAAGGTATTTGTGATGTTTTTCAAAGAATTTTACGCGCTCTTCATATTCTTTTTGAATGGCAACTAAGGCGTTATCGAGTTGCTCTTTTGGCGTGGCATAGTGAGTGTTCGGGAAGATATGAACGTGATTTGGTGTTTCGCGTACGTCAAAAGTCAAAGGGTCGACAATTTTTACGGTTTCGAGCGTATCAAAACCGAATTCAAAACGGTAGGCGAATTCGCCGTTGGCTGGGAAAAGATCGATGGTGTCGCCCATCACGCGGAAATTGCCGCGCTCAAAGGCGAGGTCGTTGCGGTGATATTGCATGTTAATTAAGCGGCGTACGAAGGCATCCTGGGTGATCGGTTTTTTATCAGCGTCGGTCCAACCGGATTCAGTTTGCCAAAGTGGCAATGACATTTCGGTGTAGTGAGCTGGCGAACCAATGCCGTAAATACAAGACACGGATGCCACGATGATGACATCTTTTCGAGTTAACAAAGCCTCGGTGGCGGCGTGGCGCAAACGGTCGATTTCGTCATTAATGGCGGAATCTTTTTCGATATAGGTATCGGTTGAAGCAATGTAGGCTTCTGGCTGGTAGTAATCAAAATAACTCACAAAATAGTGGACTTCATTTTTAGGAAAGAATTCGCGAAACTCCGAATAAAGCTGGGCGGCCAAAGTTTTGTTGTGGGCGAGAATTAGGGTTGGTTTGCCAATATTTTGAATAATATTGGCCATGGTGAAGGTTTTGCCAGAGCCAGTAACACCAAGCAGGGTTTGCTCTTTGACACCAGCTTTCAGACCCTTTGTGAGGGCCTTGATAGCCTCTGGCTGGTCGCCGGTTGGCTTGTATGGTGCGTGCAAATCAAACATGGCTAAATCTTAATTATAATTATTCCTAGGATTACTATGATAGCAGCAATAATCTTTTTTGGCAAAGAGTCGCGCTCTTTGAGGAAGAAGTAGGCCGCGAAAACGTTCAAAATGGTTTTGATGGCACAAAGTGGAGCGATGGTGGTAATGTCGCCAAATTGGTACGCACGAAGCCGAAGCAGCATGCCAGTTCCCCAGGTTAGGCCAACCATCATAATCGCCCATTTGTTGCCGTGTTTGAATTCTTTGATGATATCTTTTGGATTGACTCTTTCGGCAATTAGTAAGATTAATGACGGGACGATAAGCGTGATAGCTACGTAAATTGGTACGTTGAAATGGTCGGAAATACCAACGTCGATTGACATGCCGATGGACATCGCGAGGTTGCCAAGGATGCTTAAGATAATGTATTTGTTGAGTTTGAATTTGCCTTTGCGATAGATCACAAAAACGTTGCCGGCGATAATCAGAAGGGCGCCGAGGATCTTTTTTAGCACGAGGGCTTCTTTAAAGAAGAGGATACCCCAGGTGATTACGAAGACGGTAGAAAGTTGTTCCAAAATACTGAAGACGGAAGATTCTAGGCCGCGCCTTGCGGTGGTATTGATGCGGTCTGAGGCAGCGTAAAAAATACAGGCCAGAGCTAGGAAAATATAAACAGTTGGCTCGCTCGGAAATTGAAAAGCATAAAATGGTGCAAGTACGAGAGTGAGGGCGCCGCTTAGGAATTGCAGCAAAATAGTAAGCGCACCGTCTTTTTTGCAGCTTTTAGTTGCGATTTTGTAGGATTGGCTGAAGATTACGACTACGATGAGATATGCTATTAGATTAAACCACCATGTATCTAGCATTCTACTCCTCTTTTTGTTTCATGGTCGGGAATGGTACGGCTTCACGGCCAGGCACACCCTCTAGCAACCAG
>CAMZAW010000020.1 GCA_947304335.1 uncultured Candidatus Saccharibacteria bacterium | reverse complement strand
TGGTGTGGACAAGATTAGTGGTGTTGCCGGCGGCCGAAAGAGCCATGGTGTAACCAGTGAAGTTGTTGGTGGTTACGGTGACGGCTTTGGAGCCAGAGTTAAACACGCCTGGCACTACAGTAAATTCGAGATCGCCGCTAGCAAGCGTAATTTCGAGAGTGGCGGAAGTGGCAAAAACTTGAGTGGCCCTTAGACCAGAAATTACAGATAAAATAGACAACAAAATGCCAGCTACAAGTAGCTTTTTTACCTCCGTTTTCCAAAAACAAAATAATTTAGGGCGTTGCATGTATTCCCAATTTAAATTTGCTTTGTTTTTCCCTAGTATTTAAAACTCTAAACACTACCATTTTTAGTATAGCATTTCCCCTGTAAAATAGCAATAAAATTATGGTTATTTTTGGCCCAAAAATCGCACTTTTTTGACCGATTTTTGCACAATTTTTACCCTTTTTTGTTAGCACTATTGTTTGCGAAGCTCCAAGACCGCATTAGCGGTCTTGACACATGAGTGCTAATTTGCTAATATAGAGATAGGTTGGCACTCACCTCACACGAGTGCTAGAAAAGGAGTAAAAAATATGTCAAAAATCATTGGTATCGACCTTGGCACTACGAACTCTGCGTTCGCATACATGGTCGCCGGCAAGCCGGAAGTTATTACTAATGCCGAAGGTGACCGCACTACTCCGTCTGTAGTTGCTGTTACCAAAAAAGGTGAACGTTTAGTTGGTAAAGTTGCACAACGCCAACGCGTCACCAACCCAAAAAACACCATCTATGGTATCAAGCGCTTGATCGGCCGTAAGTTCACCGACAAAGAAGTTCAACACGACCTTGATATTTCCCCATACAAAATCGTCAAAAAAGGTACCGGTGTAGCCGTAGAAATGGACGGCAAAGAATACACACCAGAAGAAATTTCTGCTATGGTGCTTTCAAAAATCAAGGCCGACGCTGAAGCTTTCCTTGGCGAAAAAGTCACCGAAGCCATCATCACCGTACCTGCTTACTTTGATGATTCTCAACGTCAAGCAACAAAAGACGCTGGTAAAATCGCTGGCCTTGAAGTTAAGCGTATCATCAACGAGCCAACTGCCGCTGCACTCGCTTACGGTCTTGAATCTAAGAAAGACGAAAAAATCGCCGTCTTCGATCTTGGTGGTGGTACTTTCGATGTTTCCATCCTCGAACTAGGCGATGGCGTGTTTGAAGTAAAATCCACAAACGGTGATACTCACCTTGGTGGTGAAGACTTCGATAATATCATTGTGAATTACCTCGTTGACGAATTTAAGAAAGAATCTGGCATCGATATCAAAGGCGACGCTGCTGCTATGCAACGTGTTAAAGACGAAGCCGAAAAAGCTAAGAAGGAACTATCTAGCTCTACTTCAACCGACATCAACTTGCCATTCCTTTCTGCTGATGCCGAAGGTCCTAAACACTTTGAGCACACTTTGACCCGTGCCAAACTCGAAGAGCTCGTGGCCGATCTTCTCGATCGCCTTTCTGGCCCAGTCGAAAAAGCCTTGAAGGACGCAAAACTCACCACGAAAGATATTGACGAGGTCGTGATGGTTGGTGGTATGACCCGTATGCCAGCCGTGATTGAGAAAGTTAAATCCATCTTTGGTAAGGACCCAATGCAGGGCGTGAACCCAGACGAAGTCGTGGCCGTGGGTGCCGCAATTCAAGGTGGCGTTTTGCACGGCGATGTGAAGGATGTTCTCCTGCTCGATGTTACTCCACTTACCCTTGGTATCGAAACCATGGGTGGTGTCCGTACCCCACTTATCGATCGCAACACCACAATTCCTACTTCTAAATCTGAAGTCTTCTCTACCGCATCTGACAACCAGTCACAAGTAGAAATCCACGTGCTTCAGGGCGAACGTGAATTCGCCGCCGACAACAAATCACTCGGCCGCTTCATCCTTGATGGTATCGCTCCGGCTCCACGCGGTATTCCACAAATCGAAGTTACCTTCAACCTTGATGCGAACGGCATTTTGAACGTTACCGCCAAGGATAAAGGTACCGGCAAAGAGCAATCGATTACCATTCAAAACTCTGGCAACATGAGCAAAGAGGATATCGAGAAGGCTCAAAAAGAAGCCGAGCTTCACGCTGACGAAGACAAGAAGAAACGTGAAACGATTGATGCTAAAAACCGCCTAGAAACCACCATCCACCAGGCCGAAAGAATGCCTGAAGATTACAAAGACAAGATTTCTGACGACGACAAAGAAACCATCAAAAAAGCCGTCGAGGAAGCCAAGAAAGTTCTTGACGATGCTGATGCCGACAAAGAAAAACTTGAAGGCGCTGCAAATGAGCTTTCCAACAAGATCATGCCAATTGGCGCAAAGCTTTACCAACAAGCTAGCGACAATTCCGGTGACAACGGCTCAGACAAAAAATCTGACGATAAGAAATCCGATGCCGACGACGCTGTCGAAGGCGAAGTTGTAGACAAATAATCTACTGCAAAAAGCGACCTACCTTAGGTCGCTTTTTGTTTGGTTGGATTGTTTTTAATAAACTAGTTTATAGGATGCTGGCTTTGCGATACAACGAACGTTAAGGCCCTTAGTAGTGTCGATC
Source organism: uncultured Candidatus Saccharibacteria bacterium (assembly GCA_947304335.1). Lineage (GTDB taxonomy): Bacteria > Patescibacteriota > Saccharimonadia > Saccharimonadales > Saccharimonadaceae > Nanosyncoccus. The sequence goes on along the minus strand of CAMZAW010000020.1, from coordinate 8,180 downwards.
TCGGTGTTTGGATGCGCGGTAAATGTAGTAGTGTTACCGCTAGCTGTCTCCTCTTGCGAAGTGAGCGTCAAAGCTTGATTATTGCCAGCGGCGACAGAAGACCAATAGCTTGCTGAGCGCAAGGCGGCAGTCCAATCACTAGTGGAATCAAACTTGCCAGCGTAGCTTGCCCAGAAAGGATTACTGGCGCCCACTGCCGGGTCGACGTCAAACTCATACATTATGCCATTTTCATCATAACCGGTAATTACAGCATAATAGCCGTAGCCATTCCCCACATTGTTGCTATTTGAGAAGAACGAGAATGTGACGGTATCCCCATCGATAAATCCTTCGACAGTGTTTTGAGTGCCGCCATATCTACCATAGGTATTGTTGCCAAATTTTATGCCATCGGTTCTCTCGGCGGCATAATAATCTGGATGATTTCCCGCCCAAAAGCTAGCAAAATCGTATACATCGCCCTGGCCACCATAGCTTAGCTTAATATGGAGCCTAGTAGCGCCAGGTATAGTTCTAACTTCATTGAAGTAGTAGATATTGTTTTCATAGTTACCGTTTTGGACACCAGCATCACTAATATTTGCCGTATGGGAATACCTTGATACTGGCCTACCAAAGTAGTTAGAAAACACTTTTTCCGTATCGTTGTTGGCTTCCCCGATGTTTTCGCTCGCGGTTGGTAGCTTCCATCCTTTCGGACAGATTGATTCAGAAGCAACGGCCCCAGCCTCGAGACCAGCCCCGGAGCCAGCCGTGGCAGCATTCCATGAATAGTAGGAACCTAATTGATAGTGCTGATCCGTGCTATCATCAGCCAGTGCGGAGGAATCGACGGCGGCATCAAGACCATTCGGGCGATACAAATCGCCAGCGTCTTTGTAGTAGGCAAGCGTGTTGTCTTGGCCCCAAGTTGCAGCGTTAGTAGAAACTGTCAAAACTTTAGCTTCGTGAACATCGGTAGTTGATGGGTCAAGTGCAGTGCCCTCAGCCGATAACTCGAGATCGAGGTTTTGCGTCATCCAAACATTGCCATCGGCAAGCTTAGCCACAAAATAGGTTTTTTCGTCACGAGCGTCCATCAATTGATGCTGTTCGCCTACCACCATGTTGTCGATTACATCTTCGTCGATGTCTTGCAAAAAGTCGATAGTATCGATGGTGTATGGAATACGATTTGCGATAGCAACCACTGTCATGTCGCAGTTGTAAACGCCAGATGGTAATTCGGAGTTAACTTTTACACCGAAGGTGATTGGCGTTACCTCTGCCGTAGCTGGCGCGACGTAGGAATTAATCACTAGGCCATCTGAGGTTAACGGATGATACAAACTATCTTTAGCTGAAAGAATGCCCCATTTATTCATCGTAAAGTTAGTATTGCTGACGCTTTCGTCGAGTGCTGGAATTACGTAGTCTGGGTTGGTTTGGTTAACAAGATCGCTGCTATTGGTGATGACTGCCACCGTATAACCGGTAGGGTTATTGGTGGTAACACTAGCATTGATTGTGGTTTGATGAATTGCACCATCTGGAGAGTTAAGAGTAATTGAAGGGAGATTGTTTTGTACGACTAGCTCAATTGATGGGTCTACCTTGATGTTGAATTTGGTGACTGCGGAAGAGTCAGAAGAAAAACCAAGTGCAAAAAACGGCGCGACAGCGAGTATTGCAACTACGACCCTTGGTAAGCGATAATGCTTAAACATAATCTCATTATAACATAAGGATTATTTTTTGTACTATTTTTTGAGCTTTTTTGGCTCGAAATCGTAAATTAGAAGAAGAAGGGCTGGCGATAGATAAATTTGTAACGCGTTAGGGAGACCAGCAAAGAAGCAGAGGGTAATGGCATAGGCAATGAAGAGTGAATAAAAGAGGATTCTAGCTGGGTTTTTGCTAAAGGCTTTAATGATAAGAAAACCAGTAATCACAAAGAAAGCAAAACCAATGAGACCAAGCTCGAGTAATATACTAAAATATTCATTTTGGACAATTTCTTTGGTACTGCCAGTATCGCCATGATCATATAGGGCCATGCCAGCACCGCCCAAGCCAACACCACGAATCGTAACCGCTTTGTCTTCGCGCCAAATTTCGCCAGCGGCTTTTGACAGCATCAGGCGCACTTCTGTAGATTCGGTGACGTAACCGTCGTAATCTGAAACTTCAGTTGGAGTCTCTGGTTCAGTTTCTGGTGCCGGTTCGCTTGGCGTAACATGAAAATCAATAATACCAAGTGACAATTGGCTAACAACTTTGTTGACGCCAGAAAGGTAGGTGTCATTCGTGCGTGATGCTGCCGCAAAAATGCCTTGCAGATTCAATGTAAACAAAAATGCCACGACTAGAACAACTAATGATTTTAACGGCGCCGCTTTTTTCTGTTTGATAATTTCGAAAACCAACATAAAAATCGTTGCCACGGCAAAGGCATAAATTGCGCCGCGCGAGAATGTCAAAAACAACGTTGCAGCAAAGAATCCGAGCAGCAATGTGTTTTTTAAATTGCGTTTTTTAATAAATTCATAAAGCATATAGAGCGTTGGCGCGAGCAATAAATTACCCATAAATTGCGGCTCGATCGAAAAGCCGTTTGGGTGCGGAAAACCAAATGATTGCACGGTGCAGCCAAGGCAAAGCAAGGACGCATCACGACCAACATTTAGGACGTCCAAAATACATTGAATAAAACACCAAACACAAACCACGCATGACGAAACCAAAAAACATTTAATTAATTTTTCTTTGTTAAAATCTTCTACAAAATATTTCGTTAAGAAAATAAGTGCGAAGACCGCGAAGAAGACTAGCCACAAAATGCCTGCCGTGAGAATGCCGCGCGTTGGATTTAATGACCAAAAAATCGATACCGTAGCAAAGAACGGCAGCCACGAAAATGCAAAAAATCTACGGTCTGTAATGCCAGGATATTTTTTTCCAAATTTGATTTTTGCGAACAGTAAAACTACGGCTAAAATATCAAACAAAACCAACCAAATTAACGGCAGCGATAATTCAAAGTTCATTGATTCGTTGGAGCCAATTGCAATGATTGGAAAATACGAAAAGAACAAAACTGCTGGCAAAACGTAAATAAAATATTCGTAAATTTTAGCGAGTTTTTTCATCGACAAACTCCGATAATTCTTTATTAAAGCGCGCGACTGAAAACTTGTTGGCTGATGCAGAAATTTTTTGTGGGTCAAATGACATTTTTTCAAGTTTTTCAATCGCCTCTACGAGTGCGCCAACATTTTGTTTATCAAACAAAATTCCATTTTCGCCATCCTTGATATAGTCGAGGGAACCGCCTTCAGCAAAAGCAATTACCGGGCAACCGGCGGCCAAGGCTTCAACTGGCGCAATGCCAAATGGCTCCAAGCTCGGGAACAAAAATCCTTTTGCGTGTACGAGTTGTTTTTTGATGTTTTCCCTATCGGTTGGTGGCACGAATTTAATCAATGGCGAACCGCCAGCTAGTTTTACGAGGCGCTCGTGTTCTGGGCCTTCGCCAATTATTGTCAATGGTTTTTTGAGTTTCAAACAGGCCTTAACGCAAAGATCCAAGCGCTTCCAGTTAACTTGGCGCGCAATAACGACGTATGGCTTTTCCAAATTTAAATCGGCAATTTCTTGGTCTAGTTTGGTTTTAAAATCTTCGACTTCAACTGGTGGATGAACCACAACCGCATCGCGTTGATAGTATTTTTCGATTTGAGCTTTGGCGTGTTCAGAAATTGTAATAAAATAATCCGGGCGCTGAGCCGCTTTAAAATCAGCTTTTCTTAGAGGTCTGACAAAAAGTTTGAAGAAAAATCTCACGATTGGGTTCAGAATTCCAAAGCCGGGATTTTTGACGTAGTCATCATACATTTGCCAATAATATTGCGTTGGCACGTGGCAGTAACAAAAATGAACTGCGTTGCCCTTCTTCACGGACTTAGCTTCGGCACCGGTCACAGAAATAATAATGTCGTAATCGGATAGGTCTAGATGGTTAAAATAGCGTTGGCGAAGCGGGCCGAGAAATCGGCGCATTTTGGCAGGGAAAATTTGCAGCCAACCAGTGCGCACATCGGCATCGTTAAACCAATCAATTCCCTTTTTGCTGTATTTTGAGGTATATATCGGCGCGTCTGGATAAAGCTGGTGAACTCTGAGCAGAACTTGCTCGGCGCCACCCACATTCGTCAGCCAATCACAAACTATTGCAACTTTTTTTTGCATACCTTAATTATATCACGCCCTTAAATCTTTTGTTTTTAGCGGTTTTGTGGTATAATAGTTTAGCAGGTCCGGGGCGCACTTCGTGCTAGCCGGCCCTCGTTCGGATCAAAAACGAAAACGAGTTTTCGTTTTTATCCTCACTCGGTCCGGTAGCTCAGTTGGTTAGAGCACGAGCCTCTTAAGCTTGGTGTCGAGGGTTCGAGCCCCTCCCGGATCACCACGAATAAAAAAAGAAACCCCAACGGGGTTTGTTTTTTTATCCGTGATAATGGGGTTCGGCCTATAGGGTTCGAATGGAGCGAGCTTTAGCGAGCGACATCCCTGCCCCTCCCAGGGTTCCCTGCCCCTCCCGGGGTTCCCTGCCCCTCCCGCTATTTACTCAACCCTTCAACCGTCACCCCCACAATCTCCGCTAACAATTTCTCGTTGTCTACATCTTCCACCAAATACATCGGTTTGGCACCGTCGTACGGAATTTCTTCCGACATATTATAACTAGAATTTTCTGGCACTTTTTTCACCAACAAACGATCATCATAAATTCCACCAAACAAAACACCGCCAGCATACAACAAAAACTCACCCATCATTGGCCGACAAGAAATGTCTGGCACTAATGACAATTGTTCCAAAACAAAATCGCGATAATCTTTTGAGCTAGCCATTATTTTTTCCAGCGTTTCAAAGTTGGAAATACTTTGCTGCAATATTCATGCATTTGTTCGTTAGTCATGCCGGCTTGTTCGCCGAACTGAGAGCACATTTCGATATATTCTTCCATGGAAACTTTATCCACAAATTCACCATCTTTGTAGCACCACTTACAATAATCTTTATTAATACTGCCATCTTTTTCAGTAGAGTACATATCTTCTGAAGTCAGCGGCATTGCGCAGCTTTGGCAAATGAGTTGGTCCATAACTATTCCTTGTTTATTTAGTCTTCATTATACCACTCGCTCACACCGTCCGGGTCAGTCATTTGCACGACGCGGCGCGATTTAAGCTCGTGAGTTTTGACGGTAAAATCCAAAATTCCATCAAAGCCCGTGAGCGCAGCAAACGGCGAAAATTGTGCGGCGCGAGTTTCTTTTGATGCACGCGGATGCGACTTTGGTTCGTAGTGTGGGTGGTTAATTATTTCGTCATATTTCATCCGCGGTGTCCTCCGATTTGGCCATGGCGTTCGCAGCCAGTGGCGCCTTCTTCAAAATTGATTCCTTTCAAAATCGCGTTCTTACCATAGCGTTCTTTGATTTTTACAATCGCTTTACCCACGCGCTTTTCTTTTTCTAATTCTTTTTGTTCCGGAATGTTAGAAAAGAAATTTAATTGACGCGGTTTTTCTGCGGCGGTTTCTGGCAAAACATGGTTTACGTCAATCGTGATTCTGCGCACATATAAATCTTTATCAACCAACTTATCAAAAAGTGTAGTCACAGCATCGCGAATCATTTTTGACGATGCAGTTTGTGTGCCTAAATTAAAAGTGCCGTGCGCGTGTTTTGGAATTTCGCGACCATAAAAATCTTTGGTGGTGTCGCCGTGATAATTATTAAGACTAATTTTGTCATAACCGACCGTAAGCACAATTTGGTCGGTCGTAAGTTTTTTCGCGAGCAACATTAATGCGGTCTCGTCTGCCATTTCGTCTGCCACGATGCGCGCTTTTTTAAAGTCGTATGGTTCTTTCAAAACTTGGCCAGACGAAAATGAATTTGAAGCCGGAAAATAATTTTTCACGTCTTTGATTTCGCACGGTTCATAGCCCCACGCGTGGTCGATCAAAAACTCCGCATTCACGCCAAACATTTTGTACAAATAGTCTTCGTTGGTTTCGGAACAAAGTGCAACATCGCCCATGGTTCTTAAGCCCGCAGATTCTAGACGTTTTGCAATGCCTTTCCCCACTCGCCAAAAATCTGTAATTGGCGTGTGCGACCACAACTTTTCGCGATAACTCATTTCATCAAGTTCCGCCACGCGAGCACCGTTTTCATCCGGCTCCATGTGCTTTGCCACGATATCCATCGCGACTTTAGCAAGATACATGTTGGTACCAATTCCGGCTGTGGCCGTGATGCCAGTTGTGTCGTAGACCTCTTTAATAATTTTTCGCGTAAGCTCAAGGCTCGTCATATTATACATTTTGAGATACGGCGTAGCATCAATAAAAACTTCGTCGATCGAATATGCAAAAATATCTTCCGGCGCCACAAAACTAAGATAAATATTATAAATCCGCGCGCTATATCGCATGTAGCATGCCATGCGCGGCGTGGCTACAATGTAATCAAGTTCTAAATGCGGGTTCTTTTTTAGCTCAATGTCATTAACCGATTTGCCCGAGAATTTGCCAGCCTTTTTCAAACGCATCGCATTTATTTCGCGCACTTTTTCAACTACTTCATAAAGTCGCGAGCGGCCAGACAGCCCATAGCTTTTGAGCGCTGGCGACACAGCAAGGCAAATCGTTTTTTCGGTGCGTGACAAATCCGCCACCACTAGGTTTGTGGTGAGCGGGTCCAAATTTCTTTCCACGCATTCCACCGATGCATAAAAAGATTTTAGGTCGATTGCGATGTAGGTTTTTTGACTCATTTTTCTTATCATAACACAATGCTAGGCGTATAATTGTCTCATAAAGGAGAAACATGAAACAATTTAAAGCAATCATTTGGGGGCTCGCAATCATTACGCTCGGCGTGATTTTTGGCGGGAACGCATTAGGACTATTTAATTTTAACGTCTTCTTCGACGGTTGGTGGACGCTCTTCATCATCGTGCCAAGCGCCATCAGCTTAATCACGGAGAAAAACCGCTTCGCCAGCTTGATCTTTTTGGCCGCAGGTGTGATTTTCCTCTTGGCTGCACAAGATGTTTTCAGCTATGAAACCGCTGGCAAAACTATTTTGGCGATGTTCCTCGTGGCAGCCGGCCTCATGATTATTTTCAGAAGCTTGGTCCATAAAAGCTGCGACAAAGAAATCGAGAAAAAGGTCAAAGACCTTGGCGATGGCAAAACCATGGAATCGCAAATCGCAGTTTTCTCTGGCAGCGACCGCGTTTACAACGACGAAGTCTTTGCCGGCGCTAACCTCACTGCTGTATTCGGCGGCGCCGAGTTGGATCTTCGCCATGCAAAATTCGAAAAAGACACCGTAATTAAAGCCTTCTGCTTGTTTGGTGGTATCGACATCAAAATTCCAGATGATGTACAAGTTAAAATCAAATCTGGCTTCATCTTTGGTGGCGCTTCAGACGATCGCAAAGGCGACACTAGCAAAGGTAAATACACGATTTATGTAGACGCAGCTGGCGGCTTTGGTGGTATCAGCATCAACGACAAAGACGAATAAAAAAACAATTACCCGCATCAAGATGCGGGCTTGTTTTTAACAACTTTTTTTAAAGTGCACCCTTACTGGTGCATCTTTCGGAGTTACATGTTTAATCAACACGTACCCTCCACTGCGCGGGTTGTAACTGATCTCCAAACCGTATTTGTTGTCGTCGTCTTCAAAGTCTCCACCGTAGTGGAGCATCTTGTTGCCAGGGTTTTCAATTGCCCTAATATGCCCGATGAGCGTTCGCCCATCAGCCAACTTGAAGGCCACTGATGTACCTTTCTGGAGACTCCTCAAGAGTTTTCTTTTGCTTGGACCCTTATGGATCCAAACCACTTTTTCAACATCAAATTCGTTAAAAATGTACATAGGCCCCTCCTTTTGGGTGCTAGAGTATAGTTTGAAGCACCCCTATTTATCTAATTATAGCATATATGCTTAAAAATGTCAATATGCCACCCCTGTTGCAACAGATATGATATAATCAGGCTATGAAACAGATTTTGATTGCTACTACTAATCCGGCCAAAATTTTCACAATTAAGAAGATTTTGGCGAAGCTGGGCTACGAGGGCCTGTCTTTTGCGGACTTGAATTTAAAGCT
>CAMZAW010000019.1 GCA_947304335.1 uncultured Candidatus Saccharibacteria bacterium | reverse complement strand
CTAAAATTGCATCAATGTTAGAGGAAAGTTTAAATGAAACTGTATAACACGCCAGTAAGGAAGGTGGAAGAATTTAAGCCAACGGGCAATACCGTTAAGATTTATACCTGTGGCCCAACCGTCTACAACCACCCGCACATCGGCAACTACGCTTCTTATATCTATTGGGATTTACTTATTCGCGCCCTCAAGGCTGAAGGCTATAAAGTTAAACGCGTCCTCAACCTCACCGATGTCGGCCACCTAGTTTCTGACGCCGACGAAGGCGAAGACAAGCTTGAAAAAGGCGCCGCCCGCGAAGGGAAGACCGTTTGGGAAATCGCCGAATTCTATATTAATGACTTCTTTGATGGCTTCCATAAATTGAATTTGACCGAGCCAGATGTGGTTGCTCGCGCCACTGATTATATTGAACAAATCAAGGCTGCCGTCACAAAAATGACCGAAAACGGCTTCACCTACGAAACCGAAGATGGCGTCTATTTTGACACTTCAAAGTTCAAAAACTACGCCGATTTTGCCCATCTTGACCTCGAGAATCTCAAAGCTGGCGCCCGCGTCGAATTTAGCGACGAAAAACGCAACGTTTCCGACTTTGCCGTCTGGAAATTCATTAAACCAGGCGAAAAACACGCTATGCGTTGGGATTATCTTGGTCGCCCAGGCTACCCAGGCTGGCATATCGAGTGTTCCACGATTATCGACACCGAACTCGGCGAGCCAATCGATATCCACACCGGCGGTATCGACCACGTTCCAATTCATCACACCAACGAAATCGCCCAAACCTACGCCATTTCTGGCCGCACGCTCGCCAATTACTGGCTCCACTGTGACTTTATTATGATTGATGGCCAAAAGATTTCTAAATCTCTTGGCAATGTTTATACTCTCGACGATTTAATCGAGCGCGGCTTTGATCCGATGGATTTCCGCCTCTGGATTTTGCAAGGCCACTTCAGGGGAGAGCGCAATTTCACCTTTGACGACCTCGCCGCCGCCAAAAACCGCCGCCTCTCGTGGCGTAACCGCATCGCTAGTACCCGCTGGCAAGGCGTAGATGAAGGCGATTCTAAGTACACCGCCTCCCAAATTCTCGCCAGCGTCTCTGATAATCTCAATTCTGCCGCCGCCTGCGCCGTCATCGACAGCCAACCGATGAGCCTTTCGGATTGGGAATTTCTAGATAGTCTCTTTGGGCTAAATCTTCTCGGTACCACCCCTGATATTACAGATGAGCAAAAATCATTGCTCGCCGATCGCGCTACTGCCCGCGCTAACAAGGATTGGGCCACCTCAGACAAACTCCGCGCCAAACTCGAAGCTTCCGGCATCACCGTCAAAGACACCGCCGCCGGCCAAATCTGGCAATACCTAAACTAAAGCAACAAAAAGACCTCGCCCTAAAACTACGAGCGAGGTCACTTTTTTGAGATTAGTATGGATCAATTACCACATATCTCTGGTAAATCCATACCACTCCGTCCGGATCCTTCGAGATATCCTCTGCGAGGAACCCGGAGAAAGAATCAGAAGGGAACCCGAACCACTGCTTGTCGTCGGAGACGTAAACCTTCGACGCATCGAAAGTGGTATTATTCAAAATGCGGCCGTACGACGAATCCACCGATTCTTGACTAGGCTCGCATCTGACATTAGGGTTGCCCTCACCGGCATCGCGCACGGTCACATGCGAACGGCCATACTTTTCCTTGTAACCGTAATCGCGTGTGTGCACTGCCCAGGCGTACTTGCGGGTGCGAATACTAAGATATTGCTTAGATATCCACATATACCCGCCGACGCTGCAGTCAGCATCGATGGACGCGAGCTCGGAACTGAGGAAACCCACATAGCTCTCGTAACCCTCTGCCGTGAAGGTAGCCAGGACGATAAACTTGGTGCCAACTTTTACCTTGGTACCGATGTTCTGGTCAATCCACGGGTCGTGACGAACGTTTACGCTCTTCACGCCGGGCTCGTTTGAGATGATCTCTACTTCGTAGTAGAAATCCTCTTTTTCCCGATTTCTTTCGGAAATCACGAGCGGTTCATGAACCTCGGATTCAACCGCGAACGTAGGCGGCGTTGCCGCTTTCGTGTTTCCGCTCTTGAACAGGGAGACGACCCACGAAATCAGGGCGAACGCACCGTATACGACGGCGATCACCAGCGCCATGAAAAGCGCCAACATAAACCCCAGAAGAAATGCTTTCTTCGCATCAATTCTGGTTCTTTTGGAAGCGGCGCGGCGCTTACCAGCAGTATTCTTTTTCTTTCCTTTGTTCACCTTTGATGTCATAGTTATACCTCCCTTTTTTGTCAAAGTATATTTAAGATGTAAGTTACCAGGTATATCTATCTAATTATAGCACAAAATCGCAAAAAAATCAAGGGCGCTTATGCTTATTTTGGCAAACTTAAGGCCCCACCTTCCGGCGGGGCCTAGAACCTCAAGACTTAGACTTTTTGAACGCTAGTCGGTCGACGTCCGGGCTATCCCAGAAACCATCTAAGAGTTCCGGATTGATGCTCGCCTCAATATCTTCCTTCTTGCGAACCTCGATCTCAATCGTACGAGAATCTTTAAGCTTACTTTTCTTTCCATCATGCATGTTCAGAAGATACATAACTATGCAAATGGCAAAGATAATCGCGATGTAGATTATATCAGGCATATAATCACCTCCTTTATATTTTGCGCGATTTTTCAAATAACTTGGGTTGGGCTGCCCCGGAGGGCAACCCTACAAGGGGTATTATGACCCGAAATCAACATTATCGTATCTTTCGGGGTGGGGAACAATCCCCAGAGAAACACCGGCATCGTCTTCGTTAAGCCAAACGATGTCGACCTCCGGGAACACGGCGTTGTGGATACCATTTTCACCGGTGTAAATACCAGTGAGCTCTTCCACATACAGGCCGATTCTCGGAGAATAGTTGGCATGGAGTAGCCGTTCAGTGTCGAAATCTTCGGCAATTACGTAACCGATGATCTTGCCACCATACGGCTTGTCATATACCGCCGAATAGCGAACTTTTACGTTCACCTCATACTCGTCAACGGTATACGTATTGAACACGTCCTCCATCCGGATTTCATCCGGATCAAGCGGGGTGCCCCAAATTTCGGGGCCATTGCCGAGCGGATACTCCTCTGTAGAACCATAAAAGACTCCGTTCACAGTAACGGGAGCTTCCTCGCTAGGTGTCGGGTTCTCGATTGCGGGGCCCGAACGGGTCACGTAAAGGATCACGACGAACATCATAGCAATTAAGGCAATCAACATTATTACTGTCTCAAAATTCATGCGTTTCATATTTATACCCTCCTATAAATAGTGTTAAACTGCGCCCCTTGTATCCTTTTATTATAGCACAAAAACAGAGAAAAATCAAGATTAGGAGAGCGGGTGCAAAAGATTAATGATAGTAACGCTTCAAGAATTCATCTCTGTAGGCCTCAAACTCACCAGAGAGCAAAGTTTCGCGGATTTTATCCACCACACTCACCACAAAGTGCTCATTATGAATAGAAGCCAGCACCTTAGCGGTGATCTCATCGGTCTTAAAGAGGTGGTGAAGATAGGCGCGAGTGTAGTTTTTGCAACATTCGCAGTCGCAATCCGCCATGAGAGGGGTAAAATCATCCCTGTATTTGGCGTTTTTGATATTAATACGCCCATCTAGAGTATAGAGAGAGCCGTTTCTGGCCATGCGGGTTGGGCCTACGCAGTCAAAAGTATCGCAACCGTTTTCAGCCCCGTCAAAGAGGTCAATTGGCTCCTGGCCCATGCCAAGAAGATGCCTTGGCTTAGTCTCAGGAAGGATAGAATTAACTACTTTTAGCATCTCGGCCATGCCTTTAGCGGTAAAAACACCGCCAATTCCATAACCATCCACCGGCAAATCAGCCATAAAACGCGCCGAAGCTTCACGAAGATCAAGGAACGTGCCACCCTGTACCACCCCATATAAATACTGGAAATTCTGGCCATTTTTAGAAGCCTCATCGCTTAGTTTGGCGTGCTCAGCAATGCAGCGCTCTAGCCAGCGGTGCGTGCGGTCCATCGCGCGTTCCATATCGCCGTGGCTCACAGATTTAGCCAGGTGGTCAAACGCCATATGAATATCGGCACCAATCTGCCACTGGGCCTGCATCGAGGATTCTGGGGTCATCGTGAACTTGTCACCAGAGAGATAGGAACGGAATTTCGCACCTTCTTCGTTGATTTTGACCTCAGGAAGAGAAAAAATCTGGAATCCACCAGAATCCGTAAAAGTAGGCTTATTCCAAGAAGAAAATTTAGCCAACCCACCAGCCTTAGCAATCAGATCAGTGCCAGGGGCCAAAACCAGATGATAAGTATTAGCCAGAATCGCCTGCGAGCCAAGCTCGTTCATCTCTTTCATCGTAAGGGCCTTTACCGTGGCACGAGTAGCGGCGCCCACAAAAGCCGGCGTCTTAATATCGCCGTGCGGCGTATGAATCACGCCCACGCGCGCGAGGCCAATCTTTTTCTCGATATCAAACTGCAAATTTTTGCTATTCATAGATAAAAGTTGAATCCCCGTAGCTTAAGAAGTTGTATTTTTCTTCGACGGCGTGTTTATAAGCGGCGGAAAGATGGTCCCAGCCGGCAAAAGCTGAGGCGAGCATGAGGACGGTAGATTTTGGCGCGTGAAAATTCGTGAGAAGCGCATCCACAATCTTAAACTTGAAGCCAGGGTAAATAAAAATGTCATCTTCACCAGAGGTTTTGCCAGTTTTGGCAAAATATTCGAGCGTACGAGCCACGGTAGTGCCAAGCGCTACTACGCGCTTACCAGAAGCTTTGGCGGCCTTAATTTCAGCGAGCGTATCATCTGGAATACAGAACCATTCCGAGTGCATTTTGTGTTCTTCAACATTGTCGGTACGAATCGGAAGGAATGTCCCCAGGCCCACGTGCAAAGTAAGGTATTTTACCTTCACACCCTTAGCTTTAAGCGCAGCCAAAAGTTCATCGGTCATATTAAGGCTAGCAGTTGGCGCAGCGGCCGAACCCATGTTTTTAGCCCAAACCGTTTGGTAGCGTTCTTTATCAGATTCGGTTGCATCACGGTGCAAATATGGTGGCAAAGGCACATTGCCATATTTCTCGGTCAAAACATCGAGCGGGGAATCAGAAGTTACTTCGGCGATACCATTACCAAGAATCTGCGAAACAACAACCTTTTCGGAAGAACCCTTCACGGTCAAAACATCGCCATCGTGCAACTTGCCGCGATACATCACGCGTTGTGGCTCATCACCGTGTTTTTCAAGCACCACGAGCTCGCGTTCGCGACCATCCGGAAGCTCAGTAAACAGGCGCGAATGCATCACGCGCGTATCATTCAAGATCAAAACATCGCCCGGATTCAAAAAATCCGCGAGCTTAGCGTAATAAGAATCAGTCAGCTCGCCAGTTTTGCGGTTAATCGCAAGTAAGCGCGTGGTACCACGCACCTTTGGCGGGAATTTAGCAATCCGCTCCTCTGGCAAATCATAGTTAAAATCAGAAACTAACATAAAATTATTCTAACATATTTTGCTTAAATTTCAAATGTTCCGCGTTCGCGTTCTATCTGTTTACTGTAGCGATCGGCTTCCGAAAAAATGCAGCCACAGTATTTTTGCATGTAGAGCCCAGCCTCGCGCGCTTCGGCTTGCCCATCATAAAACCCAGGGCGAAAATCACGATACAAAAACTCAATGCCAAACTCTTCGGCTAATTTCTCGCAAACTTTCTTTAATTCTTCGTGTTTTTGATACGGCGAAACGAGAAGCGTGGTCGTAAACGCGTCAAACCCATGCTCCTTGGCATAACGCACGGTCTCGCCAATACGAGTTGGATAACAATAATTCACACAGCGGTTAGCGATATCGGAAGAAACGTTCTCGCAAAATTTCATTAGGCCATATTCATCTTCAAAAATCGCCTTCACGCCCACCTTGGCGGCGTATTCTTTTAGGCAATCGCGGCGCGACTTATATTCAGTATACGGATGGATGTTTGGATTGTACCAAAATACCGTCGGCTCGATGCCTTCAGCCCGAAGCGACTTGATACAGTAAACACTACATGGCGCGCAGCACGTATGCATTAAAACTTTTTTCATTACGCACATTATAACCCAAAGCGTGATATAATTAAACCATTAAGGAGGCATATGGGAAAACAGATAGAAGTAGACACCCGCACGTTTATTCGTTTTTGGCTTGTACTGCTAGGTATCGGTCTAATTATTTTGTTCCTCTATAAAGCTCTCACTGGCCTTATTATCATCGGCATCTCGATTTTCCTCGCCCTCGCCTTGAAGCCACTCGTACACAAGCTCAACAAATTCCTTGGTAAGCACTTCGGTATGGATAAAAACCATAAAACCGCTTCCGCCGTGCTCGCCTACACAATTATTGTTTCGATTTTCGTTTCTATCATCATCATTGTTGGCCCAGTCGTCGTTAATGAAACCTCAAAGTTCGTGCGCAACTTGCCAAACACTCTCCAAGATTTTGGCAACTGGGACGAAGTTAATGCCTTTGGTCGCAGTATTGGCATCGAAGATCTACAATCACAAATTTCTGAAGGCGCCACCGCTCTTTCCAAAAATATCTTCGGCAATATTGGCAACACCGTTGTCACCAGCATCAGCACCATCGCCGACATTATGACTAAAGGCGTCCTAATCTTAATTCTTACATTATTATTCCTGCTCGAAGGCCCAGGCATCATGGATTATTTCTGGAGCAAGCTTAGCGCTCATAAGGAAGACGCTAAGTCCGTCTCAGTCGCCAAACGCGTCATCAATCGCATGAGCAATGTCGTTTCAACCTACGTTTCGCGCCAAGCCATCGTCGGTTTAATCGACGGCCTCGCTGTAGCATTATTTGTATTCATCCTATCGCTCATCTTTAATTTCTCCGCCGGCCTTGCAATTCCGATGGGTCTGATGGCTGCACTCTTTTACTTCATTCCAATGTTCGGCCAAATCATTAGTGCCTGTCTCATTTTCGTCATCCTCGCCTTTTCATCACCAGCTGCTGCCATTATCTTCGCCTTTGTTTACGCTATCTATGCGCAAATCGAAAACAATGTCATCGCACCAAAGATTCAGGGCAACGCACTAAATCTTCCAGCCGTCGCCATTCTTGGCTCAATGGTCATCGGTATGTACATGTTCGGCTTGCTTGGTGCCATCATCGCCATTCCAATCGCTGGCTGCATCCGCGTGCTTATTGAAGAATACCCGAATATTAAATCCGCCCGAGAATAACTAGAATCATCATGGAAAAACCAAAGAAAAAATCTGTCCGCAAAATATTATTAACCATCGCATTTATTTTGCTTAACATCGCCGTAATTGCAATTACCGCATTTTCTGAGTTCGGCAATTCTGAAAACGCTGCCAAACTTTCGGAAGTTCAATTCAACTTTCTATTTCTCATCCCAGCCGTGGCTTGTTTCATTGTTGCAATTCTGCTCGAGATTCATAAATATTCCATTGTAATCAAGAAAACCTGCAAGCTCGAGGACAACCCAGCTCTCGCTCGTAAGCATGCCCGCCGCACATTTTTAATCGGCCGTTATTATGACAACATTACGCCAGCCGCAATTGGTGGCCAACCATTCCAGATTTATTACATGAACAAAAACGCCGGCGTTTCCGCTGGCCTCGCCACCACCATTCCAATCATTAACATGATTTCTGGCCAAATCGGCTTTTTAATTATCGCCGTCATTTGTTTCCTCATCGGCAGCTTCACCATCAGCAACGCCCCACTCATCGCCTTAGCATGTTTTGGCTTGATTTTCTATGCCTTCTGGCCAGTCGCAGTTTTGATTGCCACGTTCCTGCCAAAAGCCACCGCCGAGTTAATTACGATTGGCGTCAAGTTTCTCGCTAAAATCCACATCATCAAAAACAAGGAAGAAGCCGTAGCCAAAGCCAAACACGGCGTCGACGAATATGCTCGTTCAGTCAAATTAATTCTTAAAACCAAAGGCCTTTTCTTAAAAACTATTATTTATTCCGTGATTTTTCACATTTTAATTTCAGCAATTCCATTCTTTGTGCTCACTGCATTTGGTGGCCAAATTGATTTTCTCCCATGCTTCGTAACCGTTGTCGCCGTCACTTCCGCCGTCTACTTTGTGCCAACTCCAGGCAACGCCGGCGCCGCCGAAGGCACGTTCTACACGGTCTTTTCCGCCCTCTCATCCGGCTACGTCTTCTGGGCAATGCTGATTTGGCGCTTCTTCTCGTATTATATTTATCTCATCATGGGCGGCATCACCTATCTTTTGATGAGCCTTGAAAAACGTAAGAAACCAGCTAACAAAGATGCTTAAATTATTCCGCTATCTCAAGCCATATTGGTGGCAAGTCATCATCTTGCTGCTCTCGATCACGCTGCAAGTTTACTGCACGCTAAGTTTGCCATCACTCATGGCAGACATAATTAACCACGGTATTATCCCAAACAACACGGCCGAGATTTGGCGCCTCGGCGGTTTAATGATTGCACTTGCCTTAGTCTCGGCACTTGGCGCACTCATTTCGAGTTACTTTTCCGCGCGCATCGGCGCCTATTTCTCACGCGATCTTCGCGCCGCCGTCTTCACTAAAGTTTTGCAATTCAATTTATCAAACGCTGACGATTTCAGCACCGCCTCCCTCATCAACCGCACGACGAACGACATTAATCAAGTTCAACAAACCATCACGATGATTTTGTCACTGATGCTCCGTGCACCACTCTTTTGTATTATTGCTTTAATCAAAGCATTTGAAACCGCACCAAACATGACCTGGATTATCGTGGTTGCCATCCTCGCAATTTTGTTCCTCGTCATCACAATCATGTCGCTCGTGATTCCAAAGTTCAAAATCTTCCAACGCGTCATCGACAAAATCACATTACTCACGCGCGAAAATCTAACCGGCCTTCGCGTGATCCGTACATTCAATAATCAAAAGTTGGAACAGAAAAAATTTAATGAAGCAAACACTGAACTCACCAAGTTAATTTTGTTCATCGACAAAATCTTAGAGCTTCAAAATCCAATGATTAATATTATTTTCAACGGCACCACGCTTTTGTGTTTCTGGGTCGGTATTTCACTTCTTCCTACCGACAGTGAAATCATCGGCAAGATTCCAGCCTTTGCCGAATACGTCACGCACGTGATGATTTCATTCCTCATGCTTTCGATTTTATTTGTGATGTTGCCACGTGCCAACGTTTCCGCAAATCGTATTAACGAAGTTTTAAAAACCAAACTCAAAATTCATTGGCCAAAGCAAACGAGCGGCGAGATTAGCAAAACGCCGTCAGTCGAATTTAATAACGTTGACTTTAGCTACGACGAAGCCGAAGAAAAAGTGTTGTCGGGCATTTCATTTGTCGCAAACGCTGGCGAAACTACCGCAATCGTGGGTTCTACTGGCTGTGGCAAATCTACCTTAATTAATTTGATTCCACGTTTTTATGAACCAACCGCAGGCGAAATTTTAGTAAACGGTCTAAATATTAAAAACTATGCTAAAGACGATTTAATTAAACGCATCGGCTTTGTTCCGCAACGCGGCATCCTATTTTCCGGCAGCATCAAATCAAACATTGCATTTGGTGCACCAAAAGCTACCATGGAAGACATCAAAGAAGCCGCCGAAATTTCACAATCCAACGAATTCATTGAAAAATTCCCGGATGCCTATGACTCACATATCGCACAGGGCGGCACCAATGTTTCTGGCGGCCAAAAGCAGCGCCTTTCTATCGCACGCGCGATTTGCAAAAAACCAGAAGTTTTCATTTTCGACGATTCATTCTCAGCCCTCGACATGAAGACCGACCAAAAGCTTCGCCAAGCTTTAAAAAAGGTCACCAAAAATTCCGTCGTGTTAATCGTAGCGCAACGCATCAATACAATCAAAGAAGCCGAGCAAGTCATTGTCCTCGATAAAGGCAAAATTGTTGGCAAAGGCACGCATCATTCATTGTTAAATGATTGCGAAATATATCGCGAAATCGTCCGTTCACAATTCTCGGAAAAAGAATACGAAAACGAATTGAAGGAGGCTCGCCATGCATGATCATCCTATGACCGAGAAGGTGAAGAATAAAAAGTTCGCCGTTAAAGAATTTTTGAATTCGATTCGTCCGTTCCGTATTGCAATTATTATTTCCGTAATACTCTGTATCGGCTCCGCCGTGCTTGGTATTTTCATTCCAAAACTATTTGGCGAAATTATTAACACGGCAGTTTATTCAGCTCCAGAAATTAACTGGACTAAAATCATCGAGATCGTCATTATCGTAATCGTATTGTTTGTTTCGTCGGCAATTCTAAATTACATTCAAGCCTACATGCTCGCCGTCATCACCGCCAAATATACTAAATCCTTGCGCGAAAAAATCATCAACAAAATATCACTTCTTCCAATTTCATATTTCGACACACACAAAATCGGTGACACACTTTCTCGCATGACCAACGATATTGATATTATTTCAACGTCATTGTCGCAAGAAGTTGCTGATGTCTCACTCAGCATCACGACATTAATTGGCGTCACGGTTTTAATGCTCACAATTTCTGTGCCATTGTCGCTCATCACATTTATTGTCGTACCACTTTCGGTTTTTGTAGTTGCAAAAATCGCCAAGTTTGCCCAAAAATATTTCCGCGAACAACAAGCCACGCTTGGCGTATTAAACAGCAAAATTGAAGAAAGCTACTCCGGCCAAATCATTATTAAATCCAATTCACACGAAACCGCTTCTATCGACGACTTTAATAAGACCAACGAAAAACTCACTCGCGCTGCCAAACGCGCACAAATCTTCTCGTCGCTTTCATTCCCAGTCACTCACATTTTCACCAACCTCGGCTATGTTGCCGTTTGTATCGTTGGTGGCATTTTAGTTATCGAACAAAAACTCAGCATCGGTGGCATCCAGGCTTTCCTAAACTATGTCAACCGTTTCAATCGCCCAATCACTGAAATCGCATCCACTACTTCCACCATCCAAGCCTTACTTGCGGCATCCGAGCGTATTTTCGAATTTCTAAACGAGCCAGAAGAAGAACCAGATCAAGAAAGCCCACAAGAAATTACCAATATTTCTGGTGCCGTCGAATTCAACAATATTTCATTCAGTTACGACAAAAAGACGCCGGTTATTAAAAACTTTTCAGTCAAAGTAAAGCCTGGCCAAAAAGTCGCCATCGTTGGCCCAACCGGCGCCGGCAAAACCACCATCATTAATTTACTAATGAGATTCTACGAACCAGACTCCGGTTACATCACAATCGACGGCGTACCGATTAAAGAAATGCACCGTGAGGATGTTCGCCAACTATTTGGCATGGTCTTACAAGACACTTGGCTATTCTCTGGCAGCATCACCGACAACTTGCGTTACGGCAATCAACACGCCAGCCTAGACGATGTCAAGAAAGCCGCAAAGGTTAGCAACGTCGATCACGTAATTGAAGCCTTACCAAAAAATTATTCCACCAAAATTTCTGAAGACTCCGAAAATATTTCCGCCGGCGAAAAACAATTACTCACCATCGCTCGCGCCATGGTCGCAAATCCACCAATGATGATTTTGGACGAAGCCACATCAAACGTCGACACCCGCACTGAAGAATTAATCCAAGCTGCATTCGAAAAAATTACTAACGGCCGCACATCGTTTGTGATTGCGCACCGTTTGTCCACGATTCGCAACTCCGACCTCATTCTCGTGATGAAAGACGGCAACGTAGTTGAGCAAGGCAACCACAACGAACTCCTAAAGAAAAACGGTTTTTATGCCGAGTTATATAACTCACAATTCAAAGAATAATGATAGAATAAAGAAAAGGAGGCCACATGCATATCGTAATTGAAGGACAAGACGCTACCGGCAAAGACACCCAAGCCAAA
>CAMZAW010000018.1 GCA_947304335.1 uncultured Candidatus Saccharibacteria bacterium | reverse complement strand
ATATCGCACTGATAAAACTCGCGGTAGCGGCCCTTTTGCGCGCGCTCGCCGCGGAAGTTGCGGCCGATTTGCGTGGCTTTAAATGGAAAAACGAGGTCGCTTTCGTGCTCGACCACGTAGCGGGCTAGAGGTACGGTGTGATCAAAGCGCAGAGCTTGGTCGGCCTCGTCGGCAGCCTCGGCGGTTTTAACAACTTTGTAGACTTGTTTCTCGGTATCACCGCCGGCTTTGGCAAACAAAATCTCGGTGCGGTCAATGACAGGAGTCTCAATCTTTAGAAAGCCATGGCGATGGTATACTTCGGCAATTTTGTTTTTAAGGTTGGTAAAAACGGCTTGCTCGGCTGGCAAAAGCTCAAGCGCACCAGAAATTGGAGAAGTATTAATTTTTTTCATAGATTAATTATACCACACTTAAAAACTGTGTTATAATAGGACTACACTGTAAAAGTGGCTCTGTAGCTCAGTTGGTAGAGCAGAGGCCTGAAGAGCCTTGTGTCGTTGGTTCAAGTCCGACCGGAGCCACCATTTTTGTTGCGCAGCAACAAAAATAACGGCGACGTTAGGAGCCGTGAAAAAAGACCGTCAGGTCTTTTTTTTGGTGGCTCCAGATAGCGAACGCAGTGAGCGTCCCGGAGCCAAAAAAAGAGAGTGTCGCCAGCTCAATACAGTGCCTTGTTTCACTCTGTATTTTTATTCTACCGCAGGTACCTTTTGAAGTCAATGGTTCGGGGCTTTCATTAAACGAAGTTCTTGCACGGGGCAGTATGTTCCTACCACAGGAGCTTCTTTTTTTATTACGAGCGTCCCGGAGCCACCCCTTATTGACTTTTCATAGTTTTTATGTTAAAATAGTAGTAATGTGGGTATTTTCCCATGCATGAGAGATAGGAGGTTTTTCATGAGTTCTTTCAAAATCAATCTAGCGAATCATTTCGCAAAACGTTCCGTTTCCAAATGGCAACCTCGCCGAGCCCTCCGTAAGGTGAACCGCAAGACATACCGTTTCATCATGGAGTTTGGCGCTAAGGATTATCCCTACGGGGACCCGAGGTTCGCTCCTTGGCCCGAGTCAGATGCTATAGACGACTATACCCTGATTACGGATTCCGCAAACTTCGTCATCCGTCGTAGTACTAGTTTCATTGCTTGGATGATGAAAAGATATTGCGGCAGCTGGCCGAAGTTACCAGTCCCTGGCGAGCGCAAACCTGGAGAACATAAGTTCGACGCCAAGCACTGGGATGAAGTGCTTGAGTTCAACAAGTGGGAACGCGTGCCCGATGAGCCTTACCCGACAAAGCTCGACGCCGAAAGTAGTTATTTTATCGGCATCATACCTAACGAAGGTGAGTTTGGCCAGCTTGTTTGGCTGGTCGACGTCAGGATGAAGTTCCAAAACGGCACTACGTTCAGCTGGTACGTCAGGACTTACAAGGATTTCAAAGAGCAGGAATATTACATTCCGGCGGAAAAGGAATCTGGCGTCATTTGGTACCGCGGACCAAAGAAAAAGTGAATATTGCGAACTGTGCCCCTCTTGCGAGGGGCACTTTTTGTGGCAAAACTCAGCTTATTTCTCTTTTATCGCCGTAACTTCAATCTCGATTTTGGCACCTTTTCTCGTCATGCCATTCACTTCAACCATGGTCGAAACCGGAACGGAATTCTTGAAGTATTCATCCCGAATCGGCGACACCACGTCAAAGTCATTCATGTCGGTAAGATAAATAACAGCTTTTACGACATCGTCTAGGCTGGCACCGGCCTTTTCCAAAGTTTTTGAAATCTCGCCAAACACCAATCTGGTTTGCTCGGCAATGTCGTCGGTCACGATTTCGTTATTCTCGTTTTTTGGCGCCTGAAACCCAGACACGAAAATGAGATAAGAATCTCCGAGGTCGATTTTCTTTGCAGGCGAGTAGCCGCCCCTGGTTTTATAGCCGTCAAGTGTGATGCTTTCGATTTTCATTTGTTCTCCTTTTCTTAATTATATCATGAAGCAGGAGATTTCGTAGCTACCCCACTACAACACCGCAGCAATCCGCCGCAATTCAGGATTGTTCGTTTCCAGGTATCTTTTCTTGATGTTTTTTTGAAGATTTAATTCATCAACGCCTACATTTTTTCCTCTGGTTTATTTTTCCAATTTTTATGTTATAATATCAATAAGCTCGCCCCCCCTTGGGCGCGTATTTTATATTTATGAAAGGTGGTGACCATACTTGAAAAAGATTGGCATTATCGGCGGAATGAGCTACGAATCCACTGCTCATTATTACCTCGAAATCAATCGAAAGGTCAATAAAATGGCTGGCGGGCAGACGTCTGCCGATCTTCTAATCCGAAGCGTTAATTTCGCGGATATTGACCTGGATATGAGATTCGGCCGCTGGAAGACTATTGGAGAAAGAATACTCCGCGAAGCCATGAGTCTGCGCAGCAATGATTGTGACTATATCGCAATAGCCACAAACACCATTCACAAGGTTGCGGAGGAAATTGAGCCCAGCATCCGATTGGTACACATCGGCGACTGTATTGCCGAAGAGTGTGAAAAAGCCGGCGCCAAAAATGTTATTTTTCTTGGCACGAGATTCACTATGCTAGATGATTTCATGGATAAGCGCCTCGAAAAACACGGCATTAAGACCGTGGATCTTAGCTGCTACGACAGTCTTCCCTACTCCGGCCATGGCCTGAATGAAGTCCATCGAATCATCTTTGACGAGCTTTGCCACGGCACAGTAAGGACCGATTCTAAGGCATTCTTACTTAAGTTCATTGATGAGGTACGGGAAAAAGCAACGGAGAAACCCGATGCAGTTGTTCTTGGCTGCACGGAACTCGATATGATCCTGAAGAAGGGAGACATAGATCTTCCCATCATCGATTCGACTGAGGCCCACATCAACAAGCTCGCAAAACTCGCCCTTTCGTAAAATTTAAGAGCTCCGGAACCCGGAGCTCTTTTTATTTCTTTTTAATTAATACATGGTAATGGAACGAACTTGTATTGTGCTCTTTTGTGATATATTCTTCAACTTGAAAAACTTTCACAATCTCAAAATCCTTAAATAAATCGACGATCAAATCGTAGTCTGCGTAAAAATGCGGAATGCCGTTTTCTGGCCCGTCTTCGATTCTGATTTTGGTGTTTTCATCCACCACCGGCCAATCCTGCTGAAATCCCCAAGTTTGTTTTGAGCCAAGCGTCAAATAACACTCGCCATCTTTTCTTAACACCCGCTCGAGTCCCGCAACGATTTTTCGCATTCCGGCCGTGTCCGTATGAGAGATTACATTGCGGCAATAAATGCAGTCAAAACTATCGTCGTCATAAGGTAAATCGAGCATGTCGCCAATTTTAAGATCGATTTTTGCTCCGGCTTGCTCAGCATATTCTTTGGTTCGGTTAATTGAAGTTTCGCTTAAATCAAAACCAGAAGTTTTAAAACCGGCTTTTGCAAATTGAATAGTGTGCCTACCAAGGCCACAACCAAGATCAAGAAAATCATTTTTACCCTGGCTTTTCCAGCGGTTAACAAGATAATACGATTCCATCGCCGGCTCTTGCCAATATTGCTCGTGGTCGCCTTTCACCACGTCCCAGTTCCATGCTTTTGAGTCTACCATTTTGCTCCTTTTTACAATTCTATCATGAAGTGAGATATCTAAAAGATGATAAAATATAATCATGAGTAGCATCAAAATCCTTCAACTCAACGCCTGGAGCGGTCGCATCAAAGACGGCCTCAGTAAATTTATCGCCGACGGCAACTACGACGTCGTCTGTTTACAAGAGGCAGTTTGGAGCGAAAACGACATTGGTTTTATTGATCTTTTTATGGACAGCGTGGACAAAATCAAGGCCGCCGGTGGATTTGATTACGAGACCCGCGTCTCGATGTATGGTATCCAGGTGTTAGATGGTAGCACTCGAATTGAACGCGGCAACGCCGTGCTTAGCAAAATCCCGTTCAAAAACATCGAAGAAATCCAGCTAGTCAAAGATTATCATATCGCCGACAGCCCCGAGAACTTTCATGATGTTATTTCCTATCACCGCTGGCCGGCACAAAAGATTACCCTCGAAAACGGCCTCACAATTTTAAATTACCACGGTTACTGGCTAAAAGACCCGCTCGGCGACGAAACTTCGGTAGAATGTATGCGCCGCGTGGCGGAGATGATTAAAAACGAATCCGGCCCGGTAGTAATGTGTGGCGACTTAAACGTCACCTCCGAGGCTCCAGCTATGCGCGAGCTAGATTTTCTTACCGATCTTACCGCCATCAACAATGTTAAAACCACCCTTCGCAACATCCGCTTCAAAAAAGATGTCGCCTGCGACCATATCCTTGTGACTCCGGGTCTCAAATATCACGATTTCGAGGTGATTAACGCACCGGTTTCAGACCACTGCGCTTTAACCGTAACCATTGATTTAGATTAAATTTAGTAAAATTTCAATTTTTGTGATATAATATTTGGAGCGGGCGGTTAGCTCAGTTGGCTAGAGCGCATCTTTGACGTAGATGAGGTCACAGGTTCGACTCCTGTATCGCCCACCAGATATTTTATTTTTTAAAAAATTGTGATATAATATCTCAGACAAACCATATGGGTCGGTAGCTCAGCTGGTTAGAGCACGGGCCTTTTAAGCCCGGTGTCGAGGGTTCGAGCCCCTCCCGACTCACCAATTTTCGAACGAAGACAAAAGAAGAGAGCTTGCTCTCGTTTTTTGTTTTCTGAGAAAATTGGTGAGATAGCGAGCACGAAGTGCGAGCGTCCTCACCAAAGAAGCCGCAAGGCTTGTTTTTTATTGGTGAGATAGCGAGCTTTAGCGAGCGTCCTCACCAATTTCTGAAAGAAGTTTTGGTGAGCTAGCGAGCACGAAGTGCGAGCGTCCTCACCAAAAAAATAACCCCCTTTCGGGGGCTATCGTTTTTTTATTATTTAGTTTTCTTAGTAGCGGCTTTCTTTGCGACTGGTTTTTTGACAGCTGGCTTTTTAGCTACGACTTTTTTAGCTGCAACCTTTTTTGCGACAACTTTCTTTGCGGCAACTTTTTTCGCGGCAGTTTTCCTCACAGGTTTTTTGCTGACCTTTAAAGACACTTCCATTTCGATTCCCTTTTTGACGGCAGTTTTTTCTTTGGCTTTTTTAAGATAAACCATATAGTAGCCACAGCCAACCAGGCCGGCACCGCCGACAATGTTGCCAAGGGTAACTGGTAAGAGGTTATTAACTAGCATCGTACCAAAGTTTAAGCCTTCAATCGTGACGCCGTTTTTGGCAGCCTCAAAGATGCCGGCTGGAATATAGAACATGTTAGCAACCGAGTGTTCGAATCCGCAAAGCACAAATAGCATCACCGGGAAAAACACTGCAGCGATTTTACCGCCAATAGTTTTGGCGCCAAATGACATCCAAACCGCAATGCAAACTAGGAAATTACAAAGCACGCCGCGTAGGAATGCTTGGAGAAAGTCAAAGTTGACTTTGTTGAATGCGGTATCCACTACAGTGCCAGCAACGTTGTCGAACGCGCCGGAAAATACCACCATCAAGGCGATCAAAACTGAGCCGATGAAGTTGCCGAGAAATACTAGACTCCAGTTTTTCAGTAGTTCTTTGACGCCGATTTTCTTAGAAAACAGCGCGGTAATCATTAAATTGTTGCCGGTAAATAGTTCGCTTCCGGCGATCACAACCATAGCGAGGCCGGCCGGGAAAATGCAAGCTCCGGCGAGTTTACCTACATAGGTATTGCCAAATGTAGCACCTACGCCAGCAAGCGCGATGAAGGCGCCGGCGAACATGCCGAGTAATATCATTTTGATAGCTTTTAGCTTACCCTTCCCTTCACCGATTGTTACGGCGGACTCAGCAATTTCGGCTGGTGATAACATAGTTTTCTCCTGATTATTGGTTGGTTTAGCACTGCTTGTTGCAGTAAGGTCGATTTCCTCGAAGCGATATTTTTGCGTGGCTTCGGGATGTTTCTTTTTGTCCACCCGCGATAAAAATTCTTTTAAAGGACGCGCCCACTTCAAATGTTCACCATATAGCGCTTCGTAGATTACTAAGTCCTTTTTGTCGTCGCTGTCTTTGACGACATCTAGCACGACGTAATCTTTGTTTTTGAAGTGCCGGTAGGTTTGTCCAATTTTGATTTCCCGCACTAAAACTCCTGTCTCTCACCCTATTTGAATTATTTTTTTGTGGCTCTTTGACCCGGACTTAATGACGATGCTGGTTTTGGCTACGTCAAAATACTCAGCGAGCATTTTGATGAGCGCCGCGTTAGCTTCGCCATCATGTGGTTTTTCGCGTAAATATACGGTTAGGCCATCGCCAGATTTTTCAACTAGCGGGCCTTTCTTTGAACCGGGTTTGACTGTGACCTCCACGTTCATATCTTTATTATAGCATCAGATTATCTTGGCGCACAAAAAATCCCCCGATCGCTCGGGGGATTTTAAATTGGCTATTATTTCTTGTCGCCCTTGCAGAAGCGGATGATGGTAACAGCAGCTTCGTAGACAAAGCGGATGAATACCAAGTAGAAGACGCCTTCGAAGAAGCCCCATGGATCACCACCGGTGGTGAGGGTTTGAAGAGCATTCATAGCATAGCTGATAGAAACGTAGTAGAATACGAGTCTAGCTAGATCTTCTGCCCAGTTGCCTTTGAAGAGGAAGAAGTTTTTAATATCTTCACCAACTTTGCGCTTTTCAGCACCTTTTTTGAAGTAGGTAAAGAATGCAAATAGTGCAAGTGCACCAAGTGCGCTAATAATGATTGTGCAGATTTGCCAGCTTTGGGCAGCGTTAAAAGTGCTGACGCCACTAGCTTTGACTGCTTCGTTTAATAGACTGCTGAAGTCCATTGCGTAACTCCTTTAATTATTATTACTTTAAATATACCACAAAACCATAAAAATTGTACAAGTATTTTTGATAATTTTTATGGTTAATTTAAGACAAATCTATTAGTTGCCGGTGATGCAGCGGATTGTGGCGCCACGATCTAAATATTCATCATCCTCATACCCTCTAGAGTTCGAAAGGTTATGAATTTCCAATCGTTCAGCATAATGGCCAGAGCCATACGTATCTACCCGTTGCGTTGCTGTCCAATAATACCCAGCACTTCCGCGACTGCTATACCCGTACGGATACCCATATGCACGAAGTACTGGATTATAATCACCGGCTTCGACAAAATTATTTGGATAAGCCCTAAATGCTGCGCTGAATCGTGGCCAGATATTATCATTGTATAGATCGGAGTCACTCGCGACATTGCCAACTGTGTTACCAAGTGCGAGGGCAAGCTCTTGCAGATTATTATCACCACCGCCACCATATTCGCCCGTTGGGAGACGCCAGCCAGATGGACATATATCGCCTTGATACGTAATGTACGTATCCTCGCCTGTGAATAGGCCTGATTCATACCAACTACCGTTACCAGCCGTGGCGGTGTGCCAGTTGTACAAAATGCCATATGAATACCAAGATGATGAAACCACGTCCGTGAGGTAATTTGCGCTATAGCCTCTATAAATATTGTTTGTGAGAAAAGCTACTCTATCTGAACAACCAATACTACTAACACCGCCCGACAAATCACAGTCTGAAAAGTATGCACCGATGTCACCATTGCCTCTAAAGTTATTCGCGATGTCGTCTACGAATGTTTGCGTTGGGTTATTTGTGTTTGAGGCATTAATAATCGTATTCTCGTCTGCCGGATTAAGGCGAAGGTTTTCAATCATCCAACATTTGCCATCTACGAGCTTGGCTACAGCATAAACCTGACCGTCGCGGATATCCGTAAGGGCAGTAACTTTGCCTTGGGCTAGTGAGTTGCAATTGAAGCCCTGGATGTAGCCACTTGGGGCAACCCATGTCGCATAGAGTTGAAGTATACCCTCATCTGGTACCGTAATAGTCTCAATTGGGCCATACATAGTGCCGCTACCATCAGGCTCGGTATTCCAGCCAGCAAAACCATATCCTGCACGAGAGAAGTTTGAAGGCAATAACATAACCGAATCTCCCCCGTTCACAGTTTGATCTGGCATTGTACCGGCGTCAGCGCCGTTGCCGTAGTAGCAGATACCGCTACAGGCTTCTTCCCAGACGGCATACAGCTTAGTAACAACATTAGTCACTGTAATTAGAGAGCCTGGTGAGTATTCTACCTCACTGGCATCTGAAGATGTAGCCCAACCCTTAAAGACATGTTGTGCGTAAGTTGGAATACTTGCCGTAATAGCAAAGGTATAGGATTCGCCGTCCACACCAGCAATTTGCGAGGCTGGAGCATTTTCGCCACCGTTTGCGTCATAATCGATTGTAAAGTAATTGTCTTGAGAAGAATAATCTATGCCAGAATCGGCCACACAACGAACCTTGGCCCCATTAGTACTCTTAGTAGCGCTGCTTTCATTTGGTTTATAGTTTATTCTACTTGGTTCAGTGAATCTGAGCTGATATGCATAGGTTCCTCCGGCATCGTCTTTATATTTGAGCGATGAAGACCAATATGCAGACACGTTACCAGCATCAACCAACTCTCCCGATTCGTTAATTATACCAGTTTGGTGGAAGTAAAGCGGTGAGTAGGCGAGCGACGAGAAGGAATAGTAGCCAATTTCCATTTGTGTGTTGACACCGCCGTTGCCATAATACGCGCTGTAGCTGCCAGACACGTTTGTGTCGAGAAACCTAAAGATCATGTTATCATAGCTGCCTTTGAGCACTTCGCCTGCGCCATTGTTAGTTGGCAGGCGCCACCCCTTAGGACAGATAGACTCAGTAGCGCTCTCCCTATTGTTGCTGACTAGGGCACCGGAGCCAGCGGTAGCGGCGTTCCAGGAGTAGAAATCGCCTACCCTATAGTGACCATATACCGTTTGCCCACCAGTATATTGGTCTAGATAATCACCGTAGAAGTTGTCCGTATCAGAATAATAATAGTCGCCTTGATCATAATAATAGATGCCGTCTGGGTCGGATCCGAAGGACGATGCAGCGGTCAATGTTTTGTTTGAAGATACGTTTGAAGTCTCGGTGCTAAGAGCTGTACCAGAGGTTGAAATTTCGAAGTCGAGGTTTTGAGTCATCCAAATGTTGCCATCATATTCCTTGGTGACCCAATATTTTTTGCCATCACGCACATCGGTTAATTGCTTGGTGGATTCAATATCGGTATTTGCGACAATTTCAGGGGTCATCTCTTGCATCGTTGAGATCGAATATAAATCGTTCTTTGATGAGACGCATCTGACGAAACCAGCAGCCCATCTATATGCTCCATTGATCGACTGACCGCCGTGTTCTAGATGCCGGGCATAATCAATAATAGTATCCGCCGTGGCATTATCGATAGTAAGTGCCGGCCTTGCAATTTCACTGCTACTACCAGTGTAGCCAGTTGACCCAGTTAATGGCGTTGCCGTAGATGACCATAGTAGTAGGATACTATTGTCCCAGCCGGTGTAATCTATCGTATGGTCTGTTGCTCTGCTGATGCCGTCTACGGTAGTGACGAATTCACCCCAAGTATATGTGTAATAGAACGGTGATTGACCAATTGCGGACATACCAAAGCCCCACTCTGAATGGGATGATTCTTGGACTTCGCGTTGCGCCCTGAATAGCTTATAGATACCGTAATTTCTGTTCATTTGGATGGAGCCAGGTTGAATCGGCAATCTCCAGCCTTTCGGGCAGATGGATTCGTCAGCCTCACCAATTAGGACGGTTTCGTCGGCAGAGCCGGCGGTGGCAGCGTTCCAAGAATAAAGCGAGCCAATATGATAGTGCCAGTCTTCGGAGGTTGGGTCGAGTTCTGCAGTAGACTCAAGCTTGGTGGCATGAGTTTCCATGTCGCGCTCGAGGTCACCTACGCCATTTGGTACGTAATAATCGCCGCCATCAAGGTAGAAAATGTCGTTGTAATCGCCGCTACCGCTGAGGTCTTTGGTGATGGTTCTCGTGGCAAACACATTCGAGGTGGCCGGGGCAAGCTCGGTGCCGTTTTCGGAGATTGTAAAGTCGAGGTTTTGAGTCATCCAACAGTTGTTGTCGTTCATCTTAGTGACCCAATAAACTTTGCCGTCGCGGCGATCAATCAATTGTTTGGTGGCGCCGAGGTTTTCAGTTTCGCAGATTTCTTGAGTCATGTCTTGCATGTAGGTGATGCCGCTGAACAAAT
Organism: uncultured Candidatus Saccharibacteria bacterium; assembly: GCA_947304335.1. Classification (GTDB taxonomy): domain Bacteria; phylum Patescibacteriota; class Saccharimonadia; order Saccharimonadales; family Saccharimonadaceae; genus Nanosyncoccus. Next base: position 2,144 of record CAMZAW010000018.1, on the reverse strand, counting down.
CGGCTGGAGTTTGGACGTGCCTTGAAACTGCGGTCACGACGATGGTATTGGAATAAATGCCCGAGGCCTGCTCGCCAGGGACTTTAACGCCAAAATGAAGTTCTGAACTGGTGCTAACGTTGGCTGGAGTTTCATCGGCAGCCGGCACACCATCGAAGGTTTTGCCACCATCGATCGAATAACCCCAGTAACCGGCTGGGAAATCAGCGAAGGTCTTGTTTTCGGTCAAACTATCGATCATGTAGTTGTAGTTATTATCGTTGTTGACGTGGACCAAAGCCGTAGCGGCATCGTCTAGGTCGCTGCGGTTTTTGTTGACCGAGATGTAAGAATAATAGCCTTGCGGGTTATTGGAATAAATATCGAGCTTAATCGGCACGACAAACGGATCTTTGTTGCCTGGGTCGATTTTGACAAGAATGTCATTTGGAAGAGTAACTCTAAGAACTGCTTCGATACCAGCAACCACCTTGATGTCGCCACCGGTGATAGTGGTTGCGTTGGCGCTATAAGAAATAAAGGTCATCAACGCAAAAACAAAAAACGCCATTAAGAAAACTGGTTTAGTGCATTTCCTTACCATAAGCTTATTATAGCATAGTTTGGTATGACCAAGGCCTTTATTTACCATAAGTTCATTATAGCATGCTATATATGAAAAAAATCAAACAAAATTAAAAATGTTATAATGTTTTTATGAATAGAGTTCCCCTGGCGGAGCGGATGCGCCCAACAAAATTGTCCGAAGTGGTGGGGCAAGAAGAAATTATTGGCGAAGGTAAAATTTTGACCGAGATTGTGCGCCGTGGCGAGCCGGTGAATTTGATTTTGTGGGGCCCTCCGGGCACCGGCAAAACTACTTTAGCTAGGATTTTGGCACACGAATTTAAAGCTGATTTTATTGAAATTTCTGCTGTGACGTCTGGTAAAAAAGATGTTGAAGCCGTGGTGGAGCGAGCCAAAGTCAACTGGAATTTAAAAACTCGCACTGTGCTATTTGTGGATGAAATTCACCGTTTTAATAAAGCGCAACAAGATGCATTTTTGCCACACGTAGAATCTGGCCTCATTATTTTAATTGGCGCAACGACCGAAAATCCTTCGTTTGAAGTAATTTCGCCGCTACTTTCCCGCTCGCGCGTGGTGGTTGTTTCCCCGCTCAAAAAATCCGCGATTTTGACCGTGCTCGAACGCGCGGCCAAAGCCGAAGGCGTAAAAATCGTAAAGAAGTTGACCAACGCCGGCGGGCCAAAAATCACCGAAGCCGCGATTGATTATATCGCCGAACTTTCGGGCGGCGATGCGCGTTCGGCGCTGGGTGATTTGGAGCTGGCTTTGTCGCTCGCGAGCCATGTTGATGTAAAAACCGCCATCGAGGCTGCCGGCCGTAAAGTGCCGGGCTACGACAAAAAAGGCGACAATCATTACGACACGATTTCGGCATTTATTAAGTCGATGCGCGGTTCTGATACCGACGCGGCGCTTTACTATTTGGCGCGCATGGTACAAGCTGGCGAGGATCCAAAGTTCATCGCGCGGCGCATGGTGATTTTTGCTTCCGAGGATATCGGCCTGGCCGGTAACGGCGCTCTTAGTCTTGCCACGGCTTGTTTCCAGGCGGTGGAGCGCGTGGGCATGCCGGAATCTGGCTTGATTTTGGCGCACACTTGTATTGCTTTGTCTAAATCTAAGAAAAACCGCGACTCGGCTGACGCTTGGTTTGCGGCGTTAGGGCTTGCAAAAAGAACGATGGGCGAACCAGTGCCAACGTGGCTTCGCAATGCACCGACTAAACTCATGAAAGAACTTGGTTTTGGTGAAGGGCAAAAGTGGGAATCTGGGTTTCATCTTGATAAGAACTATCTTCCTGACAGCATTAAGGATGAGAAGATTTTTCATAGCACAATGAAGGATTAGGCGAGCAGTAAGGGTGTTCTTAATTTGCTGGACTTATGAACCTGTAAAAAACACAGCGATACACGAAATTCAAAAAGCAAAATTGAACCCTCCACTGGAGGGTTCTTGCTTTTTTCATTCGGTATACGCTGTATTTTTTACGTTCATAAATCTGGTAAATGCAAATTAAAAACACCCCTTGCCGCTCGCCTAATCCTTCATTGTGCTATGAAAAATCTTCTCGTCCT
>CAMZAW010000017.1 GCA_947304335.1 uncultured Candidatus Saccharibacteria bacterium | reverse complement strand
TTTCTAGAAGCGGACGACCAAATTTGCGCGCAAGACAAATCACGATAATATAGCCAATCGTGCCACCGATTAAGCTCCACAAGATTCCCCACCAACCAAAGATGAAGCCACCAATGCCGCCAACTACTTGGCCCGGAATTGGCGCAATCACAGTTTGCACGATGGTTAGTAAAATAAATAGCAGCGGTGCGGCAGGGCCGAGGCTTTCGAGTTTGCCCGTTACCCATTCGCGATTGCCGAAGCGGCTAAAGATTGGGCCGCTGGTCGCGAGATCCCAAAAAATGTAGCCACATAACAAAAGAACACCAAGCGTGATGAGGATAAGTTTTACCCACGTCGATGGCTTGATGTTCTTTTTAATGATTTGCATAATTATTTGGCGTATTCAACAGCGCGAGTTTCGCGGATTACGTTGACCTTAATAACGCCAGGGTAGCTCATGGTAGCTTCAATCTTGTCGGCAATATCACGAGCAAGCTTCAATGCGGAAAGATCGTCGATCGATTTTGGCTCGACGATAACGCGGATTTCGCGACCTGCAGAAATGGCGTAGGCTTTGTCGATACCTTGGAATGAAGTGGCGATGTTTTCGAGATCTTTCATGCGTTCGGCAAAGTTCTCAGCAGAAATGTTGCGAGCACCTGGGCGAGCAGCGGAGATTGCATCCATGATTTTAACGATGATAGCTTCTGGAGTGGTTGGCTCGATGTCGTCGTGGTGAGCAGCGATAGCGTGAACTACTTCGTCTGGCATACCATATTTCTTAGCGAGCTCAGCACCAATCTCGGCGTGTTTGCCTTCGATTTTGTGAGTGACGGCTTTACCGATATCGTGAAGTAATGTTGCGGTTTTTGCGATGCGCTTATCGGCACCGATTTCCTCAGCAATCATACCAGCCATGTGAGCCATTTCAATGGAGTGAAGCAAAACGTTTTGACCATAGCTGGTGCGGAATTTAAGTTCACCAAGAAGGTGCAAGATTTCGCGTGGGATACCAACGACGCCAACTTCGCGAGCAGCATCTTCACCAGCGCGGACAACTTCTTTTTCGATTTCTTTTTCGGCTTTAGCCACAGATTCTTCGATAGAAGCTGGGTTAATACGGCCGTCTTTCATCAAGCGCTCCATAGCGTAGCGAGCAACTTGGCGGCGGATTGGATCAAAGGATGAAAGCACCACCATGCCTGGAGTATCGTCAACTAAGATATCGACGCCAGTGGCACGTTGCAAAGCTTGAATGTTGCGGCCTTCCTTACCAATGATACGACCTTTCATATCGTCATCAGGAAGTTTGAGAGCGGTGATGGTACGGTCGGCAGTAACTTCAGAAGACATGCGCTCCATAGCGGTAAGCAACATAGCTTGGGCAGTTTCGTCGATGTCGTGTTTGATTTCCTTTTGCTCTTTGTTAATAAGGCCAACGAGATCTTGCTTGATGTCGTTTTCAGTCATTTGCATGAGTTTTTCGCGAGCTTCTTGTTTAGAAAGACCAGCGATTTTTTCGAGTTTCTCATGTTGTTTGGTGCGAATATCGCGCACTTCGTTTTTGAGATCTTCGAGCTCTTTTTCTTCTTTAGTGAGCTTCTCAGATTTTTTCTCGAGTTGGTCGAGTTTGTTGTCGAGAGTGGTTTCGCGTTCGGCAAGACGGTTCTCGGTTTTTTTCCATTCTTTGCGGCGTTCGTTTTCTTCGGCTTGATTCTTTTCGCTAAGAGCGGCAGCTTCTTTTTTGGCAGAGAGCACAATTTCGGAAGCTTCGTTTTTAGCTTTGCGGATTAGATCGTCGGCTTTATTTTTGCCACCATTCTCTTTTTTCTTGTTGTAGGCAAAAATACCACCGGCACCAGCGGCCAAACCGGCCACAGCGGTAAGTATTGGAATTAAAATTTCCATATTTCCCTTTCTAATTGTTTTTGCTGGTATTTTTCTCTATACCAGCGGGTTAACAAATAAATATAAATTAATAAGTTTCCACTTCAATTATATCACGATTTTACAAAATGGCGGCAGAAAGGCGCATTTCGACGCAGCCGGTAGACATGTTGCGAACGACTAAATCAACTCCATTTGCCGCGCGCTCAACGCGATGTGTGACCCACCCATCAGAATTTCTTACGACTAGTGAATTAGAAAGAATGCTTCCCTCAATATAGGAACTTGTACCATCGGGATTACGATAAATAAGCCCGTTACGGAGTAACATCTCTTCTAAAACACCCATGCATTTTTAGTGTAGACCGCCAAAAATAAAAATGCAAGCGTTAGTGCGATGTTTTGTGAAAAATTATCCCCAGAATGAACGTTTCCTGTTGTTTTTGAATTCTTCGAGCAATTCTTTTTGCTTTTTGCTGAGGTTTTTTGGCGTTTCAACAATCACAGTAACGATGTGTGGACCACGATCGCCGTCGGCGCGGAACTGTACGCCATGGCCGGAAAGCTTGAATGGAGTGCCGGACTGGGTGCCAGCTGGAACTTTCATAGTGATGTTGCCATCAACAGTTTCAACATTGATTTCGCAACCAAGCGCGGCGTCCACCATGTCGATTTTTTCTTCGGACAAAATAATGTTGCCTTCGCGGGTGAGGTGCTTGTGTGGTTTAACGCGGATACGAACATAAAGATCACCTGGTTCACTGCCGCCCTCTGGGGCTGGGCCGCCTTTGCCGCGCAAGCGAATGGACATGCCATCGTCGATGCCGGCTGGGATCTTAACTTTGAATTTTTCACCGTTAATATCGAGTTCTTTGGTGGTGCCAAAAATGGCTTCTTCAAAAGTGAGCGTGACGTTAGTTTGATAATCGTCACCACGACGTGGGCGACGAGCGCCACCGCCGAAACCAAAAATGTTGCTAATAATATCCTCAAAACCGCCGCCACCAAAATCAAAGTTGAAGGATTGGCCATTGAAGTTGCCAAATGGGTTGCCGCCGCCGAATGGATTGCCACCAGCGTTGCCACCCACACCAGCGTGGCCAAATTGATCGTAGCGAGCACGTTTTTGCTTGTCGCTCAAAACGTCGTGGGCTTCGTTGATTTCCTTAAACTTTTCTTCGGCTTCTTTGTCGCCAGGATTTTTGTCGGGATGATATTTAATCGCAAGTTTGCGATAGGCTTTTTTAATCTCGTCATCAGATGCGTTTTTAGGAACGCCTAAAACTTCATAGTAATCTCGTTTTGCCATAATATAAATTATAGTACTTTGGCACTCAAAATTCAAGAGTGCTAGTTTTGGCCGGGACCTTTTTTGGCACCTGGGTTGGTGGTAATCAAGGATTCCTCGGTAGAGGAGGCAATGATTTGCATATGAACGTGGTTTTGGCCGGCAAAGAAGAGGCCTTGGCCGACTGGGAAGTTGGCGAGACGGCGCTTCTCTTCTTCGGTGAGCTTGAAGACGTCGGCAAGCATATCAACGGCCGAGGCGGATTGTTTCAAAAGTAACTGCATTGAAGAGTTTGCCACGATGGCGCGGCCCATTTTGCTGCTAATGAAATCTTCCACGTCTTGCGTGATGGTGGTAAGACCAAGGTAGTATTTGCGGGCGCGCTTAGCGAGGCTAAAGAGGAAGTTGGCAGAATCGTCGTATTTCATCAATTGCCAGGCCTCATCAACGATGAGAAGGCGTTTCTTTTGCTCGGTGCGGACAATGTTCCAAATGTGTGAGAGTACGATATACATAGCAACCGGGCGAAGCTCATCTTCGAGGTCGCGAATGTTAAAGACTACCATTTGGTTGTTGATATCGACGTTGGATTGCTGGCTAAAGATGCCTGCAAAAGTACCGGTGGTATATTTGCGGAGGCGTTGCGCGAGTTGCGGGCCAGTACCTTCCATGTGAAGCAATGTATCGTAAAGATTAGCAATGGTTGGCGGAGTGGATTGGTGGGTCAACGGATCTGAAGTAATGCCGGCGCGAGCATAGGTATCAATCAAAGCTTGATCGAGATCGGCTTCTTCGTTGGCGGTGAGGGCAGCGACTGGCTGACCGTTGGCATTAACCTGCGTGCCACCAAGCATCAAGCGGAAGAGACCGTGCAAAGTTACCAAGTTGGCGCGGAGCGCATCATCGGCATCTTCGCTGTCGACAACTTTTGGCAGGTCGAATGGGTTAATACGAACATCGGAGTTAAGGCTAAGGCGAATATATGAGCCGCCTACGGCGTCACAAAGTTTTTGATACTCATTTTCTGGGTCGATAATGATAATTTCGGAACCAACCATCATTGAGCGGAGTGCCTCAAGCTTCACGGTGAAGGATTTACCTGCACCAGACTTAGCGAAGACCACCATGTTGGCGTTTTCAAGCGAGAAGCGGTCGAAGATAACAAGGCCGTTATTATGCATGTTGATGCCATACAAAATGCCTTTGTCCTGCGTGAGGTCGGCGGAAGTAAATGGGAAACTGGTGGAAATAGCACCAGTGTTCATGTTGCGGCGAATTTGGAGTTGGTCGGTGCATTGTGGCATGACGGAATTGATGCCCTGCTCTTGTTGCGAGGTGGCAACTTTTGAAAATACCATTTGCTGGCCAAAAATCGTTTCAATCTTTTGTTGCACAAATTTGAGCTCATCCAAGGAATCTGCCCACAAAGTGATATAAAGGCCAAAGCGGAAGAAGCGCTCGGCACCAACCTGGAGCTGATCGCGGAGTTCCTCGGCATCATTAATGGCGGCTTCGAGCTCTGGGTCGCGGACGCGACCTTTTTCAGCGTTCAAGTTCATAGAAGCTTCGAGTTGGGATACTTTGGTCTTGAGGTTTTTCATCACCACGGCGGATTCGACTGGGTAAATATACATCGAGACGTCGATCACTTCATCAATATTAATAATTGGCGAAATCCAGCCGGTATAAAGGCTGCGTGGGTAACCATATATATATAGTGTGCGACCATATTTGGTGCCAAGGCGGAAATAATCGCCGTGGATTTCGATAGACGAAGGCGAGATAAGGTCGCGCAAGGTATTAGTGCCCTGTTCGAATGCTTGCTGGATGCGAGCGTCTTCGGCGGCTTGTGCCTGGGCGGCAATTTCAGCTTGAGACAGTTTTTTAGCCATTTTGCTGGTCTCCTTTTCTTACATACATGGTAGCGAGGTTAGTAAAGTCAATCAAAGGCTCGCGCACGGCAGTATCTGGGTTGTTGAAGTTGTAGAACAACTCGCCGAGCTCTTTGGTGTTAAGACGCACAGAATGAATACCAATTTGGAAGAGCCCCGAAATGACGGAATCGATGCGGTTGTTAAGCTCGGTAACGGCCTTGTCGTAGGTGGCACGGTCGATACGAGTAACGGCTGGGGTTTTTGGCTTAAAGAATGATTTAAACAAATTCTTGGTTTGTTGAACAATTTTCTCGGCGTCGGCAGATGAATAATATGGGACGATGATGAAGAAAGATTTGTCCATGATGTTGGCTTCTTGCGAAAGCGCATCGATGAAGTCGATGTAATCATCCATCAAAACACCGAGCAACATATTGTCGTTGTTGCGGCGGATTTCGCTGAGTTTTTCGATGTATGGGCCAATGTCTACGCGTTGTGAACGAATCAAAATCTGCGTAGTGAATTTAAGCGAATTCAAGAAGTTTTGATAAGAATACTCTACTGATTCGCGCTCGACATCGGACATGAGGTCGAAGTTGATGGATTTACAGGCCACTACAGCACGGAAGGAACCATCTTTCATAATAACCATGTTGTCGCGGATTTCGGAAATTAGCAAGGTAGACTGCGTGGAAGCCGGGCTTTCTTGATTTGGAGAAACTGGCGCAGCTTGTTTGGCGTTAATTGCGGCGGCGCCGAGGGCAGCAGCGTTGGCATTTTGCTGTGGGATTGGTTGTGACGGCAAAATCGCTTGGTACTGCGGAGCCATTGGCTGAGCGACCGGTTGCATAATCGGCTGTACTGGTTGCATCGGCTGCATCGGCTGCATTGGTTGCATCGGCTGCATCGGCTGACCTGCGCTATATTGTTGTGGTTGTTGCGGATTCATATGTTTAGTGAAGCGAGATGAAAACTTCGCCGTTGTCCTTTCCTTTTATACGTTTGGCTTCTTCAGCAATTGTCGCGACCGACAAATCAGGATTATTAACTAGTTCTATTATACCTGGTTTTGGCGGCTTTGCGCTAGTGGTTTTTTCGGGAATTGGCACTGCTGGTGTAGGTACCGCGACTGGTTCTGGAATTGGCTCTGGTTCACCTGGACGTACAATGGCTGGTGAATCATAGATAGATGGCGGCGGTGTTGGCTGTGGTGGCTGCTGATAGGCACTTAAATCAACCGTTGGCACTGCCGGAGCGGCAGCAGCAGCAAAATTATGTGAAATGGTATTGTGGCCTGGCTCAATATTGGTTTGCTCGAATTCTTGTTGAGCGGTGGCTTGGAAGGCCGAGCGCATCTCATTGATTATCTCGTCGTGACGAGAGCGTTCGTCTCTTTCGATGGTGTTGTTTAAGCGAGATGAACGATAGCTGTCGAACATATCTTCAGTTGCGTTGGCTTCGGCTACGAAATCGTCGCGGACGGAGTTGTCGCTAATTGAGCGGCCTTGGCTATCTACGATATCAGCTAGGAACGAAAGGCGGTGCGTGGCTTCTTCGCCCGAAATATTGCGAGTGCGAGCTTCTTCGACGGCTTTTGGCGCCGTGATTTCGATGGTGGACTCGCGCTGGCCTGGCGTCCAAATACGTTTGCGTGGTTTGAGATAAAACGAGACGATAGCTGAAAGGTAGGTCTCCATCGGTTGGTCTTTGCGAAGTGGCAAAGCTAAGGCACCAAAAAGTAGGATGAGCGGTAGCGGAATTATGGCAAGCGCAATAAAGATTTGCGCCAAAAACACCGCAATCGCAACCAGGCCCGCCACGATAAGAAGATACACGAACTGACGGAACGAAAATGGTCCAATCAGTTTATCGTCGGCCTCAACGTCTTGAGGGACTTTATACTGTGCCATATGCTATATATTATAACATATGCGCGATGGATTAGCCATGAATAATACGGTTAACTGCTTCTTTAAATTCAGCTACCGAGGTGTAGAAGCTAAGTGTGCCACCAAGAGATTGGAGTTCGGCCTTCTGCATGTCCGTTAACGGAACAAGCGGATCACTGATATAATCGAGTACGCCTTGATAGGCGGCTTGAATTTCAGCCTGAGCATCGCCAGCATGGCGACCGTCGCGATGTGAACTAAAGATTTTTCTAATCGCGAGTTCCATCTCAGAATTACTGGTGTCATCAAGTTGGAAACCGAAATCTTGATCTAGCTCTGGACCACCGTAGTCATCATCGTCTTCGGCGGCAATGTCACGACTAGGTTGCGTGCTGCGCGTGTCATTAGACTGGCTGGCGGCAACTAATGGATAACCAGCATCATGGCGCATGACAGCCTCACCTTCTTCGCCAGACCATCTAAGGGTTCTAAAGAGGCTGGCCTTAGATTCGGATTGGTAACCTCTGTTGGATGAACGAGCAACCATCTTGAGTACGTCTTTATCGATAGCGCCCTTCCAGATGTCTTTAGCCATTTCTTTGTAGTAGCCACTGGCTTTCCTTCTGTTGGCTTCTTCCTCGCCCACCTCAGGATCATCAACATCATTGTAGTAAGAGTAGTCGGCAAATTGAGCAAGCTGAGCATAAAGCATATCAGTCTTGGTATGTGAAATCTGAGTAGGCACTTGTGAACCAATAAACTTCGTAGAGCGTTTAAACTTGAAGTCACGGTATTGTTTGAGGGCCTCTTTATAGGTCACGCCGTTTGTCTCAACCATTTCATTATAGGCAGCTTCGTTCTTCAAGAAGTCTGGCAACATTTCTTGATAGACTGGGTCGCCGTTGACGTCTTTAACGATTTGACCATTTTGTTCAAGTGGTCTTTCGTCAGCGACGTAATGACCTGCGGAGATAATCTGTTCACCACCAGACAAGTAGGTTTGATGGTCGCCCACGATGTTCGGCAAAATGGCCTTGAAGATTTCGTCGCTCTTCTTCATATAATGTTGAAGGTTGATCTTGCCGGCGGCATTCTTAGAGGCCTCGATAGCAGATTTCTCGTTATCATCATAACCTTCGCGCTCAACATCACGGTAGCTGGTACCATTCAAAAGTACAGACGAGCCACGTTTTGGATATTTGACGCGAGGTGCGTGAACTACGCCCATCTCATCTTCGTACTCAGAATCAATATAGCTACCATTAATATACTCGTTGTAGGTAACTACACGGTTGTGGCGGCGTTTTTCTTCTGGGCCATTATTAAAGGCCTTCGCGGTTTCGAGGTTGAGATATTTACCAAAGCGGCGGAGCACAGGGCTATTCCCCTTCAATTCGAACAAGAGGAAGCTGGCTAGGGATTGCGAAGCGTGAGTACCAAGCTCGAGCTTGTCGTCTTTACAGATGTCATTAATAGCTTCACGCACGAGGCTGGTATCGCCACGAGCATTAAGCACGCGCATAGCGGCAATGATAGCGTCGATGTTGGCGTTGAGATCCTTGTCACTGGTGAGCTCTTTGAGGCGACTGACGATGTTTTGGGTAGGTACGGTCATCTCGTAGTTCTTCTGGAACTTACCTTCGTACACCTTGCGGTTAGCATCGTAGGCACTAGATGCCTCAGAAGCAGCATATTTAACTTCTCGTTCTCTACCCTTAAACTCGGCGAGCATTTGTTGATAGCGGTTTCTAGCCACTTCCCTATCACCGTTAAGAATGTGCTTTTGATAGCCTTCAGTATCGACGTTTTTATCGTCGGTATTAGCATCAACGGCATCTTGGAAGCGCTCGAAGCGTCCTCTTGCGTTGTTTAAATCAACCGTAGCGGCACGGGCTTTTTGGATAGCGATAGCATCGGCAGCATCAACATTCTTCTTATCGAGATCAAGGATACGGCGATATTTTCTACGATCTTTGATGTGCTTAATATCATCACTAAAGCCTTCTTCGAAGTTGACTTTGTGTTTATCAAGCAAAGCAGTAATCGCCATGTTGCGTTGTTGCATATCGTAAGTTTCCTCACCTTCACGGGAGAGGGTCTCGATAATTTCGTTTCTTGGACCACGAATACGGGTATACTGGCGGCGAACATTGTAGGCCTGGCCGAGCAACTTACTGTGGGCGCGATATTCTTCGGTATCCTCTTCACGGGCAATACGGTGGTTGGTCAAGAATCTATTCAACCTAGCAGACGGTGTGTAGATATTGCGGGCGAGGTTTCTTTCTCTGGTGAGGGCGCGGTGAGAATCGGCCCAGGCACGGTTGGAAGCAATAAGTGGGCTGGCCCAACTGGTAAGCTTACCAGAAACTTTGCCGAGGATAGTATCGGACATCTTCATGAGTGACCACGAGAAGAACAATGGGAAGAATTGAACGGCCTTACCAAGAAGAATCACAAAACCATCTTGGGAACTATTAATAATGGCCCAACCAGCGAGGTTGGAAGCGCCAAAGAGCAAACTCATCATTGGATAAAATACCAACATCTTGATAAAGAGCTTCTTCCATTTCTTGAAGTACTCTTCGGTGTTTGGCAAGATAGAAGCCACAATAGCAACTGGAGAGATCATCACGAGAAGCACGATAACCGCTTGACGCATGGCCACGGTAATAAGACCAATTACTACGGCGATGAGCGAAGCGAGCACGGTAGGGATCAACATCCAGATAGTACCGCTTTCAACGGCAATCAGACCAGCAACGAGACCAGCGCCAACACCACCGGCTAGCTCAGTGTATTTACCAGACAAGGCATTGAAGTAATCGGAGTAGCTAACAGAAAGATTGGCGAGATTTTCGCCAGAGGTGGCGGATTGCTCGATACCGATAAAGAGTTCGCGCAAGTTGCTACCGATAATATTGGACACATCAACGGCGAGCGCACAGATAATAAAGCTGAGGTTTACAAGGACAGCGGCAATAATTAGCTTTGGAAGAGCTTTCTTAAGACCATAGTTAGAAATGCCCATGCCTGTAATTTGAGAATAGATGACGATGAGCAAGAAGATAATAAAGACAATGTTAGTAACGCCGCGACAATACTTCCAAACTTCATAGATTGGGGAGCCATCTTCGGCGGCAATTGGGTTAACAACGAGCACTTGCTCGATTTTTTCGTAAAGCCAGTCGGCGGCCTGCGAGGCCTTGTCGGTCTCTGGACAGATACGCCAGCTTAGGTTACCAAGATCCTCTGAACAGAGGTCTTCAACGGTAACTTCAATTTCTCCATTGTCGTCGGTTTTTGGCACGGCAACAGTTTCAGTAGTGGTCGTAGTAGTAGTTGGGTTTTCGATAGCACTTACTGGGTTTGGACTGGTAAGACCAAACAGATTAATGAGCATGAAAAAGCCGCCAATGAAAAGCATAAAGATACGTTTGATTAGAGATTTTTTCATATTCATAAAAATGCCTCCCTTTAAAGGCATTAACTAATTATAGCACGCATAAGCGCTTTTGTCAAGAGTATTTACCTACTATTCCCTCGATTTTTTAGGGTGGACTTTTCGTGATTTTATGCTAGTATAAAAATAAGTAAAAAGTGATTAAAAAATGAAAAAATTTCTGCAGAAAATTTGTATCTTTGGCCTACTTACAGGGGCCGTATTATCTTTGGTGCCTAGTACGGCATCAGTTTATGCTGATGGCAACAACAACCAAGAAGCACCTACTAGCGAAAACTTTCTCGGTTTAGTGCCTTGGTACGATGGTTTGCTTGGCAAAAACGGTGAAATTATGACCGTAAAGCAAGATTGTACAGGGGTGCATGGTGATTGTGCCACACTCACCTTCTTTATTTGGACCATCGTATTCAACGTGCTCAACGACCTCTCCGTGATCGCCGCATATCTTGTGATTGGCTTCATAATTTGGGGTGGCTATCAATATATGCTGTCACGCGGGTCGGTAGACAAAGCCATGAACGGCAAGAAAACCATTACTACTGCCGTAATTGGTCTCATTATTGTAATGTGCGCCAACGTTATCTTTAATGTAATCAAGTTCGTAATGCTCAGCCAAAAGGTGAGCACTGCTGGCATCACAGTGGGTGATGTATCTGTAAACTTACCTACGATTTCTGCCAACAGTGTAATCTTAAATGCTATCCAATGGGTAATTGGTATCGGCGGTCTCATCGCTTTGATCTTTGTAGTATATGGTGCCGTAGTGTATGTCACTTCGCGCGGCGAACCAGACAAAATCCAAACTGCCAAGAGGGCAATTCTATATGCCATGATTGGTCTTGTAATTGTAGCCTTAGCCCAAACTATCACCTCATTCGTAGCCAGCAACATTCGCAATGCCCGCGACAATAACAGCGGTCAGTCACAAACAATAACCATTGCAAAGGAGTAATGCATGAAAAAACATATCACTAAAATACTAATCGCCGTCTTGGCTTTGGTTGGGGTTACCGCTAGCCTAGCTCCGCAAGTTTATGCAGTAGAAGACCCGTTTTGTAGCGACGATTTGCCACAGACAATACGCGAAAGCATGGGCTGCGACGACACTATTGAACAAGCTAAGACTAAATTCGACAACACAATAATTAATATTATTAATGGCGTGCTTGGCATAATTGGCCTCGTTGCGATTGTGTATGTTATATTCGGCGGCGTACAATATATTACTTCAGCTGGCGATACTGGCAAATTACAAAAAGCCAAGACTACGATTCTTTATGCTTTAATCGGCCTCGTAGTAATTGCTCTTGCGGCAGCGATTGTAAACTTTGTGATCTCTGAAGTTATTTATCACGAAACTCCTCCTGAAACATCGCAAGATGCTTCTGACCAAAATGCCCCATAATTACAGGGTAGGCTTCTTGCAAAATACTCTTGATTTTATTTCAAAATACTATATAATACAATTAACATTAATATAAAGGATAAAAATGAAAGATTTACTATTCTTAGCTGATGAAACCTCAATCAAGGTTGGCAAAATCCAAGAGGTTGGTGGCACTGCAAATCAACAAACTACAGACTCGTTCAACAATATCGTTGTTAGAATCGTCAATGGTATTCTTGGTGTAATCGGTTTGGTTGCCGTGGTGATGGTTATCCTTGGTGGTATCCAATACATGACCTCTGCTGGTGATCCAGGCAAAGTTAAAAAAGGCAAAGATACCATTCTTTACGGTCTTATTGGTCTTGTTATCGTTGGCCTCGCCTATGCTATCGTCAACTTCGTGATTGCCAATGTTATCAACAACACTGGTAACGCAGGTGTATAATAAATAGCTTTCAAAATACTCCCCTCGGGGAGTATTTTTTTACTTCAAATACTTTGGCACCAAAAAACCGCTCCTAATGGAGCGGTTTAGTATTGATTATAATACTGGGATTTTGGTAGTAGTCTCAACCTTCTCTTTTTCAAAGGTGATGGTGAGCACGCCGTCTTTGAGCTCGGCTTTGACGCTATTTTCGTCTTGGCGAACTGGAACTGGAAGGGCGATGCTGCGGGAGAACTCACCCCAATAGCATTCCTGGATATGCCAACGAGTTGTTTGTTCGTCTTCACCAC
>CAMZAW010000016.1 GCA_947304335.1 uncultured Candidatus Saccharibacteria bacterium | reverse complement strand
TCGCTGGCATCGCCGTCATTGGTGCCATTTTCCAAGTTACCACTACCAAACACGTTAATTAATAAGAAAGGAAAGTATGGATCAGAATCCAACTCCAGTCGCTCCAACTGAAACCCCAGTTGCAGCACCAGTCGCACCAGCTGCCAAAGGTGCAAATAAAAACCTAATTATCGGTATTGTCGCCGCCATCGTCGTGGTTGTCGCCATCGTCGTCGTACTCATCGTAGTGCTCGGTGGCAATAAATCAGGCACTCCAGCAGGCGAAGGTGGCTCTTCCGACACCTCAAGCCTTAGCAAATGTGGTGACGCTTTCAAATGTCTCGAGAAAATTGACGAAGACGCCACCGTTGAAAGCATCAACGAGCTCACCGGTATCGAAGGTAAAGCTACTAGCTGGAGCGATACCGTATACGAATGGGAGTTCCCAAACGGTGAAACAATTGAGCTCAGCACCAGCTACTTCAATGTCAAGGTCGACTACAAAACCGATCTTCACAAAGATTCTAACGTTAACTTTGATGGCTACGAAGCCGTAAAAGACCAAATTAAAAGCGGCATCACTAAAGACGCTCTCGCTGAAGCTCTTGGCAGCAAAGGTCTCCTCTATGAGAAAAGCAGCACCGGTAGCGGTTACCTTTGGGTAGACGCTGACGGTGGTTACCTCAGAGCTAGCGTAAGCTCAAAAGGCAACGTTACCTTCGTCTCTGGTTGGTTTTAATAACTAGAAATTCATTAAAGCCCTTGCAAAACAAGGGCTTTTTTGATATAATGTCTGAAGTTACCAAAGACAGTGGCGAGGTTATCCTTTAATAATGCCACCGAGGCAAATTTCTTGTTTAATTTGGTGACGCTTTTTAACAACTAGCTAACCAAATGTCAATTTTAACCAAAGGAACTTTTTATGGCAATTTCAAAAGATAAAAAGGCTACGTTGGTTGCTGATTTGACTGCGATCCTCAACGATTCGAAAATGGTCGCCTATGCGAAATATCAAGGTTTGACCGTTGCCGAACTCCAAGAGCTCCGCAAACTCGCTCGCGAGTCTGACGTAAAAATTAAAGTTGTCAAAAACCGTCTCGTAAAAGTTGCGATGAAAGAAATCGCCGCTTACAAAAACACCGAGACCACCGGTCTAACCGGCCAACTTCTTTATGCAATTGGTAGTGACGAAGATTTTAGCGCTGCTAAGGTTCTCGCAAAATTTGCTAAAACCCACAACGCTATGGAACTCGTCGGTGGCTTCAACAACGAAGGCGCCAACCTATCAAAAGACGAAATCGTCGCCCTCGGTTCTCTCCCAACCAAGAACGAACTTATCGCCCAAGTGGTCGATACCCTTCTTTCTGGTATCAATGGAATCGTTTCTGGCCTCGAAAATCGCGAAGCAAAATAAGCAATCAATTTTTATTATTAATTAAAAGATAAGGATAAAGTTATGGCTACTGATATCAAAAAATTGGCCGAAGAACTCGTCAACATGACCGTTCTCGAAGTCAATGAACTCAAAACCGTCCTTAAGGACGAATATGGCATCGAACCAGCTGCAGCCGTTGTTGCTGTTGCTGCTGAAGGTGGTGCTGCTGCCGATGAAGGCAAATCTGAATTTGACGTCGTCTTGAAAGACGCTGGCGCTCAAAAGATCGCCGTCATCAAGGCTGTCAAAGAGGCTACTGGCCTCGGTCTTGGCGAAGCCAAGGCAATCGTTGATGGTGCTCCTGCTACCGTCAAAGAGAAAGTTGCAAAAGCTGACGCTGAGGCTATGAAAAAAGCTCTCGAAGAAGCTGGTGCAACCGTCGAACTCGCTTAGTAAAAATATGGTTAGCTATTGTTGCAGAAAATCTCCCATCCGGGAGATTTTTTGTAGCGTTTTATGCTTGTAGGCTTTAGGGATTTTTTATTTGCTTTCAATTCGCGCCGGGATAGTTTCATTCATGCCCGTCAAGAAAAAAGCCGGTGCTATCCGGCTTTTTTTCGTTGGGGCATTCACTCAACTCTCTCGGGCTCATCGAAAATGCAAATAAAAAATTCCTAAAGCCCGCCAGCATATAATGATATAATAAATCTCATGAGTGATTTCGACTATCTAACAGCTAATGATATTTATTTAGATTGCGCATGCCAATCATTAAGGCCGCGTCCAGTAATTGAAGCTCTGAACAAATATTATACCGAGCATAATTCTTGTGGCGAACGCGTCAAATATAAATGGGGTCGCGTTACTGACGAAAAAGTAGAGGCCACCCGCGAAAAAGTCTTAGATTTTTTGAACCTCAAAGCCAAGAACTACACGGTATCATTTACTTTGAATACAACATACGGCATCAACCTAATTTTGAACCAACTTAAACCAGAATTTAAAAAGGTTTTTACATCCGAAATTGAGCACAACTCACCGTTTCTTGCCACCATCGCTTTTTCTAAGCGCCTTAATATCGAGCGCGTAGTAATGCGCCGAAACGATGATGGTTCTATTCCAATTGAAGATTACGATTTTACCGATTCCGTCGTGGTTGTAAACTGCGCCAGCAACTTTGATGGCCGCAAACTATTAAATATCAACGATTTGATCAAAAAAGTTCGCAAACAGAACGGCATTATCATCATCGACGCCGCACAAGCCATGGCCCACAGCTCCGAAATTTTACACAAAACCGAAGCCGACGCCATCTGCTTTTCCGCCCACAAACTATATGCACCATCACTTGGCGTTATCGTCTGGCGTAACGACCTAATGGATAAACTCGAAACCGGCTTTGTAGGTGGCGGCATGGTGGACGACGTCGAAAAAGAAAAGTATTATTTAAGCGCCGAAAACGCCGAGCACCGCTACACTAAATTCGAATCCGGTCTCCAAGCCTGGGGCGAAATCGTGGGGCTTGGCGCTGCACTCGATTGGCTAAACAAGTTGCCAAAATCCGCCCACCAAGATTTGGCGGACAACGCAAGGGAATTATTTGATTTTCTCAAATCTTCACCAAAAGTTCACTTAATTAACACTGAGCCAAACCCAACCATGTCGTTTTACGTTGAGGGCGTGGACTCGCACTTGCTTGGCGAAGCTCTCTCCCGCGAAGGAATCATGGCTAGAACTGGCTACTTCTGTGTACACTACTACTTAGATCACGTTTGCCATTTTCCACCACTCATCCGCTTTTCGCTTGGCTATCACACCCGCAAATCGGACATCGAAAAAGTCAAAAACGCCTTAGGAAAAATCCTGAAATAAGATCGTCCCCCGCAGGAGCGGGGGACGTACTACAGTGTAACAAAGGTATACGAAGGCAAAGCTTCGTACGCCCCCATTACCGAACTTGAAGGCCAAGCTTTTCGAGTTCTGACTCGAGCTGCTTGGCATTGCGGAAATGGACCCAAGGAATACCGCATTCTCCTGCCGCCGAAACGTTTCTACAGAAATCGTCGATGAAAATTACATCTTTGGGCGACAGACCATTTGTGTGCAATAATTCCTCGAAGAAACCGGGGTCGGATTTGATTTTATGAACATCACAAGACCAAATCACTTTTTCCGCAATCGCAAAAACATCCTGGTGTTCTCGCAGAAGCTCAGGGACTCGTTCACGTAGGTGATCCGACACAATCCAGAGCTTAGCATGGTTTAAATCCTTCACCTTCTCGTAAATTTCGAGAACGCCATCATAACGCGGGCAGGAAAGATTCTCTCCGAACATAGCTTTAGCATCTTCAGGACCAAACTCCCAATCATCGCCTTGGAAAATCATTTTCCAAAACTCATCTTCGCTGAGTTGCCCTCTAAGTAGCTCTTTAAACTCGTCAGAAAGTTGGCACTTGCGATCCCAGAACTTCGAACCAGCCGAAACACCATATCTTTCGGATACGATTTTCTCGGTCCCCGGAAATCCATGTATAAGTACTTCTGACAAGTCAGTCAAAATAATCATATTTCAACCCTCCCTTGTTTATTCAGACTATATCTTATTATTATAGCACACTTTAACGCAATTGTCAAAAGCATAAAAGTCATCACAAGTCCCCAGCTTATGCTAAAATAGATACATTATGGTGTGTATAGCTGCATTTATTATTTTGGCCGTGATCGGGCTTTTTGTCGCAATCGTCTCGATTTTCAAACGCGAAGTCGGCAAAGCCTATCTTAAAATGATGAAAAAAGCTTTAGGCTGCGTCAGCAAAAAAGTCCGCCTCCAAAAATGCGAAACCGGCTTTAAAGAAGACGTCAAAAACACCGTCTTAAGCAAAGTTATTATTAAGCACCCGAAGTGGGTCAAACCGCTCAGCGTCATCATGGAAATTATTTCTGTCATCATTGTGGTCGTCACGGTCTGGGCGCTGCTCACCGCCATCAAATCCTTGCTCGCACTCTGGGCCCTCGGCACCTGCAACGTCACCAAACCATCAGCCTGCACGATGACTTCTGAACAATGTGATTTGGGCGGAGAAAAAGAACCAAGCAATATCCTTGAAGCGACCGGTCGTTGGTTTACGGAGTGGGGCGACATTTTTGGGGCAATCCCGGATAAATTCCGCAACTGGGACCCAGAACAATTCGATTTAAAAACTATTAAAGTAAAAAATGAAAACCAGGATGCCCCAATTGCCGTTGATATTCTGGATCCAGGATGTTCAGCTTGTTATAAATCCTATAACAATCAAAAAGACAGCGGGTTTATGGAAAAATACAATCTAAGAATTGTAGTATTACCAATCCAATCATCTGAAGGGGACTATAAATTCAAAAACTCAGAAACAATCGCACGCTACATTTATGCTACGCAAACAATTAACAACGACCTTAGTGCATACATCGTAGACGGGGTGTTTACGAGAAAGAAAGAACAAGAAGGAAAAGCGTCGGAAATATACCAAAGCGTATTTAATAAGGCGGAGAAAGAAGAAGTTGTCTCAACGCTCGACCAATGGTCTAAAGAATATGGCGTATCAGAAGAGGATATAAGCACGATCCACGAGACAATGGGCTCAGAAAAAATTACGACAATTCTACAAAACAACTATAAAATCGCTCAAGAAGAAATCCGAGCCATCGGCATCCCAACCATGCTCTACGACGGCGGCCGCCACACCGGCCTATACGAAAAATAAAAATCTCCCACTAAAAAACATAGGCAAAAGTATTTAAAGATTCATGGGTCTTAGGGAAGCAAATTAGCTTATTTTTAGAGACTAAAAGAAACCTTTTATAAAACAACTAGATAACAATGACTATCTTTGCATAATAGAAGATGTCTCTAAAAATAAGTTAATTTGCTTACCTAAAACTTATGTAATTTTTACAACACTTTTACATTTACCAATGTTTTTACGGTGGAAAACTTTTAATTTAAAATGCTTGACATTAACACGCCTTGGATATAATATAATACTAATACTATATTTTAGACAGGAATGCGAGG
The DNA here is from genome assembly GCA_947304335.1 of uncultured Candidatus Saccharibacteria bacterium. Lineage (GTDB taxonomy): Bacteria > Patescibacteriota > Saccharimonadia > Saccharimonadales > Saccharimonadaceae > Nanosyncoccus. The sequence continues at coordinate 7,552 of CAMZAW010000016.1, read as the reverse complement.
TGATGTCTGAATTACCAGAAAAACAAATAAAAAGATTGCGCAGTCTCATCACCGAGGCTGAAACCAATTTGGCTGCTGCCAAAGAATTATTAGTTTCAATCTTAGGAGATGGCGAAACAATCTCCGCCCCACGCGAAACAATCGTTTCCGGCCCAGAAGGCAAAATTATCGAAGGCATTTTTGACGGCCAAATCATGATCGGCCCAGATGGCAAAAACTATCCAGTACCAGCCAACTATGCATCTAAGTCCAAACTCGTTGAAGGTGACATTATGAAACTCACCATCACCGAAGATGGCAAATTCCTTTACAAGCAAATTGGTCCAGTTGAGCGCAAAACCGTCATCGGCACGCTCATTCACCACGACGACAAATACTTTGTTGAGGTTGCCGGCAAAGAATATCAAATTCTTTACGCCTCAGTTACTTACTTCCACTTACGCGAAGGCGCACAAGTTACCGTCGTCATCCCAGCCAAGAACGACGATGCCACTTGGGCAGCAGTTGAAGCCGCTTTGTAATCTTAAAACCGGGTCCGCCCGGTTTTTTGGTGTGTTATAATAAAGCAAATGGGAAAAGCGTTATATCGTAAATATCGTCCAAAAACTCTCGCCGAGGTTGTCGGTGAAGAGCAGGTCACGAAGATTCTCGAAAACGCCATTAAAGAACAAAAAATCTCCCACGCATATCTATTTATCGGCCCACGCGGCTGCGGCAAAACATCTGTAGCTCGCATTTTTGCTCATGCCATCAACGATTTTAAATACGAACTCGAAGACGATTATGTAGACATCATCGAAATCGATGCTGCATCTAACACCGGCGTCGACAACATCAGGGAACTGCGCGAAAAGGCTTGCATCGCCCCATCAAAAGGCAAATACAAAGTCTACATCATCGACGAAGTCCACATGCTCTCAAAATCCGCCTTCAATGCCTTACTTAAAACTTTGGAAGAGCCGCCAAAACACGTGGTCTTTATTATGGCCACGACCGACGCCTACAAAGTGCCAGTCACGATTACATCCCGCGCCCAAACCTTCACCTTCAAATTAGCCGACGCAAAGACTATGTTCGATTATTTGAAGGACGTCTGCACTAAAGAAAAAATTAAAATCGACGACGATGCCTTAAAAATCGTCGTAAGCCGCGGCGGCGGTTCGTTCCGCGATTCATTGTCGCTACTCGACCAAGTTTCTACATTGTCAAAAGACGGCATTTCAAAAGAGCTACTAATTAACGCTCTTGGTCTGCCAGAAGATGAAAAGCTCAGCCTCGCGCTCGAAAGTTACGCAGCTGGTGATCTCGCTGGGATTACCGACACTCTCAAAGATTTGCTAGATTCAGGCGTCAAACCAGAAGTTATCGCCGAAGAATTAATCAACAAAATTATCGCAACCCCAAAACTAGAATACTTGCCACTTCTCGAAAAACTGCCAGAAGTGCAAGCTCCATTCCCAGAAGCCAAGCTCTTGACGGCTTTCACAATGAATCTTCAAAAAGTTGTCGCTACGCCAGCTGTAGTCCCAAAGCCAGTTGCCGCGCCAAAACCAGTCTCAAAACCAGTAGAAAAACCAGTCGAGAAGCCAGTTGAAAAACCGGCAGAAACGCCTGTTGTTTCGGAAAAAAGCCAGGCGCTTGAATCGAAAGATTTCGACTGGGAGAAGCTCCTCGATGCCGTTGAGCAAGAAAATAAAGCTACCGCTACTTTTTTGCAACAATCAGCCTACAACTTTGATGGCAAAACTCTCACCATTACACCGCAAAATAAATTCGCATATAACGGCCTCAATAAAGACGCTCACAAAATCACACTCGAAAAAGCAGTGAGCGGCATCAAGATCGTCATCGCAAAACCAGGTCAAAATTCCACAAAAGAAGACCCCCTAGTTTCGAAAATATCTGATATAATGGGAGGAGCAGAGGAGGTCAAAAACAGTGGAGGAAAAATCCCTTTCTAAAAAATCCGGCAACGCCGCATCTGGTGACGGTCGCATTCCGCCACAGGATATTGATGCTGAAAAATCTTTGCTCGGCGCCATTATGCTGTCCGACGAAGTTTTGCCAGAAATTTTGACCATCGTAAAACCAGCTGATTTCTATGAAAAACGCCACCAAATCATTTTTGGCGCTATCGTAAATCTTTATGACCAGCACAAACCAATCGACCTTCTCACTCTAACTTCCGAGCTCAAAGCCACTAAGCAACTCAAGGAAATCGGTGGCGCGCCATATCTCACCGAGCTGACCAACTTTGTACCTACCGCGTCCCACGCCAAAGCCTATGCTGGCATTATCGAGAAAGCTTCCGTACGCCGCAAGCTCATCAAGGCTGGCACCGAAATTTCCGCCAAAGCCTACGAAGACGACACCAATGTTGACGATTTGATTGGTGCCGCCGAAAAAGAACTCTTTGAAGTTTCCGACAAAGTCGTTAAAAGCGACTACGTACCAATGGAAGAATTGCTTTCTGATGCATTTGATCGAATCGAAGAACTCCGCAAAAACAAAGGCGCACTGCGCGGCCTCAAAACCGGTTTCCATGATCTCGATAAAAAGACCGCCGGCTTCCAAAAAGGCGACCTCATTATTATCGGTGCTCGCCCAGCCATGGGTAAAACTACCTTTGCACAAAACCTTGCCTACAATATCGCAAGCATCAATAAAAAAGGCGTGCTCTTCTTCTCGATGGAGATGGCCGCCAACGAAATTATTGACCGCATTATTTCCGACGTTTCCGGCGTTAACAACTGGAACATCCGCACCGGCAACCTCACCGACGAAGAGTTCTCTCGCATCGGCGACGCACTCGGCGAAATGGATGAAATTCCAATTTATATCGACGACACCAGCTCAATGACTATTATGGAGCTCAGAAATAAAGCTCGCCGCGCCATGCACGACCATGACATCGGCATCGTAATCGTCGACTACTTGCAGCTCATCGCTGGTTCCGATCGCTACAAAGGCAACCGCGTGCAGGAAGTTACCGAAATTTCCCGTGGCCTCAAAATTCTCGCCCGCGAACTCGAAATTCCAGTAGTAGCTTTGGCTCAACTTTCTCGTAGCGTTACCGGCCGCGACGATCCACGCCCAGTTCTATCCGACCTTCGCGAGTCTGGTTCTATCGAGCAAGATGCCGACCTTGTGATGTTCTTGCACCGCCCAGACTATTACCATCAAAATGAAGACGGCTACGAAGAAACCCATATCACCGAATTGCTGGTACAAAAACACCGCCACGGCGCCATCGGTAAAATCGAGCTCTACTTCCACCCAGAATTGCTTCGTTTTATGTCGCTCGACCAAACCAGGGAATAATGCCCATAGCCTTTATGATTATTTTTGTGTTATAATATGGATGTGAAAAAGAAACCAATTTCAAAACTCTTTTTGTACCGTCATCGCTTTGGTATCGGCTATTTTTTACTCGGGCTGGCTTTTGTCACCCTGCTTTTCACTTTGCCGCTTTTCACTCAACAAGGCCTGTCAGAAGCCGAAATCGAATCCGCTACCAGTTCATATTATCTAGATTTCGACTCCGCTATCACTGGCAACATCGTAGATTTGCCATACAAATTACTGCAAAAATCATCTATCATGATTTTTGGCCTCACCGCCTACAGCATCAAACTTCCTAGCATCATTATCGGTCTCCTTCTTGGCATTCTTCTTATCTTACTCCTTAACCGTTGGTTCAAAAACAACGTGTCACTTCTGGCATCCTGTCTCGTAATCCTATCTACACCATTCTTATATCTTGCCGGCTCCGGTACGCCACTAATCATGCTCGTATTTTGGCCTACCTTCCTTCTTTGGCTCGGTTCCAAAATCCAAGGCGAGCAAAAACCAAAGCCGCTTTACAGCATCATCTTCGCGCTAGCACTGCTACTTGCCGTATTTACGCCATACATGATTTACTTTGCTATCATCAGCGTGATTTTTGCCATCACTCAACCTCATCTTCGCTTCGTATTGAAATCACTGCCAAAAATCCCACTTATTATCACGGGGCTTATCGTTGTTTCCGGCCTTGCCGCGCTAATCGTTAACATTATCAACAACGGCAACACAATTGCAGATTTACTAGCCTCAAGAAATCTGACACCAGAAATCTTTTGGAACAACCTCAAAGCTGGCCTCCGACCACTGCTCGCATGGCGTACCAATGTCGAAAGCATTTTCCTGGCACCGCTCATTAGCTTGCCAACCTTTGCGATTGCTTTAATTGGCCTCTTCTCAACCACCAAAGGATTCTTTGCTTCACGTAACTCCATCGCCTCGCTTCTCATCGTCTTCACTCTCATCATCGCTGGTTTCAATTCAAACGCCATTATCTTCTTTATCCTGCCACTATCTATCTTGACTGCCCATGGTCTTAAATACGTCCTCGAAAAATGGTACGGCCTCTTCCCAGAAAACCCATACGCCAGAGTTTCCGCCATTTTCCCACTTATCATTTTGTTTGGACTTATCCTCATTCCAAGCCTCTCGCAATACATCTTTGGTTACCACTACAATCCAAGTCTCGCCAACAGCTTCACCAACGAGCTCTCGACGGTACGTAAAAACCTAACCGACGAAACCCTGCTCGTACCAGAGAATAAATCCGCCTTTTATCGCATTATCGAAAACTCATCCGACATCAAAATCATTACTCAACTACCAGAAGAAAAGTTAGAACATTTTGCTTCACTCGGCAAGCTCGACAACCTCGTTTCAAGCTACCAACTTTCTCGCATTATCACCTCGGCAAAATCAGATAACTCTGATATAATATATCTATATACAGCAAAAGGAGAATAACATGGGTCAGACCTTAGACCAAATGAAAATGATTAACCAACTTCGTAAAGCCCAAAAAGAGCTCAAAAACGAAATTGTAGAAGTAGAAGCCGGCGACGGTGCCGTAGTTGTCCAAATTACCGGCGAACTTAAAGTTAAAAAAGTTACTATCGATCCAGAAAAAGTTGATCTAGACGACATCCACGAGCTTGAACGCTGGATTGAAAACTGTATGCGCGACGGCTTTGCCAAAGCTCAAGAAATTGCCACCGACAAAATGAAACCACTCATGGGCGGCCTTGGCAACCTCGGCTTCTAAACGGTTTAACCATGCTTCCGGAGGCTCTCGAAAACGTGATTGAAGCGCTCGGCCATCTGCCGGGTGTTGGTCCACGTACCGCAGAACGTTATGCGTGCTACCTTTTTAAATCCAACTCTAATGTTGCCAAAAATATTGCCGGGGCCTTGGAAGTTTTACACGACAAAGTCAAACTTTGCCCAGTTACTTTTGCACTGATTAATGAGGACGAAGACGTCTCGCCGCTTTATAGCGACGATTCGCGCGACAAATCCACTATTCTCGTAGTTGAGGAACCGCTTGATATTTACGCCATCGAGCAAACCCGCGCTTTTCACGGCACTTATCACGTGCTGGGCGGCGCTGTTTCGCCAATTGACGGGATCACACCAGACCAACTCCACATCAAAGAACTAATCGACCGCATCGACAAAGACAATGTGAAAGAAATAATCGTAGCGACCAATCCATCAATCGAGGGCGAATCTACCGCGCTCTTACTTGAAAAAATGCTCCACGAAAAATCTGACTCACTCAAAATCACACGCCTAGCCCGCGGCTTGCCACTCGGCGTAGACTTGTCGTATGCCGACCAAATCACCTTGAGCGCCGCACTCGAAAACCGCACAAATCTTTAAATATGCTATAATCACTTTATGGATAAGAATTTTAAGATAAGATTCTTTTGTGCGATGGCACTAATTCTTATTGCTTGCGTCAGCATTCCTTTTTTCAACAGCTTGCCGTTTAAGATTTTTTACGCCTTCTTTGCAGCGATGTCATTTATCGAACTTATTAGTTTCTTTACGAAAAAATTCAAACCACTCCCTACATTCCTCGCACTAGTTATATGCGCGCTTCTTATTGTTAGCCCAATTTTCATTTTCAAATGCGACACCATCATGATTTTACTCATCATCTTCGGCGTCTGTGGTTACGACGTATTTGCGTACCTTGGCGGTCGCGTACTTGGCGGCAAAATCTTCAAAAAATCTCGTCCATTCCCGCATGTTTCTAAAAACAAAACCTGGGAGGGAACATTCATTGGTATCGCAATCGCCCTAGCTTTGGTTGCGACCATAATTTATGGTAACAATTTGCTCGGTTACCAATGGTTCATGCTTTGCCCAGTGCTCGCTGTATTTGGAGACCTGCTCGAAAGCTTTACCAAACGCCGTTTCGACATCAAAGATTCTAGCGAAATCGTCGTCAAAAACAAAATCCTTGATAAATTTGAGATTTTGGTCGGCGGACGCGGCGGCCACGGCGGTTTTCTTGACCGCATCGACTCAACTTCATTTACTTGTACAGTTTTGTTTATTTTAGATATCTTTATCTAAATCAAGACTGGTTCTGGCTTCAACTTTCCAGGCTTTAATGCCGGCGAATTTTGCAGCAAGCATATCAGTAGACCATTTGTTGCCCAGCATGGCGGTATTTTCTGGCGCCACACCAGCTTCTTCGCGCACCTGGGTCAAATATACGCTGAGTGGCTTTTTAGCTCCCCACACACAGCGAATGCCGTAAGGCTCACAAAAACCCTGCACGCGCTTTTTAAACACATTGTTTGAAATCACCACAATTTCTACCCCTGCGCTCTGGCAAGCCTTGATCCAATCCTCAAGTTTAGCTGGTGGGATCTTGGACAGGCGTTCGGTCAAAGTATTATCGAGGTCACAGAGTAGAAGCTTAATCTTATCTTTTTGCAAAATCGTTGGCGTAACGTCTTCGAAACGTTCAAATTTGCGATCTGCTTTCATTAGTCTCATTAACTTATTATAACACGGGCGCCGGCTGGGCGCAAAAGCATGTTATAATATAAGCATATGTATCAAAATTTTTCAGATTTTATCAAAGACAAAAAGTCTCTCTGTATTATTCAAGCCGAAAACCCTGATGGAGACTCGCTTGGCGCCGCTATCGCGCTAGATTATTTGCTGTCTGACCACGAAATTTCACTTTACTGCCCGGTCGACACCCCAAAATATCTCCATTATTTTAAGGATTGGTCGAGAGTCACGAACGAATTTAATTTCCGCGCCGATGGCTACATTATTGTTGATACCGCCGCCGAAATATTGCTCTCAAAACTCATCGATGATGCCGCGATCAAAAATCGCCTCTACAGCGCACCAGTTTTTGTACTCGATCACCACGAAACAGAGGATGATCTAAATTTCCCACACGACAAAATCATCGAGAACCGCCCAGCCTGCTGCGATCTGATTTTTCACATCGCCAAAGAACAGGGAATCGAAATTAATAAAGACGCTGCCGAGGCCATTTTCCAGGGCATTTTGTCTGATACTTTGGGCCTCACCAGCGCTTCTGTCACCGCCGAAACTTTCGAAACCGCCGCTGAGCTCACTAGGCTCGGTGCCGATGTCTCCGTACTCGAAGACATGCGCCGCGAGTTCATGAAAAAATCCCCACGCATCCTCGATTACAAAGCCGACCTCATCAAGCGCA
>CAMZAW010000015.1 GCA_947304335.1 uncultured Candidatus Saccharibacteria bacterium | reverse complement strand
TTGTATGAACTGCTACCACGTCGTCGAGATCATCTACGGCGTCGAGCAATTTTTCAAGTTTTTCGGCGTTTTCGCCATCTACTGGAATGTAATTATTTGGTACATAAGAAAGCTCAGCAGAAGTAATGGTGAGGCCAGCTTCAATCAAAGCGGCACGGACTTTCATTAAGTCGGAAGCGGCGGTATAAATTTCGATGCCGTCTTCTTCTTCGGAAGCATCCTCGGCACCAGCTTCAAGCGCGGCCATCAAAGCATCTTCGCCTTTTTCGGAAATCATGATCACGCCCTTGCGGGTGAATTGGAACATCACTGAGCCCGGATCAGCCATGCGGCCGCCGTTTTTGTCGAGCGTATGGCGTACCTCTGGCATTGTACGGTTTTTGTTGTCGGTAGCAATTTCAATAATAATACCAACACCGCCAGGGCCGTAGGCCTCGTAAACTTCTTCAATAAGAGCCGCAGCGGATTTATCAGCCACGCGAGCAATTGCGCGTTCGATGTTGGCTTTTGGCATGTTAGCCAGGCGGGCTTTTTCAAGCACCATGGCAAGGGAAGGGTTCATGTTTGGATCGGTACCGCCACGCGCTGCGATGGCAATTTGGTTGCCAATTTTTGTAAACAACGCGCCGCGTTTTGCGTCGACGACGGCTTTCTGACGTTTGGTGGTGGCCCACTTGCTGTGTCCTGACATTATTTTCTCCAGTTAATTTTCTTAATTTTATCATTTTTCGCTGTTTTTGTCTAATCCAAAGTAGCCCGGCAACCAGCGGTATATATAATATAAAAACCTGCGGCTGATTCTTTGGTATTTCGATTAGAAAAATTTCTTGGCTGCCGAAAAACTTTATCACGGCATCATGAAATCTTAAGGAGAGTTCTGTGATAAAGCATACTATATTACCGATAATTGGCATGCCGCCGATTATTCCGGTGACAAAAGTTGAACCCATCACGTATGGCAGCGTTGGCAAAATAATTAGATTTGCCGCAAAGGCGATAATGGATAACGCGCCAAAATGGTAGAGCGAAATTGGCGCCGTCATTAAGGTGGCGGCGGCTGTGGCAATGAGGGTTTGCGCCAAGAATCCCGGCTTTTTCGAACCATATAAGTATTTAGTGAGTAGTGGTGCAATTACCATGATGCCGCCAAACGACGCGAACGAAAGTTGCCAACCGAGATTATTTAAAAAGGCCGGCTCGATTAATAGGGTGATGGTGGCCGCAATCAGAATGATTCGCCATGGCGCAAACTTGCGCCCGGTATACCAGGCGATGAGCGACATTGCCGACACTAGGCCGGCGCGCATGATAGACGGCGAAAAACCCACAATCGCCATAAAGCTAAAAATAAAAAGCAGCGCAAATATCGCGCCAGCTCGCCGCGAGATTTTACCAAACACTTTGCGCGTTGCGCCAATTAAAATTGAAAGATGCGTGCCGGATGCCACCACTACGTGGGTAAGCCCAGCCACGCGTAAGCTTTCGGTGAAACTTTTGGAAAGCCCAGTTTTGATACCCATCAAATACGCCACGCCAAGACTCGCCTCCTCAGCCGGTAATAAGCTATTAATTTTTGCTGCGAAAAAATCGCGCATGCTAATCGCTGGCTCAACTTCTGGCGCAAAATTTTGTTCTGCTGTGGCTCTTGCCAAACCAATAGTTATTCCCGCCACAAAAACTGCAACTGCAGAGGTGTAAGTGGAATGAAAATAAGCATAGACAAAAACCAGCCCAGCCGCGATTAGCCAATAAGGCGACGCAAAAAACTGCAAAAATATATTTGCAGCCCCACTGTTTAAAATTGTCGCCAAAACTACACCCGTTACCACGCCGCCACAGAGTGCCACAAAAAGATATGACTGATGTAAAAACCTCCTCATGCCCCACAAATATCACAACCCAATTTTTTTACAACCCGCCCCACCAAAAATAACCGCAAGAATTTAATAAAAATCAGCACAAAAAATAAGCATATGCTATAATAAGATTATGCTTAAGGTCATCAAAAGATCTATCCCAGCGGTGGCAATTCTTACTGTTGTGATTTTGGGCGCTGTTTGCGACTATGCTTCTGCTGTCCAGAAAAAAACCGACTTCATGGTGCGGGTTGGTGACAGCATGTCCCTGATTATTCCGCGCAACGATATTTATCTTCCGTTAAACCCAGAAAGTGACGAAATCGTTTATGAAGATGTTCCAGTTGAAGTTCGTACCAACAATAAAAATGGCGCGAGCGTGTATTTGACCACCAATAAAGGGAGCTGGGATAGCCAAGCGCTTGATAAAGACGATGCGACGAGTCTTATCGGTAGAAATACAAAAATGGCCATCAGAACGCTTAGGGACTACTATGAGAAAATCCAAGCAGTAAACTTTCCAAACGGGAGCTGGGGATATTCGGTTGATGGAGGTAACACATATAAGCCTATCGTATCAAAAAAAGATTTTACGAGTTCGAACGCAAAGATTCTTGAAACCGGCAACTCCGGCGAAACTGGCGCAAGCATTGTTCGTATCGGCGCAAAAGCAGACAAAAGACTTTTAAGTGACTATTATGAAAATACGATTATTTTTACGGCCGTGTCCAATCCTACGCCAAAAACCATTGCTGACATTATTTATATGCAAGAAGTCGACGAGGATGTAATTGACTCGATGAGTTATGGTGCGCAGGTTCAACTGGCGGACGCTCGTGACAATAAAATGTATTGGGTATCCAAGCTTCAAGATGGCAACCTATGGATGACTCAGAATCTTGACTTGACTCTTGCATCAAATATCACTCTAACACCTGAAGACACCGACATTAAGGCGAATTGGACGCCGGTTAACAGCACGATTGAAGCAAGAGAAGTTTCGCAGGATTCTTGGGTTAATAATGGTACTTCGCCGCGCTCATATGGTGTAATCGATGATAATTACTATACTACGGCCGAAGGTTTTATTAATGACAGTATTGCCCCAGAAATAGTCGATGGTAGGTATGCCTTCCGTTCAAACACCTATACCGACGCCGAGTCCTGCCGTGCTGATGTTGCGGATGAAGATTATTGTGACCACTACAACGTAGGTAAGTATTATAACTGGGCGGCCGCAATCGCCATGAACGACATCACCGCATTAGCGGAAGATGGCGAAACTAAAACTGTTGATCAAAGCATTTGTCCTGCAGGTTGGCGCTTGCCGATTGGTTACACGGCCTACGATGGAAAAGGCGAATATGCTCAGCTATTAGAGATTTCGGGAATAGCCGAACCTCAATTGCTGGCCTCTGGGAAAACAGTGTCGTCTTATCTTACAAATAAAAGCTATGACGACGCGATGAATAATCCTCTTTTCTTAACAAACGCTGGAGTTAAGTCTTCCAATAAAGATAAAATAGTGCATAATGAGGGATCATATTGGACTTCGACCGCTCATAGTTATCCGAACGTCGATCGCCTACAATACGGCACGACTAGTGGCTCCTCCCAAACAATCAATACTAACTATTACCCAGACACCAATAACATATACGAAGATCTCGGTATCGGCCGCTCCATTCGCTGCCTTTTCAGGCCAACGCAGACCCACACTCTGGATTACGTAATAAATGGAGAAATCATTGGCTCTAGCGTATTATCCAACTCTGTCGCGAATGGACGAATACTGTTCATGCCAAGTAAATACCTTGATAATGGTGGTATTTATGGTCACTCTTATGTAGAAAGATGGTGTTTGAATGATTGGTACATAGAAGCAGAATCTTCATCTCAGTGTAAAAACTACAGCGGCTCCACATATGCGCTAGAAGGAGATTTTGTTAATGTAGGTGATAAGAAGATGTATGCTTACGCAGAGCTGGGCGAAGGGCGCAGGATGGATTTCTACAGCAATGGAGGCGCCTTTGACAACGGTACGACCAATAACCCAATTATCTTTACCGGTGCAGATGAAGTAGTTGAAACTACATCGAGCAAAAGCTCATCTGGTAGAAGAAAAACTAGTAAGAATGATAGCACCAAATATGGCAATAGCCAAAATTATACCGATACGTTTTACTTCTATAGCCAGCCGGTTGTTGTGAGATTGAATTATGTCACTGAATCAGGCTATGACTATGTCTGTATTAGACCATATAACGGTAGCGAAACGTGCTATCAAGGTTCTGGTGAAGTCGAAATTCCGATCACTGCATACTCAATAGCAGTGCGTTTCCACAGTGATAGTTCTGTGAATTATTACGGATATTGGATTGACTTCGTCGCTTCCGGCGGGAATGAGTCAAGGATTAAAGCCGGCTCGTACAAAATACCAACTAGGGAAGGCCACAACTTTTTGGGCTGGTCAGCCGATCCAAACGCTACTACTCCAGATTGGACATTTGACCCTGACAATAATCTCTACGAGGATAATCTCTCACTCTACGCTGTTTGGGACTAACAAACTATGGGGGCGCCGCTGTGGTATAATATTCTTGGAATATTTTTGCACCCATAGCTCAACTGGATAGAGCGTCAGCTTCCGGAGCTGAAGGTTAGAGGTTCAAATCCTCCTGGGTGTACCAGCGTTTGTCAAAATGTGCCTCCGTAGCTCAGTGGATTAGAGCATCTGTCTTCGGAACAGAGGGTCGTAGGTTCGAGTCCTATCGGAGGTACCATTTTTTATGAAAACACCTTTAGTACGGACTCGCGCTTCGTGCGGATAAAAAAATAATCCCTCAGGGGATTATTTTTTAGCGACCATTTTTCAAAATTGGATGTTTGCGTTTGTCGCTGTGCTTGTGATTATTGTTGCGATTTTGTTTTGCAACTGGTTTTAAAGTGATTTTTCTTGCCATGCGAAAATTATACCATATCGCGGCCAAATGGCAAGACCTAGCCGCTCGCTCTACCCAAATCTAAATGCTTATGTTATAATCCAAATTATGAATGAGGAAGAACTCCAAAGAAAGCGTCGCGACAACGAGGAAGCGGCCACCGCTAGCCGTGCTCGTATTTTGGGTCTCCATTATCTTGATACCAGGAATTTCGAAAACGACCTGCCGTTAGTAAAAGACGTCCTCACCAAAGAGGAGATGCGCAGTGGCTACATCATCCCGATCCAGAAAGGCGACAAAGAATCCGAATATCAATTCCTCGTAACTAGCCAAACACCGCGCACGCTCATTCAAAGAATGACTAAAGAATACACTGACGACGGTGAACGTGTTGAATTTTTCTTAGTTTCGAATTCCGCTTACAAAGTTTTTATGCTGAGGCACGACCCACCGGTAGAAGTCAAATATGACGACATTAAGATTGCCGCCGAAGGCGATTCCGAAACCTTCGATTCGGTTTCTAACACCCTCAACATTGTTTCTACTGAAAAAGTTTTCGACTTCCTGCTCGACCAAGCCGACAAACTGGGCGCCTCCGACATCCATATTGAGAACATGCGCGATAATATTCGCATTCGCATGCGCGTAGATGGTATGTTGCACCCAGTTGCTAATATCGACAAAGATCGTTATCGTATCTTGATGGGCGAGCTAAGCTCACGTGCGGATGTTTCAACCGCTTCCAATAAGCCGCAGTCTGGCCACATCCAAAAGGAAATTACGCGCGACAATGTGACGCATACGCTGAACATTCGTGTCGAAACCATCCCTACTATGTACGGCCAAGATGCCGTGATGCGCTTGTTTAACTTCGATGAATCACTGTTGAATCTCGATTTGCTTGGCTTATCAGACGAAGAACGGGCTGAAATCGACGCCGTTATTTCACGCCCACACGGCTTAGTTTTGGTAGTCGGCCCTACCGGATCCGGTAAATCCACCACGCTTTATTCGATTTTGAATGCTTTGAATACTACGGATAAAAAGATTATTACCCTCGAGGACCCAATCGAATATGGCATTACTGGTATAGAACAAATCCCGATTAATACCAATAAAGGCGGCTCATTCGCCGATGGCCTGCGCTCGGTGCTTCGTCTTGATCCAGACATAGTAATGGTGGGCGAGATTCGTGACACTGATGCTGCGCGCACTGCAATTCAAACCTCAATTACTGGCCACCTCGTGCTAAGCTCCTTCCATGCCTTCTCGGCCTCGGCGGCTTTCTCGCGCATGATTGATTTGATTGGCGCAAATCCAATCTTTGCGACCTCAATCCGTCTCGTAGTTGCTCAAAGGTTAGTGCGAAAATTAAACGCCAATAAAACTCCGCGTCCAGCTACTGACGCCGAAGCAAACTACATCAGAAAGGCCCTAGAAGGCGTAGCCCCAGAAAAACTAGAGGGTATTAATCTAGACCAAATTACTTTGTACGACCCAGTTCGCACCGAGAATGAGCCGTTTGGTTATACCGGCCGCACAATCATCATGGAACAATTAATCGTTTCTGAAGAAATCCAGGCTTTCATCCGCGGCGATGTCCAGGATGCCAACGCTAAAGCTATTGAACGTGTTGCTAAGAAAAACGGCATGCTCACACTCGAGCAAAAAGGCATCATTGCTGCGCTCAAAGGCGTCACCACGCTTGAAGAGGTAATGCGCGTCATATAATATGCTATAATAATTGCATGAGTGATAAAGTTATTTCAGACTACAACGGTTACGACTACAAAAAAATCTTCTGGGAAGATGCCGACCGTGAATACGAAGACCTTGCAGACCGCATGGCTATTCGCAAATTAATTCCAAAACGCATGGAAAAATTCGCCGACATCGGCGGTGGTTATGGTCGTCTTGCTAACGAATATTTAAAGCACGCCAAAAAACCAATTATTTTCGATTATTCCAAGAGCGAATTAAAACAAGCCAAAGAAACTTTTGGTGATAAAGTCGAAACTCGTTCTGGCGATATTTACGAACTTCCATTTAAAGACGCCGAGCTTGATGGTTTGATGATGATTCGTGTCACCCACCACCTAAAAGACATGCCAAAAGCTATCAATGAGCTTTATCGTGTGCTAAAACCGGGCGGCATGGCTATCATCGAGGTCGCAAACAAGCGCACCCTTCCAAAAATGGCCCGTTTCGTGTTCCGCCGTTCCAAGGTAAATCCATTCAGCAAAAAACCTGCCAATTATACAGAAATTTCTAAGGACGGTTTTTACAATTATCACCCTAAATACGTAGAAGAAATTTTCAAAAAAACTGGTTTCAAAACCGAAAAAGTGCTTTCCGTTTCAAACTTCAGAAGCCGCGCCTTAAAGAAGCTCTTCAAAACCAAGAACTTGGTTAAAATGGAAAATGTTGCTCAATCTACTTTAGCGCCAATTCGTTTTGCGCCATCCATCTACTACAAGTTGAGAAAACCTGAAGAATAAGATATAATTATGATGGCTGGGGCCATCGTTCAACGGATAGGACATACCCCCTCTAAGGGTACAATGCTGGTTCGATTCCAACTGGCCCTGCCACAAGTTATTTTTGTTAGGTGGAAATGAAAAAACAGCAGGAAAAAGCTACGGGTGGTTCGAAGAAGTCAGAGATTTTTCTGGCGATTTTTTTGGCCGTTACGATTTTAGCGAGTCTAACTTGCGCAGCAATTTTTGCTTTGAAACCGGAGTTTGATACGCTTGGATTTCTGCTGACTCGTTTTGTTGATTACGGTTCCGAATACCAAGCCGACTATGGCAAAGTTTGCTACGGCACGGTTTTTGGCTGTGAAGAATTAACTCCAGAGTTTAGTGATGCGGCAGTTGATACAAAAACGCTAGGCCAGCAGGAAATCACGTTTAATTTTAAACACGGCAACAAGACAATCGAGCTAAAACAAACGGTTTTTGTGGTTGATAAAACACCGCCAGTGATTACGGTGGAAAAAGAAAAAGCCACGATTTGCCCTAGCGGCAAAATCGCAAATTTTGGACTTAAAGTTGAAGACAATTACGATGGTGAGCTTACCGACCAAGCCACGATTAATTATCGTGAGGAAGATCAAAAAGTTATTATTAATATAGTAGACAGCAACAAAAACTCAGCCACTTATATTATGCCGGCTGAAGTGGGTGACACGGAAGCGCCAGTAGTTACGCTAAATGGCGATGCCTATGTCTCGATTTATCAAAACAACTGGTATAGTGATGCAGGCGCCACGGTCGTTGATAACTGTGACGAAGTCGAACTAAAAACTACGGGCTCTGTGAACACGAATAACGTGGGCACCTACGAGATTACTTACTCCGCGGCAGATAATTCTGGAAACGAAGCGAGCGTAAAGCGCACAGTGGAAGTTAAACAGCCACAGCGCGCCAGCGGTACTATTTATCTCACTTTCGATGATGGGCCAAGCGCGCACACGCCGCGACTTCTGGATGTGCTAAAAAAATATAACGTCAAAGCAACTTTCTTTGTGACTGGTAGTGGCGATGATAGCACGATTTTGCGCGAATATAAAGAAGGCCACGCGGTGGCTTTACATACTTTTACGCACGACTATGGCTACGTCTATCAAAGCGAAGAAAACTATTTTAATGATTTATATCGTATTCAGAATCGTGTTAAAAATATCACCGGCGTTGCTCCGACTCTAATTCGTTTTCCAGGTGGCAGCTCAAACACGGTTAGTGCCAATTATGACGGCGGGCAGAGAATTATGTCTAAACTTGTAAAGTCTGTGCAAGAAAAAGGCTTTACCTATTTTGACTGGAACGTTTCTTCTGGCGACGCGGGTGGCGCTACAACTTCTGACGCAGTCTTCAACAATGTCGTGCGTTCACTAAAAAATGGTGGTTCGTCGGTAATTTTGCAACATGATACCAAGGGCTTTTCCGTAGACGCCGTAGAGCGCATCATTCAGTATGCTTTGAATCGCGGCTACACTTTCGCGCCACTCACCGCAAGCTCATTTGCGGCCCATCACGGCGTCAATAATTAGATTAAAATTATGCTTGCATATTTTTGCGGGCTTTGTTAAACTAGAAAAGTCGCTCATTTATTTTTCCCAACTAGATCGGTGGTTGATCTTATTCCGGAGGTGGGTCGGTCGTTAGAGCGATATAATTAAGGAGAAAAATTGATACATGCGTATCAAACGACAAAAGCGTTCTGAGGAACGTCAAAAGTCAAAAATTCCCCCTGCCGCTTGGCAAGAATTTATTGAAATCTAAAACGTCAAGCGAAAAAAATATCCCCGCGAAGGGGAATATTTTTTTGTAAAAACGATTATTGGTTAGCGTGAGCCAACTTGGCATCGATGATGCTGCTCATCAAATCAATAAAGTCGGTGTTCTCGTTCCAAGAAACAACTTCGCCGTCAATTACGACATAGCCGGCTTCAGTGCGATTGATGATTTGGCCGTCAATAAAGAAGGAAGGAGTGCCAGTAATTTCGCTAAGGCGGCGACCAATGCCGGCGTCAAAGCTGAGTCTCTTTGATACTTCTTTACTCGCTACGTCGTTTCTAAATTTCTCAAGATCGCCTTTGCCACCAGTAACTTCAGTGAAGTATCTTTCAAAGAGTTTGGTGCGTTCGGATGAAGAAGCGTATTCCCATTCGGCTTGGTTGTCGAAGAGGGCGTCGGCATATTCGGCCCAATAGCCTTGCAAGCTAGCGGCTTCGGCAGACGAAGCGGCAGCGGTACCGTTTTGGTGATAAGAAAGTAGGAAGTTGCGATAAACGACAGCAAGCTTGCCGTCATATTTCTCGAGCAAAGTATTAACGCGAGAGCTGAATACGGCGCAGACCGAGCATTGGAAGTCGGCATATTCAAAAATAACTACTGGCGCATCGGCGGAACCTTTAATATGGTCGCCAATGTTGCCATTGTCTTTGGTTGGGCCAATGATTGAATGCAAATCGTAATCAGCATAGTTAGTGATATTGGAATTACCATCCATGATGAACTTGGCAATGAGAGCTACGATAGCGACAGCAAGGACACCTAGACTAATCTTTATAACTTTGTTCATAACACTCCTTTAATGATATAATTATTATAACATGTTCAACCGTTTTATGAGAAAGTTGGTGGCCTGGCTCGATCCGAAGCTAGATAAGTATCGCAAGAAGGCGCCTAAATATACGCCGAAATCTCTCAAAGAATTTGTTGATGTTTTGCGTCGCACGCCAAAGGAAGTCTTGAGCGATAAAGACCGTAATAAAATTGCGGCCGTCATGAGTTTCGATAGTAAAAAAGTTAAAGATTTGATGATTAAAAAAGAAGACATGGTTTTTGTGCACGACAAAGATTTTCTCGGCCCACTCATGCTTGATAAGCTTTATAAATCTGGCTTCACGCATTTTCCAGTAGTAGATAGTAAGGAGCACGTCGTTGGCATTATTCATACCGAGGCTCTGAACGCGCTCGAAATCAAGAAAACCGACCGCGCTAGTAAATACATGGTTAAAGAAACATCATATCTGCACGAAGACGATACTCTAGAATTTGTAGTTGAAGAAATCGATCGCACCAGCAGCTTTTATTTCTTGATTCTAAACGACAAAGACGAACTGGCTGGCTTTTTGACCGTTGAGACTCTGCTCCGTTACCTTCTCGGGTAAAATGTGGTATAATATACCGTATGAGAATTCTAACCAACGAACTAAAAAACTATCTAGGCCAAACTGTTACTGTGTCTGGTTGGGTAAATTCGCGCCGCGACCACGGTGGATTGATTTTTATTGACCTCCGCGACCACGAGGGAATTATCCAGCTAGTTGTTACTCCAGAAAATACCGCAGCCTTTAATTTGGCCGAAACCGTACGTGATGAATATGTTTTAACTGCTACTGGCACCATGCGCGAGCGTGATCCAGAGCTTAAGAACCCAAATATTGCTACCGGTGACATTGAGCTCGTTGTTTCAGAACTTACACTTTTAAACAAATGCGAACCATTGCCAGTTAACACTCATGATGATGGTGAAAAATCTGGTGAGGAAATGCGCCTCAAATATCGCTATCTCGATTTGCGTCGCCCATCAATGCAAAAGATTTTGAGCGAACGTTCCCGTTTTTACGCTTTTCTTCGTAGCTTCATGTATAAGAATGATTTTATCGAAGTCACTACGCCAATTCTTGCCAACTCATCTCCAGAAGGCGCCCGCGACTTTCTCATTCCGTCCCGTTTGCATCCAGGTAAGTTTTACGCTTTGCCACAAGCTCCACAACAGTTCAAGCAGCTTTTGATGGTTGGCGGTGTGCCACGCTACTTCCAAATTGCCCCATGCTTCCGCGACGAGGACCCACGTGCCGACCGTTTGTATGGCGACTTCTACCAGCTCGACCTCGAGATGGCTTTTGTAGATGATGGCGAAACTATTCGTACCACGATGGAGCCTTTGATTAAATCTCTTGCTACCGATTTTGCTGGCAAAAAATTGCTCAGCGAAGAAGTTCCACGCATTCCATACAAAGAATCCATGGAAAAATACGGTGTTGATAAACCAGACCTTCGCTATGGCATGGAAATGATCGAGCTTACCGATATATTTGCCAATACTGACTTCAAAGTTTTCAAAGCTCCATGCGTTAAAGCTCTTTGCGTAAAAGGTGGTGCTAGCCTCACTCGTTCCCAAATCGATGATTTCACCGAGCAAGCCAAAAAACTTGGCGCCGGTGGTTTAGCCTATATATTATATAGTGATGGCGAAGCCAAATCCCCAATTCTTAAATTCATGACCGAACAGGAAATCGCTGCCGTTAAAGAACGCACTGGTGCTAAAGATGGCGATGCTGTATTCTTTGGCGCAGATGAACGTGACCTAGTAAACAAAGTCCTCGGTCAACTTCGTATTGCTTTTGCTGACTTCTTCAAACTCAAAGATCCAAATGTAGTAGCTCTTTGTTGGATTGTTGACTTTCCATTCTACGAATGGGACGACAAGCGCAACAAACTAGACTTTGGCCACAACCCATTCAGTATGCCAAAAGGTGGCATCAAAGCACTTGAGGGCGCCGAGACCAACGAAGAAAAACTCGCTATTGTAGCCGATCAGTTCGATATGGTAATGAACGGTAACGAAATCTGTTCTGGTGCCGTGCGTAACTACAACCCAGAAATTATGTACAAAGTGTTTAATATTCTCGGTTACAGCAACGAATACGTTGAAGCTCGCTTCTCTGGTATGCTTAACGCCTTTAAGTTTGGTGCGCCTCCGCACGCCGGTTGTGCCTTTGGCCTAGAGCGCATCTTCATGGTACTCGAAAACGCCGAGAACATCCGCGACATCGTGGCCTTCCCAAAGAACGGCAACGGCGTAGACCTCATGATGGACTCTCCTTCCGTGGTAGACCAATCTCAACTCGAAGAATCGCATATCGCAATTATCCCAGAAGAGGATTAACAAAATAAAATAGGGTGGCAATGAAAAAATACGAAATCAAAAAATGGCTCAAGAAACTACGCCCACTCAAGAACTGGCAGCTGTTTTTGATTCTCGTACCGCTACTATTTGTGAGTGTAGAGCTTTTACGTCGCGACCATATTAAAATGACAGAGCTTCGCGACGCCGTAATCACGGCCGACGAAAACGGAGATGAAGAGCAAATCGCTGAGGCCTTGGCTGAGCTCAAGGAATTTGTGTTCTCGAATATAGTAATCAATGTCGTAGACGACAATGGTGCTCAAAGAATCACCTTTGGCACTGGGCCATTTTATCTAGAACGCCAATACACCAAAGCAGCGCTTGCGGCGCTAAACGAGGCCGAAGCTAACTTTGCATCGGACGACAACCCAAACGGTAATATATATAGTGCTGCCGCAGCAGTTTGCCAACCTCAAGCCGTGAAAAATGGCTGGGCCTGGACCAACCCGAATTACATCAATTGTATGATGACTGAGATAAATAAATACCCAGCGCTAGACCAGGAAATCAAGGATAGCATCATCGCAAAAGTCCCTTCAACGGAGTTGTATCGCAAAAACTATGCCTCGCCCCTATGGGCGCCAACCCTCACTGGTTTCGTTATCCTGTTAGACTTGATTATTATTGTTGTAATTTTTATACGAATTTTTATTTGGATTTTCCTCAAAATTGCAATCCGTTTTGTGTAAGCATTACCTCTATAAATTGAGGTTTTTGGTGCCAAAATTCTCTATTTTTTCCCAAAATACCCCTTGACAGAAGTTCCCCGGGGTCATAAGATAAGAGTATATTAACTTAAGGAGGAAAGCTTAAATGGCTTACGAACATACTAATGGCAAGGGAGTTAAGTACTTCTTGCACAAATCAGAAGTTACTCTTCGCGGTGGCAAACCTCAAACTATCTATTTCTTCACTAAAGATGAAAAAGGTGGCAAAGGTACCCCATGCGACCTTCCTGCTGACCGTATGGTTTGCGAGAATCCTCGCAATGGTTTCTTGACCCTCAAGAAAAAATAATCATTGCGCGCAAAAGTTAATTAGGTGCAAATGGTGTCCGCAGTAATGCGGCACCATTTTTTAGTTTCAAATCCTGGTAAGCCGACGGCTCTAACAGCTCGCCAAAGCGAGCTGTATCGCTTGTCGTCTTTCCCCAAAATCCTGGTAGGCCGGCGCTCTAAATGTTTTGCTTCGCAAAACATTTTCGCATGCCGTCCTTCCCCAAAATCGCAGAGGCTTCGCCTCTTTTTGTGCTTCGCACAAAAAACAGCCCGCGGCTGTTTGCGATTTTGTGGTAGGGGCGATAGGACTCGAACCTATGACGCTGCGTGTATAAGACGCA
>CAMZAW010000014.1 GCA_947304335.1 uncultured Candidatus Saccharibacteria bacterium | reverse complement strand
AGTAGTTAGCAAAGTCGAGAAGCTGGCTCCAGAAAGTCTCGGCAATTTCTTCGGTTGCGCCACCTATTTCCACGGCGCCCTTGATGAATTCCGGTTTTACCTTCTTCATCAAATCCACCTTTTTCTTACCCACAGCCTTACGCAAAGTATCAGCCTGGCCGCCAGTAAAGCCACACCATTCCTTGGAGATCTGCATGAACTGTTCCTGGTAAATCATAATACCGTAGGTGCTTTTAAGTGCATTTTCAAGGCCTGGGTGAAGATAGGTGATGGCTTCTTCCCCGTGTTTGCGGCGAATAAACGAATCGATAAACTGCATTGGGCCTGGGCGATAAAGCGCCACCATAGCGATGATATCCTCAAACGACGAAGCTTTAAGGTCTTTTAAATAGCGTTTCATGCCGGCAGATTCAAGCTGGAAGACGCCGGTGGTATCGGCCCGCTGCAAAAGCGCGTAAGTCTCTGGGTCGTCGAGCGGCACCGAGTACATGTCGATATCTTCGTGATAGACTTTGCGAATCATGCGAAGGGCGTTGTTGATCACAGAAAGGTTGGAGAGGCCGAGGAAGTCCATTTTAAGTAGGCCTAGCTCCTCTACGGTGCCCATTGGGAATTGGGCAGCGATTGGGCCTTTGGCGGAAACTTCAAGTGGTAAGAATTTAACGAGGTCGTCTGGCGCAATCACCACGCCACAAGCGTGCACGCCGTGGTTTCTGATGGTACCTTCTAGCCGAGAGGCAAAGTCGAGGACTTCTTTTGAAATCGGGTTGGTTTCGTATTCGTTTTTGAGGTCTGGCACGTCTTTAATGGCGTCGGCGAGATGGCAGTGGTGGCCCATCACTGGGTCTGGAACCATTTTAGCTAGGCGGTCTGCCTCGGCATAAGGTACCTCGAGAACGCGCGCCACATCGCGCACGGCGTTTTTAGCCATCATTTTACCAAAGGTGGCGATGTTGGATACGCGGCCTTCGCCGTATTTTTCGGTACAGTATTCAATTACCTCGTCGCGGCGAGTATCCTGGATATCGGTATCGATATCTGGCATGGAAATACGGTCTGGATTAAGGAAGCGTTCAAAGAGCAAGTCATATTTAAGCGGGTCAAGCTCGGTGATACGAAGGGCGTAAGCGAGAAGTGAGCCAGCGGCGGAGCCACGGCCTGGGCCGTACACAATGTTCTTGTTCTTACCCCACATAATAAAGTCTTGCACGATGAGGAAGTAGCCGTTGTAGCCCATTTTGTCTACGACGGATAGCTCATAGTCGATACGTGGCAGAATCTGAGTTTTTTCGTCGCGATCTTTGTCGACTTTCTCAAGGATCTTGCGGCACTCTGCTACGCTGAGTTTTTCGGCTTCTTCGGCAGTTTTACCACCATAGCGGAAAACTAACCCGCGAAAAACCAATTTATCAAGATAAGACTTCTCGTCTTCGCCATCTGGTACTGGGAATTTTGGAATCAAAATGCGACCGAGTTGCAAATCTACATTACAGCGGTCGGCAATGCGTTTGGTGTTTAACACGGCTTCTGGGCAAGTGTCTTGCCAGTGGTCGATGATCTCCTCAGCGGAGATAACGTGGAGGTCAAAATCCTTCAAAGTCATGCGGTTTGGGTCAGAAAGGTTGGCGGCGGTACCCACACAAAGTAGAACCTCATGGGCATCTTGGTCTTCGTGTTTCAGGTAGTGAGCATCGCAGGTGACAACAAGCGGCAGGCCAAGCCCCTCAGCGTGTGCCATTAGCCAATCGTTGACCTTCTTTTGCTCGGCTGAATGAGTAGAAGATTTTGGATGGCCGTGATCCTGCATCTCGAGGTAAAAACGGTCTTTAAAGACGTTGCGATACCAATCAATCAGTTTTAGGGCGCGCTCGTCATCGTCGGCACGGATGGCTTCGGAGATTTCGGAACCCATACAACCAGAAAGACAAATAATGCCCTCGTTGTATTTTTCGAGCTCATCGTGGTCGGTGCGTGGTTTGTAGTATTTGCCGTGGATTTCGGCGTTAGACATAATGCGGCAGAGGTTTTCAAAGCCGGTATTGTTCATGGCAAGCAAAGTAATATGGAAGCGCTGCTTATCGTGAGCCGGGTCTTTGTCGGTCATTTTGCGGGCGGCCACGTAGGCCTCAAGGCCGAGAATCGGTTTGATGCCAGCGTCGTTACAGCATTTGTAGAGCTCAACCAAGCCACTCATCGTGCCGTGATCGGTGACGGCGACTGCTTCCATTCCCTGCTCTTTGACATAGTCAACGAGCTCTGGAATTTTGGTCAAACCATCCAAGAGC
This sequence comes from uncultured Candidatus Saccharibacteria bacterium, assembly GCA_947304335.1. Taxonomy (GTDB): domain Bacteria; phylum Patescibacteriota; class Saccharimonadia; order Saccharimonadales; family Saccharimonadaceae; genus Nanosyncoccus. Next base: position 12,518 of record CAMZAW010000014.1, on the reverse strand, counting down.
GAATAATGAGTGTGATTATGTAAGTGAACATAGTCACTCGGTTTTAACTCCACTTTTGACATAGTTTAATTATAGCACAAAGATAGCTAAGGTTGTGCTGGCCAGCTTGGTTGTGTTACGCCGTGAGGAGGAACCTCGGCGCTCTCAGTTGTCATGAAATAACTGTGGTTCGTAACCTGTTGTACATCCCAGCCACTAATGTCGCCAATAGTGAAGTTGGTGCCAGCTTTATATCCAGCATCTTTAAACATGTTATTCATAGAGGTCGCATTGCTTGTGACCCAGCTACTGAGGTCTCCGATGTCCCAAGAGGAGGAGTTATAACCGGTGTACTCGAAGAGACTATCGAAATTTGTGATGGCGCTGACGTCCCAAGTTGACGCACCAATCATGGTCCAGGTGTCAAAGTTATAGCCGGTATCAAAGAAAACATACGTAAGGGTTGGGTTGCTGCCAAAAGTCCAGTCAGTTACATTTAGGCTCCAATCTGTAGAGCCAGATTTGCCAAAACCGGCATACTCGAATATATACGACAAGTCTGCGTCGTTACCAAAAGTCCATCCACTAACGTCCATCGTGAAGGTCAGGGAGTTGTACCCAACGCTATCAAATAATCCGTATAAATCTGTGGCGCTGCTGAGGTCCCAGTTTTTAACCTCAAGCTCGAAATCTTCCACTTCTGTAGCCATGTCTTGGAACATGGTTCTCAGATTCATAACCGTACTCATATCCCAGTCGCTGAGGCCGACTAGAGAGAATTCTTCCGAATACCTACCAGTTTGGTAGAAAGCGTCTTGTGTAATTTGTAGTTTACCCAGTGTCCAGTCGCTTACATCAATACTGACTGATTGGGCGTATTCTGCGGCATCATCAAAGGCCTCGCGCATATTAACTACATTTGGCACATTCCAATCCGTTAGGATTAAAGTCACACTTTCCGAATTATATCCGGTGTTCGCAAACATTGATTGCATATTTGCGAGATTGCTGAAGTCCCAGCCGTCTAGATCAAGAGTCCAGTTAGCCGTATTATAACCTGTGGATTGGAACATGCTCTCTGCGTTAATGACGTTTCCAACATCCCACGACTTGAGGTTGCCCAAATTTAGGGTGGCAATGTTATCGCCGCGGCCAACACCGTCGAACATGTGGGCCATGTTCCTGACTTCGCTAGTGTTAAGATTCTCTACGTTAGTAAATGAGCGAGCATTCGTCAACCAGTCGAACCAAAATGCGGTGTTGTATGGCGTGTAGTCTTGGAAGCTGGTGTCGAAGTTGACCGAAAGCACTTCGTCCCTGGTGTCGTCGATACCGACAAGGCTATGATACTCTTCGAGGGTACCACTGACTGGGATTTCGAACACACCAGTAATTTCGGTTTCGCTAAGGTTGTCGGTGTAATTTTCGCCGACCGTATAAGTGAGGCTATCGTAGACGAGGTTGAGGTTACCGTTATCGCCGAGAATCGCTTTTGCTACTCTTGGTGCCGGCTTTGGTACGGCGGTGTAAAGAATTTCGGTTTTGTATAGGCCTGGTTCCAAGGTTGAATCTGCCTTAATGCCGTAATAGATTTCGGTTTCATCATCAGTAATCGCAGAACTAGATTCATGAATAAGTTGTTTATTTTCAATTACTGGCATAGCAGCAAATTTAGCGGAAGCTGCTGGATTGGTTTCACTATAAGTTGCATCAAAGCTACCAAGACTAGCAATAGCATAGCCCCAAGTAGCACCATTGGTTAAGTCTAAAGCGGCAGGAGTGTCATAAGTGCCAGTAGTAGCATTAATCTTTTGGTTAGCACCATCGTTGCTTGCATTACCGTTCAAATAGATATCATTAACTTCATCTGAGTTAACTGAAATATAGATCTCGTAACCATACTGTGAATTGGTACTGCCCGTAACCGTATCTTTAATGATACTAAGTGAGCCATTTTCTTCTGGTCTGATTGTAGCATCTACTACTTGGTTGGTGACTAGGCTTAATCCGTCTTCACCAGTTTGTACTAAAGCATTGGTATGAGATGCAACAGGAGAAACAGCCAAAACAGCAGCAAAAAGTAGTAGTACTGCACTACATGACAAAAACAAAATGTTTGGGACAAAATTTTGCCCAATCTTGAAGTTTTGTTTTGACATTTTTTGACCCTTTTGTTTTAGTTTTAGTTTTGATATTAGGGCCAAATAACCTTACACTCTAAACTTAGATTAACATAAACGTTTTGAAAAATCAAGTACTAAAAACAAAAAAGTTACCACTTTTTGGTGGTAACTTTTGTTCACTTAAGCTTTCTTAGTAGATTTTTTGGAAGCTGTCTTTTTGGCTGCTGGTTTGGCTGCAGTTTTCTTGGCAGCGGTTTTAGCAGCTGGTTTGGCGGCTGGTTTAGCTGCGGCAGCTTTTTTGGTTTCACTGGATTTCTTTGCTATGGCTTTGCCTGCAAATACACCAGCGACACCGCCGAGCAATGCTCCAAGGAAAAATTTTCCTTTACCGCCCTTTTTCTTCTCTTTGCCCATCGCTTTTTTCCTTTCCTTTATTTTCGTTTGGAACAAATTTATCTGCAAAGGTTTTGACTACTCCGCCGATCGAAGTCATGTCTTTGACGTTTTCAACGACTCCGTTGGCGTTTTCGGCAATATCTTGACCTTTGATGATGATTTTCTTGGCTTCTTTGGTGATGCCAATAAGTTTGACGAGTAGAACGATACCAAGGATAAGAAAGATAAGTAGTGTTACGCTAAGAAATGCTACTAAAATCCATTCTGCTACGTTCATATTTTCTCCTTATGCTTATTATATCACATTAATTCTCGGCGACAAATTTGCGAACGTCGTCGGCATAGTCGCTGTTCCCCAGAACATATTCAAGGTGTGCGAGGAAGTAGTTCTTTGGATCGCCAGTGGTCATCCATTTGCCGGTGGTTTCTTTGACGAAAACTTTGCCGGTTGGGATGAGGCTTGCGATAGCATCGGCGGTCCAGAGCTCGCCATCAAGACCAGTATGATTTGGATTCAAGAACTCAAAGACTTCTGGGGTTAAAAGATAACGACCGTAGGAAGCGAGGTCCGATGCGGCATCTTCTGGATTTGGTTTTTCAACCAAGCCACGAAGCACAGAAGTTTCTTTATCGTAGTCAATAGAAGCATATTTCTTGATTTCTTCATGTGGCACGAGTTGGCCAGCGATGATGGCGGTGGCATCTGGGTGCTCATTAAAGGCGTCAAGCAAATCTTTAATGGCGGAATTGCCAAACACCATATCGTCTGAGTAAAGTACAAAGAAGGCTTCGTCGTCGTTAATGAATTTGCGAGCCGAGGCTACTGGTGAACCGTTGCCATAAGGCAAAGTTGGATCTTGTTCGATGACGGTGATTTTTGGAAAATCCAAGATTTCTTTAACTGGCTCAAAGCGTTTGGCTTTGCCCTGTTTTTCGAGCAAAGTGCGGACGTTGTCGGCTGGGTTGTGGAAGAAATCTTCGTAGATTTCTTTAGATTTAGAGTTTGGGGTAGCAACGATGATAATTTCTTCGATGCCGGCCTTGGCACACTCTTCAACGCAGTATTGCATGACTGGTTTGGCGCCAATTGGAATCATAGCCTTTGGAATAGTCTTAGTGATAGGCAAGTAACGGCTAGCAAAACCAGCGTCGGTAATGATAGCCTTCTTTGGGGCTTTATAATTCATTATTTGTCTCCTTTGAGACTTAATTATAGCACTTATTTAGCTTTTTTAGAAGCAACGCGCTTTTTGGTAGTTTTCTTGGCGGTTTCTTTTCTAGCAACAGAATCCTCTGTGATTTGAGCTCTGTTGTGGACGCCATAAATCATGCTGGTGATGCCGACGATAACGGCGTAGACACCGAAGAAGCGGATGAAGGTAGGCAATTCAAAGTTGCCAGCGTTAAGGATTACGAAGCTCATAATACAGCCACAGCAGCCGGCGAGGATGCGGATGAAGCGGTCGGTTGGATCGGTGGTGGAAATAAAACCGTGGAAGATATCGATAAGGCCCGAGATACAGGTGTAAATCGAGATAACGATAAGTTGGAACACGAGTTCGTTATTGGCAAGGAAAATTAAGACGAGAGCAGCGATGATATCGACAGCGGCATCAATAATAGAATTTACCCAACCGTGTTTTTTGTTGGAATTATAAAGAGCGCCAGCGGAGTCAATGATACCAATCGAAAGCAGGTAGACGCTAACGAACGAGAAAATTAGTGGGATGTTGGTCATGTCACCTTTAAATAGTGCGAACCAACCAAAAATCAGCGCGAGTGCGCCCCTAAATATAAACACCAACCAGTGGCGATCAATGTATTTTCGATTAATATGAGCCATAGTAGTTCCTTAATTAAAATGCTTAAGCTTATTATAACACATTTTTGCTACATAAAAAGAAGCCATTAAATAGTTTTTTCTCGGACCATAAGCTTGGGCGAGCGCCCTGGAGCGTGTCCGAGAAAAAAGCTATTTAATGGCCTGCTTTATACGTGACGAAAATGTTTTCTAATATCCTCAACCGTTTTATTTAAGAGATATTTTGGTTTATTCAAAATAAAATCATGCGCTGGAGTGTACTTTAATTCGGTGCAGCCGAAGCTGCGTTTGAATTCGGAGACGCCGTAGAAACGGTGTTTGGTTTCGTCGGTACCGACAATTCCCCATAAGTTATAGCGCTTGATGCCGCGGTTTCTGGCCTCTTCCATGGCTTTTAAGTGCAAAAGTGGAGCGGCGGAATATTTAGTGCCAAGATCTGTCGACGTGCCGTAGTGATAGGAGGCTTCGTCGCCGTAGAAGATCATGAAGTTTTGCGCCAAGATATCTTTCCCTAGTTTTGCGGTATACATGATAGCTTCGCCATTTTCGGCAAAAGCGGTGAATTGTTTAGTGAGGAAGCTTTCAGAAAAAGCGACAAACTTTTGGCGTTTGGCGTGCCCCACCTCGATTTCGTAGAAGGTTTTGACGATTTTTGGATCGGTGGAAGTTTCAACGGTGATGCCGGCTTTTTCGGCTTTGCGGAGTTTGCGACGGAAACCTTGTGAGGCGCCAGCCAAAATTTCCTCTTCGGATTTAGAGATATCAAGGATGCCAGCGTATTCTACCGAGAGATACATTGGAGCTTTCTTAAGGCCGAGACTTTGCATGAGTTTCAACGATTTATCAGAAAGCTCGAGCTGTGGGCGGACGCGTACAAATACGCACTTTTCGCTCTCGCCAATTTTTTTGATGTCGTCAAAAACAGCTTGAACAAGTTTTTTATTCGTCCAGTCTAAAATTGGGCCACCGGCAATCGCCAAATAGCGACCGCGCTTGGCGGTTTCGACTACACCAGCGTAGGCACCGAGGATTTTACCTTCATCGTCAACGGCGAGGCGGCGAACAACTTTTTTGCCACGGGCGGTGTGAAATTCGTAAAAGTCCCAGGATTGCAAAAAGTTAGACTCTTCGTGCGAGGTGATAAAATCATCCCAAGCTTTACGATCGGTTGCATCGATTATGTTCATAGGTGCCTCTTTTTGCGGCGGGCGGTTTCGACCACCAGGTTTTTTAGATACTTAACTTTTGATACTACAAAGTCGTGGGCTGGAACGTATTCGGTCTTTTCATTAGTGAAGCCAGTCTTAAAGGTAGTGACACCAGCGTAACGGTGATGTGGTTGGTTTGGTGGCGCGATGCCATAAAGGTTGAAACGCTTGATGTTAGTCTTCTTGAGATCCTTGATAACTTCCCAGATCAAAGCGTAGGCGCCTGGCAGGCGGCGGTTTAAATCAGTGGAAGCGGCTTCGTAATATTCGGCTTCGTTGAGGTCTTTTAAGATGAGGCCGTAGGCGATTGGCTCATGCTCGGCAGTGTAGGCAACGTAAATCAAAGCGTCGTCGCCAAAAGCTTCGCGTTCGGCGAGCAAATTCTCGAGTTTTGGTGGGATGAAGCCTTTACGTTTGGCGGTTTCGAGCTGCACAGTGTGGAACTCTTTGAAAATCTCTTCCGTATTGCTTTTTTCAAGTACGATTCCCTGTTTGGCGGCCTGTTTTACTTCGTAACGAGTTTGGCGGCGCATATCAGCTAGGAGCTCTTCTTCGGATTTTTCAAGGTTAATAATTACAGTATGTTCGGCGGCTAGGTGCATTGGTGATGGGCGAAGGTCGAGAGATTTTAGAAGCTTCAAATTCTCTGGGGTGGCGAGGAGTTGTGGACGGAGACGTACAAAAACGCAGCGGTTTTCTTTGGCGATTTTGGTGATTTCCGTGAAAGCCTCCTTAATGGCGGCTTTATTTTTCCAGTCGATGATTGGGCCGCAAGGAATTTCAAGATAGCGACCGCGTTTGGCATTCCTGACAATCGCAAGAACTAAACCATCGTTCATGAGGTCTTTCATGATGGCTTTGTCACCGATTAATTCGTTGACTTTGGCCCAGTTTGGGGATTGGTAGAAGTTTGCTTCAGGATATTTGGCGCAAGTTTTAGCCCAGTTCATCTTGTGTATTCCTTAATAAGTTTAATTGCGGGTTGGAGTTTTTCGCTAGAGTAATGGGTTGGGATGTTGATAATTGAGGCGGCAACCTCGGTAGCTACTGGACAGGCAGATTCGTCGAATTTGACCTTTTTATAGTAGCGTTCTGGGGAGATTGGACGTTCGTACCAAAAACCATCAAAGAAGAAGCCTTGCTTTTTGAGCTTTTTGAGGAGCTCTTCGCGATTATTCACTAGGGCAAATTTGCGAAGTGGCATTTTGCTGCTGGATTGTAGTTGTTTTAAGGCGAGTTTGGCGGCAAAACGGTTTGGGCGGCGGGTGAGGTCGAGTTTGTTATCGGCGGAGCGCTCAATAAAGTGGAGTTTTAGCATCAGTTTTAGCCATGGGCCACCGAGCTTAATATGTTGCAAGCCGCGGGAGATGCCGGCAATCAAAGGATAAAAGCGGGTGCGGAAAGTATCGGCGAATTTCGGAGCTTTGCTAGGCGCTGCAATCGGCTTCTCAACAGGGGTGCGGACGATCAAAGCGCCACCCGAAATTGTGTCAATAGACTTGTCTTTGCCGAAGCTGAGGATAGTGGCGGCACCGACGGTGCCAGCTTCGCGGCCATCGGCATACTTGAGACCGGCGCAGTGCGCGAGATCCTCGATAATAATTAGGCCGTTGTCTTTGGCAAATTTTTCGATGGCTACAATATTAACTGGGTTGCCCAAGGTGTTTTGGATGATAATGGCTTTAGAGTCTTTGGTAAGCACTTTTTTGATGCTCTCGATAGTAAAGTTGAGGTCTTCCTTGTTGATGTCGGCAAAAACAGGTGTCATGCCGGCAGTTTTGACGGCTTCGTAGACAGCGTAGCAGGTGAAGCCATTCGCGATTACTTCGGAGCCCTTAGGCAGAAGGTTTTTAAGCGCCAAACAGAGAGCGGAGCGGCCGTTTTTGGTGAGAATTGCAGTGCCAGAGTAGCGTTTTTCAAGATACTTAGTAAGGTTTTTGGCATCCTTTTTGTGGCCCACAGCAAAAGTATGAGCCAGGCGTTCGCGGCGGGAGTAGTGAGCGGCTTGGCCGAGGAAGCAGTACCCCATTACAAAAGCTCCTTATAGGTGGTCAAAATGGCTTTGGCGAGCTCTTCTGGGTGAGAGATGTATGGAGCGTGAGTCCAGTTGTCGAAAAGCTGCAAATTGGCGTTCGGCAGGCGGCTGGCCATTTTTTCGGCGTGGCGCGGTGGGGTGATGGTGTCTTTTTTACCCCATAAAATGCGGGTTTTGGTGGTAACGGCCTCGATATTTAGTGATTGGTCGGATTTTAGCATGTTCTCGAGGGTAGTTTGCATATTTTTAGGAGCGCGGGCGTAGTCGGTGGAGCCGGTGAGGCGATGGAATGCTTTACTAACAAGCGGCACCTTTTTAAGTGGGTGGCCGATTTTAGCCATCGCTTTGACTAAGGCTTTTCTCTTGGATGGCTCGTAAATACCAGCGGCGCTAAGAAGAATTAGGCTTTTTAGCTTTTTTGGCTTTTTGGCGCAAAGATTTAAGAGAATGCGTCCGCCATTAGAGTGGCCAAGCGCGATGGCGCCATCTGGGATGTTTTGATTGGCCCATTTTACGTAATCTTCGATGGTCCAGACTTTGTCGGATGGCTCAGTAAGGCCAGGCACGTGCAACATTTTAACTTTGAGGCCGTGCTTTTCGAGCAGGGCGATGGTTTTAGCCCATGGCTCAACGGTGTAGGTCCACCCGTGAATGATATAGAGAGTTGGCATGTTAGTCTAGCCCCCATTTCTTACGGCGGGCCACAGCGGCCTTTTCGCGGCGGCAGAGCTTATCAGCGTCGGCTGGGTCTTCGAGGAGTTTTTCGATAATCCACTCGAGATATTGGCTACCCTTGAAGATCAGGGTTTCTTTGCCGGTGGTGTGTTTTTCGATGTATTCAAGAGCCTTGCGTGGGTCAAGAGTGGTGTGGGCGGAATAACCGAGTTCCTTGAGGCGTGGCGCAGTGTATTTTTTGGTGCGGCGGCCAACCAAGATAATGTTGTCTGGCTTGGCTTCCGCAATCAATTCGGCGAGTTTTTGGTGCTCGTCGCCCTCGATGGAGCCTTGGTCGACGATATCGCCGATAATTAGCCATTTTTCCTCGGCGTGCAAACGCCTGACCATATCAAGAATGGATGCGACAGAGATAATATGGGCGTTATAGCTACTATCGATAATATTGATTCCCTTTTTGCCACGGAGATAGTTGCTGCGGCCTGGCGGCATATCGAGATCGGAAAAATCTGGGTTAAATGGCATTTTGAGATAGCGCATGAGGTCTTGAGCTACCAGTAGTTGATAGGCGATTTCGCGTGGTTGCGGGTGGTTGAAGTGGAAAGTAGTGCTACCGTAGGTGAAATCGGTGTAATTTGGGTAGACGACATACTTTTTGAGGTCGGACTTTTTGAAGGCGATCACTTTGGCCTTGATATCTTTGGTGGCTTCGCGCATCAGAGGCTGCTCGGAGTCGATATAGACCAGTTTTTGAGTGTTTTGCGGAAGAGTGGCGAACTCGGCCGTAATTGCAGAGGCGAGATTCTTAAAGTGGCCGGATTCGACTTCGTTTTCGAACTGAACAGCATGAGACAGGCCAATCGATACCCAGACGGTGACCTCTGGTTTCAGCCAGGTAGCGAGAAATTCGGTCTCGTGTGGGCGCTCGCCGTCGATTTCAACGACGTAAAATGGCTCTTTATGCTTATAATAGAGCGATTTAATAGGGGCGGCGAGAATTAGGTAAATCCAGCGGGATTTAGAGCCTTTAATTCCCTTGATGCCTAGAATATCAAAAGATACACCAAAGGCCGAGTTTGCGTCGTGCGAATAGTGGGCTTTGCCGTTTAGCTCGTGCTCGGCGATGTGCAGCATGGTGGTTTTACCAGCGGAGCCGGTGATAGCGATAATACGGGGATGCCAGCGTTTCAGGGAGCGTTTTGCGAAGTGTCGGAAGTATTTTGCAGCAACAAAGTAAAAACGCTTCTTCAATTTAGCGATTAATTTCATAAAAGTATTATAGCACAAAAAAGAGCCCGGTTAAGGGCTCTTTAATGTAGTTTTATTACATTTTGATTTCGGCATCGACGCCAGCAGGCAAAGAGAGATTTTGAAGGCTCTCGATGGTTTTTGGGGTGGCGTTATTGATATCGATCAAGCGTTTGTGGACTTTCATTTCGAAGGCTTCACCACCGGTCTTGTAGACGTGTGGGGATTTAACTACGGTAAAGGTAGAGCGCTTGGTTGGAAGAGGCACTGGACCAGATACAGAGGCGCCGGTGCGGATAGCGGTATCTACGATTTGTTTGGTGCTTTGGTCGATGACACGGTGGTCATAGGCTTTTAAGCGGATGCGGATTTTGAGTCCTTCTGCTTTTGGGGCAGCTTTTTTGGCTTCAGCCATGTTTTCCTTTCTTTTCTCATAACCTCAGATGAATTCTTAGATGATCCGTCGATAAGTTTTTGAGAATGGATGATTAATATTGGTTTATCTTTTAATTATAGCAAATTTTGCGCGAAAAATCAAGTTTCGCGTCCCCTCTGGACTTTTTTGGGCGTTTGTGGTATAATATGAAGTACAAAAATACAAAAAAAAGGGGGTGCTCCTATGAGTACACAGAATAACGAGTCTAAGACTAGCAATTTAGCAACAATTCCCAGCGGTTTCGCAACGGCTGGAAAGAAAACACAGAAGGAAATTGAGAAGCAGGTTGTCGAGCAGGGCGTTGAGAACTGGAAGGCTAGCTACGCTAAGCCGGCTCCGAAGATGAGCAAGGGTCGCAAGATTGCAATCGCAATCATCCTGACCATTGTGGTTATCTGCTTCGCCCTCATGCTGCTCATCGCGGGCGGCGCCTTCGGCGTGTGATTACAAAGTTGCCCCACCGGGGTCCCAAACAAAGGGACCCCGCTTTTTTTGCGGTTTTTCGTGTATAATGGGGGGTATGAAAAAGTTTTTGGCGGGTTTAATCTTGGTTCTTGCGACGTTTTTTTGCAGTTCCAAGGCGGTTTTGGCCGAGGAATGCGGTGCTTCTTCTGGTGTGCTGGTAAACCCAGTTTCTAAGAACCTCATTATAGATGGCGGTGGTTCGCGCCTTGATGAGACTTTTACAGTGCAAAATCAGGCCAACAAAGAGAGTGTTTTTAAGATTTATGCGGCGCCCTACTCAGATGGCGAGGAAAAAAAGGATTTTGAAAGTGAAACCACGTTCACGCAGCTTAGTCGCTGGATTAAGTTTTTGGATGCTAGTGGCGGTTTGGTAGATAATCTAGAGATCAGAGTAGCGCCATGCGCTAAGCGCGAGGTGAGCTTCAGGGTGTTTGTGCCAGATAGCATCCCTGATGGCGGGCAATATGCGGTGATTTTCGTGGAAAGTAAAAACGAGGGCGAAGGCACGATTACCTCGTCGGCACGCGTGGGAATGTTGCTTTATGGGCACGTCAGCGGCGGCAAGACGATTGACGACGTGGCAGTGACGGACCTTGTTTTAGAGCGTAAGTCGGATCGCTCACTTAAGAGTAAAGACGGCAAAAATCTTGAAAATGCCGTGATTTACGGCGGTGTGACGGTAACAAATAATGGCAATATTGATGTTGGCGTAGAGAGTACGCTTACTGTTAGGACTATCCTGGGACGCGAGGTTTACAATAATACCGCGGCTATTTCCCTGCTCCCTGGCTCGGTGCCGCGCAAAATTACGGATATTTGGGATGAAACGCCTGGTTTTGGGCTGTTTATTGCGGAATATACGGTAAAAACGGCGAGCGGCGTGGTAGAAACGGCTACAAGAGTGTTCTTTATTGTTCCCTTGCCGGTGCTTTTAATCATCATCGCAGCCTTGATTGTTGTAATAATAGGGGTGGTAAAATTTGCTAGAAAAGCCTGGCTGCGCCGGCAAAAATTTATCTACAAATGAATGAAGCTCGCTACAATTGTAGCGAGCTTTATTCTTATTCGATTTGTTGCCGTCTTGATGCGCGGTGACCGCGGTAGTCTTCGCCCCAGTCATAGGGATGACGGGCGTAAACGCGGTCTTCGTCCGCAGGGTTCATGCAATCCAGAACCACGCATACGGCGTAGCCGGCCAATGCAATTAAGAACATACATACGTATGTCTTATCTTGGAACTCGACCTTGCCGCGGAAGAACTGGATTGCCAGCGGGAGCGCGAAACGCACAATGCTGGTCGACATAATCAGATATGCAACCGCGTCGTGCCAAATCTTCGTGGGGCTCCACTGCGCGCGATACCGGTAGAAACTGTAGTCATGTCGTATTACTACGATTAAAATCGCAAATACGACTACGATTACCGCTACCGAGAACCAGCTCCCATACATCCACCTTTCGAGCTGCGGGCCCTTTTTATACTCCTTATACAAGGCATAGAGCATAAAGGGGATGGCGAGATTTCCGGGGAAATATGCCCAGCTCTGGATCGGTGGCAGTAACGGCACGTGCCGCTTTTCTGCGAACCAGCCGATCGCCATCGGGATGCCATACCAGGCAACAACGAATGTTACGAAAAAGATCAAGACGCTCATCTTCATGATAAGCACCTCCTTTGTGTAGATTTTGGGCCAATAAAAACTTGACCACTTATATTATAGCACAAGTTGCCTAAAAAGTCAATCTACTATTTGCGGCTAGAAAGCACAAAAAATCGCCCCGAAGGGCGATTTTTTAGCGGTAACCGCGGGTTATTATTTGATAACCTTGGTGATAACACCAGAACCAACAGTCTTGCCACCTTCGCGGATAGCGAAGCGGTCGTTGTTGTTCATAGCGACTGGGGCAAGAAGTTTGACGTTGAAGGTGACTTGGTCGCCAGGCATGACGATTTCTTTGTCAGCTGGGAGCTCAACTTCACCGGTAACATCGGTGGTGCGGAAGTAGAATTGTGGTTTGTAACCCTTTGAGAATGGAGTGTGGCGGCCACCTTCCTCTTTCTTAAGGATGTAAACCTGAGCTTCAAATTCGGTGTGTGGGGTGATGGTGCCTGGTTTGGCAATCACTTGGC
>CAMZAW010000013.1 GCA_947304335.1 uncultured Candidatus Saccharibacteria bacterium | reverse complement strand
GTTTGGGCCGGTGGCGCCTTTTTCAGTCTTCAGGATGAAGAATGGCGATTCGACGTTGGCGGCGAGGGCGTTTTGGAAGGCTTCTGGTGAATCTTTGTAGATCAAAATTGGTTCGAAGCCAAAGCCGCGGATCATTTCATTTAATTCCCTTTCGGATTTGCGAGCGTAGATGGTTGGAGCGGAAATTTTGTAGCCGTTTAAGTGTAGAATTGGCAGGATTTTGCCGTTCTCTTTGCCGCCGAGGAGGTTTTTGAGGTTCAAAGAATCTAGCGCGGTGGCGGTTTCGAGTTCGCCGTCGCCAATCAAAACAGCGATGGTTTTTTCGGAGTGGCCGAGAGCCATGCCATAGGCGTTAGCAAGAGCATATCCGAGCTCACCGCCTTCGGTGATGACGCCTGGAGTAAATGGGCTAGCGTGGGACGGAAAACCATCTGGCCAAGAGAAGTTGCGGCAAATATAGGCAAGGCCGGCTTGATTACGCGTGGCTTTTTCGTCGACCTTTTCAAGGTCGCCATCGTAGAAAAGATTGGCTTGCAAGGCTGGAAAGCCGTGGCCAGGCCCTAAGATGAATGAAAAGTTTGGATCGTCTAAGAATGAGGCCTTGAGGTTGGCGTAAGCGACATTAATACCATGACAGGTGCCCCAGTGGCCGAGCAAGCGTGGTTTGATATCGTCAAAAGTTAGTGGGCGTTCGAGCAAAAAATTGTCTTGCAAAAATAATTGCGCCACAGAAAGATAGTCGCAGGCGCGGGTCCGTTTTTCGATTTTGGACAGAGTTTCGATATCTGTGATGCCCAACCCGTTCATGCTTTTTATTATAGCATAAGAATACGCTTAAAGAGCTTTTTATTGTGTTCCTCAGAACGTTTAAAAAATAACGAAGAAACCAAGGCTTCTTCGTTATTTTTTTATGGGTTATGTTCTTCGAAACACAATAAAAAGCTCGAAAAAGTGTTTCCTACGCTATAAAAGCAAAATCATGAACTGGTTGGTTAGTAAAAATTGGATTCTGAGAAACATTTAGAATTACCCGGATAAAAATTACAACGGTTACGGATTCGAGTACGAAACTGAAATTTCGTCGAGAATCCGACTAACCGTTGTGATTTTTATCGCGGCGGAATTACAAGTTTTAGAAAACTCTAATTTTATTGCATTATGAGATAACGACCAAAAAGAGCCCCGAGAGGCTCTTTTTGTAATCAATGTGATTAGCCGCGAGCGAAGTGTGCGAATGCACGGTTGGCTTCGGCCATGCGGTGGCAGTCTTCTTTCTTCTTGAAGGCGGCACCGGTTTCGTTGTAAGCGTCAACAATTTCGGCTTCGAGGCGTTTTTCGTATGGCATGCCGCCGCGAGCGCGGGCGGATTGTACGAGCCAAGAGAAGGCGAAGTGAAGTTGGCGGTGACCAGCGATTGGGAATGGAATCTGGTAGTTAGCACCACCTACGCGGCGAGATTTAACTTCGAAATCTGGGCTGACGTTGGCGATAGCTTTTTCAAGCACCTCAACTGGGTTTTCGCTTTTAAGTTTCTTGGCAGCGCCTTCGATGGCGGCGTAAACAGCGCGTTCTGCGGCTTGTTTTTTGCCATCGAGCATAGATTTGTTGATCAAGCGTTGCACCAAGATGGATTGATATTTGCGATCTGGTGAAACTTTGCGCTCTAGGGATTTAGTAGTTTTGCGTGGCATAATTACTTATCCTCCTTTTTAGCACCGTATTTAGAACGGCCTTGTTTGCGACCTTGAACACCTTGGAGATCGAGCGTACCACGAACGATGTGATAACGCACACCTGGAAGATCTGGCACACGACCACCGCGGACGAGCACAACAGCGTGCTCCTGGAGGTTGTGACCTTCACCACCGATGTAGGCCCAAACTTCTTGACCGTTGGTAAGGCGCACACGAGCAACTTTACGCATAGCGGAGTTTGGTTTCTTTGGGGTTTTGGTAGTTACTTTGATACAGACACCACGTTTGAGTGGAGCTTCTTTCTCGTAGCGCTTGGTTTTCAAAGTGTTGATGATGGAACCAAGAGCTGGAGCTTTGGATTTCTTCGCAGCACTTTTACGAGGCTTGCGAATCAATTGATTAATTGTTGGCACAATTAAAATTCCTTATTTAAATTGATATTTTCCCCGTTTATCGATACAGCAATAATAAACGAGATGAAACTCTTTCATGGATTATAGCATACTTTTGTAGAAAAGAAAAGCATTTTGGGGTAGTTTTTGGCGCCTTCATATTGACTATTTAAGGTGTTTATGCTATAATACAAGTATAGGGGGCGTTTTTTAATACTTTGTTGCTTTTACGCCTACTTTTTGTATGGGAGGTGAATGATGTCAGAGGATTGGTTCTCGAAATACGAGAACGAAGAGGAACTGACCCTACGAGATGGAGGGTTTAGGTTTTGATGTGGTCCGGACTCGCGATCACATTGGTTTTTCTGCAATTGATTGCATAGGAGGTGCAAAATGAGTGAGAAAAAAGAGAAGTGGTGTAAGGAAGCGAAGAGATGGTTTGCCGTTGTCATAACATTTATTATTTTTCTGGTTACGGCGCTTATGTTCTTGGTTTACGTCAATTATTACGGCGCCAAGCGCGAAGGCAAAATTCTCGAGGTTCGCTATTACGAAAACGGCGAGCGTCGGACGCTTTACGTGCCGGATACTCCGGGGCAGTTATGTAAGTTTTATGTCACGGAGGACGGAGAGCTCTGGATTGACCTGGTTTCTCAGGATAAGCCCGAAAATGGGGTTTATACCGTGCATCTGCCTGGAAAGGTGGGAGCTATTAAGGAGGTATCTGGAGGATATGGGGTAACTTTCATCGAGTTTCCCGAAGACAGAGGTGAAGAATAAAAAGGTATGCCCTCGCAAGTTTGCTTGCGGGGGCTATTTTTTGTCCATTTCCTTGTTCTAAACATAAGCACCCTTGATTTTTCTGTGATTTTGTGCTATAATTAAAGTATGGGGGGCGTTATTTAAATTTTTGTTGCTTTAAGCCCCTACTTTTTTAGGAGGTGATCGTATGGATGATTTTTTTGCGCATTTATGGTTTATTAAGGTCATGATGCCTGTAGTTGTTGTTGTAATTCTGGTGGTCGGGATCATTAATGGTGACCTTTATGGTCCGAAGTATGAGCCCGGAGATATTGTCTCCGAAATCGTCTGTGACGATGACGGCAACCTCTGGGTTGATATCGCTGTCGAGACCAACGATGGTATCACGACCGAAACACGGAAGGTTGAGTTTTGCCAGGGCGGGCATTGTTCCAATTGGTACTATTATCCGTCTACAATGAGTTAAGGAGGTGAACTGATGCGGAAAGGAAACGAATTAATCGCCTTGTACGAGGCGACAAGTAGTAAAATGGACGCTCAAGGAAACTCGCAAAAGAAGTGGGGCTCTGCTGTATTATTGGTAGGGATTCTCGCAGTATTTGCTGCTTTCCTGTTACTGTACTTACTTAACTATTAAGCAACAAAAAATCCCCCGTGTTCCTAAGAGCACGGGGGATTTCTAATGCCTTTTTACTTTTGGGCTTTAATGATGAAATCGATGGTTTTTTCGATGATGAGACGGTTTCTGATATCCATTTTGACGTTTGGATCCTTGAGGTTTTTGAGTGCCTCAGGGGATTTTTTGTAGATTTCACGGAGTTCAGCGATTTTTGCTTCGACAACATCGTCTTTGACAGTGATTTTTTGGTCGCGGGCCAAAACTTGGAGGGCGAGAGAAGCTTTAACGCGGGCTTCGGCGACGGCGCGAGCCTGTTTTTCCCAAGATTCTTCGGTTTCGCCTGCTTGCTTCAAATATTCTTCGAGGCTGAGGCCCTGAGAAGCGGCGTTGCGGGTAAGATCGTCTTTAATCATGCGCATTTGGTCGTCGATGAGGATTTCTGGTGCGGCGATTTTGGATTTTTTCACTAAAGCTTCAATCAAAGCATCCTTGTAATTCTCTTCCAAGCGGTGGTCGTTTTGGGAGGCGATGTTTTTCTTGATGTCGGCTTTGAGCTCGGCAATAGTCTTGAATGGGCCGCATTTTTTGGCGAGGTCGTCGTTGATTTCTGGCATTACGACTTCGTTAACTTGTTTCAAGAGTACTTCAAAAGTGGTTTTGGCACCGGCGAGCTCTTCGTTACCGTAATCTTTAGGGAAGGTGAGGTCAAGATTAAAGCTGTCGCCAGGTTCTTTGCCAATAATTCCCTCTTCAAAGCCAGGAATAAAGGTTTTGGAGCCAAGTACCAAGTGGTAATCTTTGGCGGAACCGCCCGGGAAGGCCTTGCCGTCTTTTTTGCCTACAAAGTCGATGATAACTTCGTCGGTATCTTTGGCGGCACGCTTGATGGCTTTCTTCTCGGCGAATGATTTGGCGATGTTGTTGAGCACATCTTTGACGTCGGATTCTTTTACTTCAACTTTTTCGCGCTTGACGCCGAGATTTTTGTAATCGCCAAGTTTGACTTCTGGCAAAATGTCGGCCGTAGCGGTGTATTCGAGAGTTTCGTTTGGTACATATTTGGTAATTTCAACGCGTGGAATCACGAGTGGGGATTTTTCGTTCGTGGTAAAGGCTTCGATGACGGTGGTGCGGACAGCAATGTCGGCGGCTTCGCGGCTCAAGTCATTATCAGGAATAAATTTAGCAGCGATGTCGGTTGGGACTTTGCCTTTTCTAAAGCCTTCAACTTTGACTTCTTTAGCCAAACGTTCGAGGGCTTGGTTTTTGGCTGGTTCCAAATCTTTGCTATCTAGTACGACTTTGATTTCAACGCGAGTATCAGACAGTTTCTTGACTGTAGTTTTCATAAAAAATAACTCTCCTATAAATTTTTGATATTATACCACGATTTGACTCTGGGTGGTAGTGCGAAAACAGCGCACGGTGGCGGCTTGGTTGGTGCCAAGCTTGATTTCTGGGTTCAAAATGTGGCGCGGGTCGAAAAGATCCTTGATGCGGGCATAAAAGAGCTTTTCGTCTTCTGGCATTGCCGCATTGGTGATGAGCGCTTTTACTCTTCCCTCTGGCGTGCCGCCCACGATGGAGCCGCCGCCACGATTAATGATAAAGGTGCCGGCTTTGAGCAAAGTCAAGGCTTCGTCGCTAAATTCAAGGCTGGCTGGGTTTAAGACTGGGCGAATGTTGTAGTTGGAATTGATGTACGAGCCAAAGAGTGGTAGGTCGATTTTGAGTTTTTTCTCGAGGGTTTTTACATCTTCGAGGAAGGATAGAAGGTTGTTATTTGGCAAGTAAAAATCGGTAAGTAGCGGCACGCATTCACCGTTTTTTGGCAGATTTAGGTAGTTCAAAATTGAGTTTTCGTATTCATCAAACAAAGTAGCGTTGTCGTTATCTTCGGTGATGAGCTTGGTGGAGCGAGCGAGGTTTTTGCTAAGCGAGGCCAGCTTTTTAAAGTTGGAGCTGACTTTTTCGTCGAAGCTTACATAAACCGCGAAGCCTTCTTCCAAAGTTTTGGTGATGCTTGAAATAGTTTTACCGTTTTCTTCGGCAGCTTTCAAAATGCGGATGTCGCAAAGGTTGAGCTCGCACGGCTTCAAGGCGGCTACTGGCTCGAGGAACTTGGTAGCGAGGCTGAGTTTTGGAAAAGTGATGATGGCGCGGGAAGTTTGCTTTTTAATTGGCACGGCCTTTAAAATTACTTCTGAAATTACGCCCAAGGTGCCTTCAGAACCAAAGAAGGCTGGGAGCAAATTCATAGCCTCGCGGCGCTTAGCTAGAGCTACAGTTGGATAGCCAGCGGCGCTAGTGTGGTTTTGTTGTAACTTGCTAACGAGCGCGGAATTTTCGTCAAAAATCTTGGATAGGCCGTAGTAAATGCTGCCTTCTAAGCTTTTGTCGGCGAGTTTTTTGCTAATGGCGAGCTTGCTGACACGGTTGGTTTGGATGCGTTCGCCGTTTGCGAGCACAATCTCGGCACGCTCAACATAATTCATGATGCCGCCGTATTTGCCGGCAAAATCATCAGTTGGAAAACCGGCGATTAGCCCGCCGATGGTGCGGTTTTCGTTAGCTTTAATTGGTAGTGTTAGACCGCTTACCATCAAGGCGGTATTAAGTTCTTTTAAGGTGATGCCGGCTTGCACGCGCACGAGCTTTTCACGGGTGTCGATTTCCATCAGGTGGTTGAGTTTTTCGGTAGAAATAACTACGCCAGACGACAGCGCGCCGCCCATTTCGCCAAGCCCAGAACCGCGAATCGCGATTGGAATATTGAGATCTCTTTCGGTTAACTTGTCGAAGAATTTAAGTAGTTTTTGCAAATCTTCGGTGGATTCTGGCACGGCTACAAACTTTGGCGTGACCTTTAAAATCGAGCGATCAGTAGAATAAAAATCCAGAATCTTTGGTGAATCGTAGACGTTACCAGTGATGAGCTGGTTCAAATATTTGGTGATTTTACTCATTAGTACTATTGTAGCACATGGGTAAAATTGCTTTGGTATTTTTAACGCTTTTGGTTATAATATAACAAAGGAAAGTCATATGAACGAAAAAGACAAATTACCTCCGCTGCAGTCGAAGAACGAACGGACCCTGTGGGATTCCCTCATTAATTATGTTCCAGATAAGATGGCTCAGCGAGAGTCTAATAAAATCGTCAAAGAGAGCGAACGCGTTCCGGCGGATACTGATGACTATAAGATGGACGTCAACGAAAGACTTGAAGAAGATAAGCAGACTAATGCAATTCGGGGCGCTAAGTGGCTAAAGATTTATCAGCGGGCGTGGGCCAAAGATGATAACGTCGAAAAGAACGAATCGTATCGCAGTAAAGTCAACGAAGCCATTAAACAGTGGAATGCTCTTCCAAAAGAAGTACGTGATAAGTTTCTTGAAACTGGTGAGTATGGTGATGGCATCGATGGCGATATGGTGAGTCTTTTGACGAGTGCACGCGCGATTAACTTTGCCGAGCCACAGAAGAAGGGTAAAGAGGAAGATGATGAAGAGGAAGAGGATGACGATGAAGAAAAAAATCGAATTCGTTTGCGACAATATTGGGATGGTGTTTTTGGCTGGGGGCGAAGACATCTTAAAGAAGCTTTAGATAGTTTTCGTGATGAAGATGAAATTCAGCGGGATCCGCATGAAGACCCGTATGAGGATCCATACGAAGACACTGATGATGACGAGCCTGGCAAAACGGAATACGAGCCGGACGACGAGGAAGATGAAAGGGACGACGAAGAAGACGGTGAGCAGGACGACGAGGAAGATGATGAGAAAGAAGATGATGAAGAAGACGATGAGCCTGAAGACGAGCCGGGCGATGACGACAAGCCAGAAGACGAATTTGATGTGGGCCATTATCTAGATCTGAGCGGTTTAAATAAAGTTCCGAAAATTGAAGAAGAAGAAAAGAAACGTAGATTTCTCTACGTTTTAGGTATTTTATTTGGTCGTCGTACTCCTAAGCCTCCAGTGCCTGAAGATAATACTCCGGAAAAAGGTGAAAAACCAGAAGAGCCGGAATACGAGATTATTAAGGAGGTTCGCGAGGAGGCGCTGCCGCCAGAAGAACAGGCAGAGTCTTCGGAAAAGAATAAAAAGTTTTTAGGCGCTCTGAAGCGTGGCGCGCTTTTGGGGCTTCTGGCCTTAACTTTGTTAAAGCCAACTCATCATGAAGCTTTTGCTACGGCGGGCAATGCGCGAGTAGAGACCACTTCGACGCAAACTGAATATTCCTTAGGCGAAGAGACCAGGCATATCGATGACCGCACCATTACTGAAGAAGTGGAAGT
Source organism: uncultured Candidatus Saccharibacteria bacterium (assembly GCA_947304335.1). GTDB lineage: Bacteria > Patescibacteriota > Saccharimonadia > Saccharimonadales > Saccharimonadaceae > Nanosyncoccus. The sequence goes on along the minus strand of CAMZAW010000013.1, from coordinate 7,173 downwards.
GGATAAGGATTCTGAAAAGTATCGTGCCCTGGCGCTTGAAAAACTTATGAAGGAAACCAGTCTTGGCGATAAAGTGTTTGTTGGTGAAGGAACGGAATACTGGGAGTCTCCAGACCATGAATATGGCGGTGCTGATAGACACGCCACGATCGATAACGATTGGATTCGTCCAGAAGATTACTACAGTGTTGATCGTTTGGTGGTGCTAGATAAAGAAACTGGTAAATATCTTGGCAACTATTATGTTGGCAATGGTGACACTGGCACACTTCAAGAGCTAGTCGATAAGGCTACCGAAAATTATCAAGACGAGTATTCCGTGCATGTTCATTTGAATAATCCAACTACTGGTTGGACTGATGATATTCTTTCGGGCGAGATAATTAAGTCCGACGATAAATTTGTTGAGACAAAGGAACGCGTAATTCCTGGTTTTGATTATACGGTGCCAGTTTTGAACAAGTCCGAAGTTACGACCAAGTCGGTCGGTGAGAACGCAAACTTAAGGAGCGGAGCCGTGACTATTGTCAACGAGGATGGCACGGTGTCAACTATCAATGTGATGCACGAAGATGGTTCGTACTATAAAGCTGGCGAAAGCGTGGTGGATTCGAACGGTCGCGTTCATACAATTCAGAGTATTCATATTAGTCCAGAAACCAACACTAGGAGCGTAAACCACAAGAATGTGGCTTGGAACTTGGGTATGCTTGGTCTTGCTGGTACTGGTTTACTAATTGGCGCTTTAGGAAAACGCAAAAACGAAGAAGCGGCAGCAGAAACTGGCAATACTGATGCTAATACCGCTGGTGCTGCGCCAGAAGTTGGCAAAGTGCGCGATATGATGGAGCTAACCGCCGGACAACTCGTGAAACTTACGGATATCTTTGATAAAGTTGCGGGCGAGCGCGCTCCTGATATCGCTGGCGACATGGCATCGCACGCCGAGATCGAGCCGTCTACTCCGGATGAAGAGTTGCCAGAAAATAGCATCCTTAGAGGTATGAATGTATCTGAAAGAACGGTAGCAAGGGCTTTGCTTGCAAAACGCGATGAGGCTACCTTGAAGTATCTCAGTGACTTGCTTGGAATTACTCTCGATAGTTATGTTGAAAACATTTTAGCTCCGGACGAAAACCCGGTAGAAGAGGAGGCACAAGATGTCGAAGCTTAGTAAAGGCGATAAACTCGAGCTGGCGGATGGTAAGACATATTATTGCGTCGCGGTGGCCGAGATTGACGGGCACGAATATGATTTCCTGTCGCCAAAAGGTGAAGACGAATTTATAGTTGGTGAAGTCAAAGAGACGGATGGCAAGCGCTCGTTCAAGGTTATTCAAGACGAAAACGTAGTTAAGAATATTCAGAAATATTTTGACGAACATCCGGAAGAGATTGAGAAGTTGTAAAGATTGGGTTAGTTTCGTTTGGTGCGACGCCGGCTTCGCTCTGGTGCGACGCCAACTTGCTGCGCAAGTTGGCTACTCACCACGTTTCTGAGAAAAACAAAAAAGCGAGCTTTTTTGTTTTGGTGCGACGCCGGCTTCGCCGGCTACGGCACCATCGTCGCCTCCAACAAAAAAGAGCGAGCTCTTTTTGTTGCTCGGCTCCTCTGGTGCCCGGAACAGGACTTGAACCTGCACACCTTGCGGCATATGCTCCTAAGGCATACGTGTATACCAATTTCACCATCCGGGCGTATTTGGTCGTTCATTCTAGAACGGGCGTGTTTTGATTATAGCATCTTGAGCACAAAAAAGCCACACCTAAAGAAGTGTGGCTTTTATTTTAGGCTTCGCGTTTTGCAAATTTGAATGACAAACCGTACATTACGGCGCTACCAAGAAGAAGTGCAATAGGAAGGGCACTTTCTGGGCCAGTGTTTGGCATTTCGTCTACGTCGCTGCTGATAGTAGTGGTGTAGGTGGTGCCGCCATTTTGGTTGGCGCTGCCGTTTGAGCTAGAATTTGAGCTTGAGCTTTCGCTTGTACCTTGGTTGTTGGAATTTTCGGTAGTAGTGTTGGTTTCGATAGTAGTGTTAGTTTCGGTGGTAGTGTTGCCGTTTGCATCCGTCACAGTTTTAGTGGTATAGGTTTCGGTGGTGTTGCCATCACTAACTGAAGACGATTGCACCGAGACGCTGCTCGTTTCGGCGTCGCTAGTTTTTACGTTTGGTTTTTTGGTTGAAACAGCAATGATTGCAATGATGAGAAATAGAATCACAACAGCAGCAATAATTGCGATGATGGTGAGACCGCGGCGAGTCCTCTCCTCGACCACGACAGTTTGGTTGTTTCCCATAATAACTCCTTTTGGCGTTATTATATCACAATTTTTTGAAAATGGAAATTTCCGCCCCTGAATAAGCATGAGCTTTAAGAGGTGAGGCGTTCGCGAATGTTGGCACGGCGCTTCCCTTTGGGTGTGAAAGCGCGAGAATGCCGCCGGTTTTAAGATAATTTAAGAGTGGTTCGATGAGCGCGGGATCGTAAAGATTATATGGCGGATCAGCAATAATTAAATCGAAGGTTTGGTCTGGCTCGAAGTTTTTGATATCACAAATAATCACGGTAGCATCCGCTTCTTCTGCTACGGCTTTAAGGTTGGCCTTGATGACTTTGGCAGTTTTGGCGGATTTTTCTACGAAAACTACGCTTCTAGCCCCACGGGAAAGCGCTTCGATGCCAAGCGCGCCGGAGCCAGCGAAAGCATCAAGCACAGTGGCGCCAGCTAGGTATGGTTGGAGCATGTTAAATAGCGCCATTTTTTCGCGCGAGCCCATTGGGTGGGTCAATTCGCTATTTGGCGACTTTAATTTGCGGTTTTTGTAGATTCCAGAGATTACTTGCATTAGTTTAGAGTAGTTAATTGTTGATAATGGCTGATGCCAGACATTAATTCTTTATATTTTAACATATTTTCTGGATTTTGCAAGAATAGGACAGCGTCGTCTTGGGCGCGTTTGATGAGACGGGTGTCGCCAAGGTTGGCGATGCGAAGATCTAATACGCCGTGCTGCAAAGAGCCGTAGATTTCGCCTGGGCCGCGCATTTTGAGGTCTACTTCGGCAAGATAAAAGCCATCGGTGGATTTTTCGAGCTCTTTTAAGCGGCGGGAAGGTTCGTTGTCGCCAGAGGTGAGGAGGAAGCAGCTTGATTTTTCGCTGCCACGACCTACGCGCCCACGCAGCTGGTGAAGTTGGGCTAAGCCGTAGTTTTCGGCGTCTTCGATAATCATTAAAGTGGCGTTTTTGACATCTACGCCCACTTCTACCACGGTGGTGGAAACCAGGATGTCGATTTTGCCGTCGGCAAAGCGCCCCATGATTTCGTCTTTTTCGGCTGGCTTCATGCGACCGTGCAAAAACTCGATAGTAAGATTTGGAAAGAGCTTTTTAAGTTTTTCGGTGCGGGATTTAACTGAGGTAACTTCGGAGGTTGTGTCGTCGTCGATAGCCTTGCAAATCCAGTAGATTTGTTGTTTTTTGCCGGCGGTTTCGGTGATTTTTGGATACAGAAGTTCTTTTTGCTGCACTTCGGTAATGATTTTGGTTTCGATCGGGATGCGGCCCTTAGGGAGCTCGTTTAAAATCGAAACATCAAGATCGCCAAAGACGGTGAGCTGCAGCGAGCGCGGAATCGGCGTTGCAGTCATTGAAAGAAGATGCGGCGCGGTGTTTTTTGGCGATTTTAGGAGGAGTTTTTGACGTTGCTCCACGCCAAAACGGTGCTGTTCGTCGATGATTACGAGTGAGAGATTCTTAAATTCGGTATCGTCGGTAAGAAGCGCGTGGGTACCGATCACGAGGTCGATTTCGCCATTCAAAATGGCGGTTTTAAGCGCATTTTTCCCTTTGGTGGCGCCGGTGAGAAGCGCGATTTTAAGGCCAAATGGCTCAAATAGTTTTTTCAGGCTTTCGAAATGCTGGGTGGCTAGGATAGCGGTAGGTGCCAGCAGTGCGCTTTGTTTGCCGCTTTGAGCGGCGGCGTAGGCGGCGAGGGCGGCGACCACGGTTTTGCCAGAACCCACATCGCCCTGCAAAAGACGGTTCATCGGTGAAGTTTTGCTCATGTCCTGGAAAATTTCCCAGGCGGCCAGGCGTTGGGCATTGGTCAAGGCAAACGGCAGTTTTTCGGTGAAGGCCTTGATCTTGGCGGCATCAAAAGGAATCGCGGCGGCGGTGAGTTTTTTGGTTTCCTGTTTGTTGAGTTTGGCGGCCAAAATCAGCTCAAAAAGTTCTTCGTAAGAGAGATATTCGCGAGCCGACTCGATATCTTTTTCGGTTTTTGGAAAATGAATATTAAAGAGGGCCTCTTTGCGGGTGCCGGGTTTAACGGTTGGCAAGAGATCCGGAATATCGTTAAACACGGCGCGAGAGTTGTTCATTAGGCGCTTAAAATCGTGGGTTTTGAGCTTGCCGTGAGCCACATAAACCGGCTCAAAGCCGCCACCCATCTCGACTTCGCTCGCTAAAACGGCGGAAGGCGATGTGAGTTGGTAGCGCCCGTTTTTGAGTTCAAAAACCCCTGTAAAAAGATATTCTTTGTTGTCGGCGAATTGCTTGGCGCGGTAGGCCTGGTTAAACCAAACGGCGCGCACGGCGCTGGTGTCGTCGCGAATCACGGCCTCGGTAATGTTGAGGCGGCGAAAACGCGCGCGGCGGTTAACCATCGCGGTAACGTGGCCTTTAATTACGACCTTGCCTGGCTCAATATCCTTGATTTTGCTTGGCGACATGAAATTGTCGTAGCTTTTTGGTAGATTATAGAAAAAATCCCGCACGGTTTTGATGCCGGCTTTTTTAAGAATAACGGCGGTCTTTGGGCCGATGCCTTTCAGAAACTCGACTGAGGTCTCTAACTCCATGTTTTTATTATAGCAAAAACCCCTGCCTTTGAAGCAAGGCAGGGGTGAATGCGCGCTTAATTCTGATCGCAGAATACGATATTGTATCCGCAGCGTCCGGAACGGCGTCTGTAGGTGTTGACCTTGACGTTGCTCTTCCCTATAACACAGAGATGGAACTTCGAGCCAAGAGAGTTGATGAATTCATTATTATCTCCACCAATATACAAGCCATTTTTGAACTCTTCCGGATTCTTACTGAAGCATTCTGCAGCCAAGGCAACTCCGCCGTTGTGGTCAAAGGCGGCAACTTCGAGATAGTTTTCGCCGTTGATTCGGCGTGCGATGACCGCTGCTTTCCTTCCACCGTATACGTTGATCTCAAGTGACTCGTCGGTGATAAGAAGGACATCCTCACAATCCTCGTAGTCGATATTCTGCGTTTCACCAAGCAACACTACACCGTTTCCTACATTGGATTTTCTGTTGAGCGTGTGCAGTGCTTTAAAGTTTCCGCAGTCATCCCAATCGAAATCTTCTCCGATTACGATTTTGACTCCGTGGTTTTTGAGCAGCCACTTAATCATAGCGTCAGTCGAAGGTCCAGGTAATCTGCTTCCTTCTTCATACGATTCGAAGATATCACTTGGCCATACCGAGATGCCGGTATTGCAAGTGTACTTTTCGTCTTGCATGATTTTGTCGAGCAAATCGCCTTTCGGCTTCTCAAACATATCTACGGCCTGGAAAACACTATTAGTCTTTTCGTTTCCACTGTAAGTAAAAACGCCAAGATCTGAAAGTGTTTTTCTGTCGTATTTGTTTACGCCAATGAAAACTACGGAATGATTGCTCATAGACTCGCTGATTGCGAGATTCATTGTTTTTCTGAAGGCTTCGTTGTCTTCAACAAACTGATCTGAAGCCGTACTGATAACAAACGACCCAGGATCAATTTTGTTGATCTTTTGCGTAGCTACACACAATGCTCCAGCATAGCCGTGATTCGGATTAATCTCGATGATGTTTTTCGACAAAACACCATGAGGATCCATAAGCTGCTCTTTTGCCAAATCGCGCTGGGTATTGTTGGTGACAATTCCCATGATATGCTTCGAATCGGCAATGTAGGGTATGAACCGTTTTGCTGTTGCCTGGATAAAGGTGTTACTTTTATCCATAAGACAGAACTGTTTCGGCCGGTCTTGGTTACTATACAAGAATAATCTCGTACCGTTTCCGCCAGCGATGATTGAGGACCATAAATTTCCCATAGGGCCCACCTCCTTGTGAAATATTGTGATGCGCGTTTGTAATGATACTAATCGGGGAGCAACTAAAAAAAACTGGCTCCCAGCCATATATTAACTATAGCACAGTTTTGCTATTTTTGCAAGTTTTTGCTGTTTGCGGCGCGCCATTTGGCGATTTCGCCGTGGTTTCCAGAGAGCAAAATGTCTGGCACGGTCATGCCGCGAAAGTCGTATGGTTTGGTGTATTGAGGGTATTCGATGTTGTCGCCGTCTGAGAAACTCTCGACAATAGCAGAGGTTTCGCCGCCGAGCACGCCTGGAATTAAACGTACTACGGAGTCGATAATGATGAGGGCAGGTAGTTCCCCGCCAGTAAGGACGTATTTACCGAGGGAAACTTTGTAATCAACGATGGAGAGAATGCGCTCATCATACCCTTCGTAGTGTGGGCACAAAATAATATAGTGAGCGCCTTCGGTTTCGGCGAATTGGCGCGCGGTCGCTTGGTTCCAAATCTCGCCAGCTGGAGTCGGCAAGATTACTTGGGCGTTTGGGTCTTTTTTCTTGATGTCTTCAATGGCATTAAAAACTGGTTCGCAGCGGAGTAACATGCCGTCGCCACCGCCGTACGGCGTATCGTCCACGGATTTATGAGGACCAAGGCCGTATTCTCTTAAGTTCACAAAATCAAACTCAGCGATTCCCTTATCTTTAGCCTTCCACATCATGGAAGTATTTAGATATGGCTCAAGCGCCTCTTGAAACAATGTAATAATTGTGAACTTAATCTTCGACATCTTTTTTATCAAGTTTAGGTTAATTTAATATCAAATTTGCTTTTATAAGGGGGTAAGACTTGGGCTAGCGCCCCGGAGCGCACCCTTAGAAAAGCAAATTTGATATTAATATTATAACATTTTTTTACTTGATAAAAAAGAGGCGACTCGCGTCGTTCCTCTTTTTTGCGCTGATGCGCGCCCACCCTTGGGGCACATTGTTTTGTTTTAATCCGCTGTTTGTTTTTAATGAGTCTCCACACTCCACTAATTGCTCAGTGGAACCCCTGTGAAGCGTA
>CAMZAW010000012.1 GCA_947304335.1 uncultured Candidatus Saccharibacteria bacterium | reverse complement strand
TTTTAATGAGTCTCCACACTCCACTAATTGCTCAGTGGAACCCCTGTGAAGCGTATCAGCTTATGTTTATCATAAAGCATAAGCGCGATATTGTCAAGACTTTTTTAATAATCTTCGACTAAAGTAAATTCTTTGCTGGCAATCGAAATGATAGATTCTGGGACGGCGCCTCTGGTGGTGAGTTCGGCTTTGATGCCCATCTTTTTCATGATGTCGCGAAGACGATTTAGGGATGCGTAATTATTGAGATCGGTGCGGCGAGCGAATTTCTCGATTTTTTCGCCGGTTACGATAAACTTGCCATCTTCGGTTTGCTCAATATTCCAGGTGTCTTTATATTCTTTTTCGGATAAGGCGATGGTTGGAAGTTCTTCAGGAACGATCTCGCCTTCTGCTTCGGCGGCAGCCGCTGCAGCAGCCTTGGTTTCGGTAATGACTTCTTTAAGTTCGCGCAAAAGTTCGGTAATTCCCTGATGTGCGGAGGCCGAAATCGTAAAGATTTTAGCTTCTGGATTAATGGCGAGAATGCTTTGTATCTGCATCTTTACGATGTCTTCGTCGACGCCTTCACATTTGGTGAGGGCAACCACTTCGGAGCGGTCTTTTAGATCGGAGTATTTTTCGAGTTCGGTGCGGATAGTTTTGTAGGCTTCGCCGGCGTCGTCGTTATAAACGTCAACTAGGTGTAATAAAACTGAGGTGCGTTCAACGTGGCGCAAGAAATCGTGGCCGAGACCTTTGCCGTCGGCAGCTCCTTCGATAAGACCAGGAATATCAGCAATCAAGATATCTTGGCCATCGATTGTGGCTACGCCAAGATTTGGCGTGATAGTCGTAAATGGGTAATCGGCGATTTCTGGTTTGGCATTAGAAACCACAGAAAGAAAAGTAGATTTGCCAGCGTTAGGAAGACCAACGAGGCCAACATCGGCCAGGAGTTTAAGCTCAACTTCGGCTTCGAATTCTTCGCCTGGTTCGCCAACTTCGGCGATAATTGGGGCTTGGCGAGTAGAAGATTTAAAGTGGGCGTTACCAAAGCCGCCATCGCCACCACGAGCGATTACGGCTTCTTGTTGGTCGTGAGTAAGGTCGGCAATAACTTTGCCATCGCGCTTAACGACTGTGCCAATAGGCACTTCTACAATGAGGTCTTTGCCGCTGCGGCCAGCGGAGCGGGTGCCAGAGCCGTTTTTGCCGTCTTCGGCAGTTAGAAGTGGGGTAAATTTAAGATCAAGAAGGGTGTTGGTGTCTTTGTCGGCCTTAAAGATAATTGAGCCGCCTTTGCCACCGTCGCCACCATCTGGGCCACCTTTTGGGATATAAATTTCGTGGCGAAAAGATACAGCGCCGTCACCGCCTTTCCCTGCTTTCAAATTAACTTTTGCTGTATCTACGAACATATTTATATTATGCCATAAATCGCTTATTTTTACAACTATTTTTTGTGAATGTAGTTAAAGTTTTTCACGGCGCTAGCTGGAATAGTAGCACGAATCACGAGGAAGCTGCGGTAATAGTAGTTCATCTCGGTGACTACGATAGAACCATCCGAGTTGACGCTTTCGACGTAACCCACGTGGCCATACCAACCAGCTGTGGTTTGGAAGACGTCGCCAGCGCGTGGATGATGATCGACTGGGAAGCCAGCGGCGGCGGCCCTTCTAGCCCAGCTGTTGGCGTTACCAAGGTTGGATGGCAAATCTTTGCGGTTGTACCAAGCCCATTGTGTACATTGACCAGCCACATATGGGCCACCGAGGCCGTATTTGTAACCGAGGTTTTGGACGTTTTTACGGGTGGAAGTGTCACCAAGGTAAGAGTAGTTGTAGGATGGAGTTGGAGCGACGTATTCTGGGCGTTCGCGTACCGGCAAGGTACCGTTTTTAATAAAAATGCGCATGCCAGCCGAAATACCAGTCAGCTCGAGATCGTTGAGTGACTGAATTTCTTTGACGGTAGAGCCATAGGTTTTGGCGATTGATTCTAGCGTATCGCTGGCTTTTACGACGTAAACAATGCCAGGTTGCTTAGAAAGGTAAAGTTTGGTGCCAGCCGAAACTGCGGTGGTTTTGAGATTGTTAGACCAGCGGATTTGGTCGGTGGTGAGGCCGTATCTTGCGGCGATATCTTTCATAATCTCGCCTTCTTGTACGGTGTATTCAAAAATACCGCCGCGCGAGAGGCTTGAGGTATCGGTAACGATGTTTTTCTCGAGGTGACCGGAAGAAATCTGGCCCACATCGAGCATCACGTTAGCAATCACGTAGTTGGATGCGGTGTCGTCTGAGCTAGCAAAATCAAGGATGTCGGCAAGGTTAGCTACGATATAGAGCTCGGAGAGCTGATCGGTGGTGATGGCGATGCTGGTATCTGTAAAAACGTCGAGATTCAGCAAAGTGCCAGACTTCTTTTTATCGAGCGAGCCGACAAAAACTACACCGAGAACGGCAACAGACGCAATGATATATGGTGCGATTTTTTTGAGAATCGTAAAATCGTGTTTTTTCTTTGTCATAATGCAACATCACAGAGAACCTTGCAGTAGTCACGAATCTTCTGGTTGTGCTCGGCCTCTGTATTACTATAATACATCGTCCCGTCGTCGCCTGTCAAGAAATAAAGATAACTGGTATCAGATGGGTTGGCTACGGCAAGCAAGGCCGAGAGGCTTGGACTCGAGATTGGGCCACAAGGAAGGCCAGCGTAGCGGCGTGTGTTATAACAGGAGTCTACGGTTAGTGCGGATTGGTTGTCGACATAAATTTTGCGCTCTGGATCAATCACGTCTAGGGCGTAAGAAACGGTTACATCGCTGCCCATCGGAATACCGTATTTGAGGCGGGACAAAAATACCTGAGCGACTGTAGGTTGATCTTTGCTGCTAGCCTCTTTTTGGACGACTGAGGCCAGAATAATTCCCTCATTCAAGCTCAGACCTTGAGCTTGGTACTTTTCTTCAAGGTTGTTTTCTTCAATAATACGTTCCATTTCGCTGTAAAAAGTACTGAGGATTTTTTCAACGGATTCACCTTTGTAAAATTCGTGTGTTTCACCAAACAAATAACCTTCATATTTTTGTTTAGCAAAGGCTTCGTCGATTTCGGTTTGCTCGTAGCCGAGTTTTAGGAGTTTTTTCTGGATGTCGAAGATAGTTTCGCCTGGTAAAACTGTAAAACTAAAGACGTTGTCGCCGCCGCTGCCGGTTTCTAACATGTCGACGATGTCGCCAGCGGAGTAGGCGCGGCCGTTTTCAAAATGATAGGTGCCAGATTTAAAGACTGCATTGCCGCGTTCTAATTTTAGAAAGATTTTGAACGCCAATTCGTTGCCGATTAGTTTGCTGTCGCTGAGCTTTTGAATGATGATATCGGTAGTGTCGCCGTCAGCAACGGTAATGACTGGACAATCATCAGAACAGTTCAAGGTGGCGCCATTTAGGCTGTTCTTGTACCACAAAAAGCCACCGAGCACGATGAGAAGCAAGAACAAAAATACTGGCGGGATAACCAAGAGTTTAAGAAGTTTTTTTGAGTGATGGGTAGCTTTTTTAGATTCGAGCATAACTTTCTGAGAGGTTTTTTCGACTAAATTAGTTTTTTTTGACGTATTTTCAGTTTTTTCGCGGTAGTTTTCGATGAAATCTTGCAAAATAATTGAAGCGGCTTCGGCATCGATCTCGCCTTTTTCATAGTTCTTCTTGCGAGCCTTAAGGCGTTTTTCGGCTTCAACCGAGGTTAATGATTCGTCTTGAAAACTAATTCTAACTCCAGGCACTTTTTCGACAAGTGATTTTGCAAAGTTGCGAACATAAAGCGACTGAGCCGTTTCGTTCCCCTCGTTGCTGCGCGGCAGGCCGAGCACAATGGCGTATGCGTTGTAAAGACGAATAAGGCGAGAGATTTCTTGAAACTCATTGCCATCAACATTAATAGTGCCCACCGGAATTGCGATTTTGACAGACGAATCAGCTTTGGCGACACCAATTCTTTTTTCGCCCACATCTAAGCCTAGAACGAGCATGTTTTATTCCTTAGTTACGATTTCTATTGTGATTTTGTTTGGGTCATTTGGCACGGTATTAACCCATGGGAAGGATGGATTTACCTCGATATCGCGGGCGCCGTAGTCAGAAAGAATTGGGCGAACTTCGCCGATGCGGATGCCTTGGACTTTTTCGAGTACGGTTTGAGCGGAAATGTTAGAGCCAACGGTGTAAGTGGCTTTGAGGCGACCAGCATAGCCTCCCTCGATGCTGGTGAAGCTTTCGACGAATGGATCACCTAGCTCATAAATGCGATTCTTTTCGTCTACCCTTGCGGCTTCGGAGATGTATTCTTTAACTTTGGTGAGGTCGATAGTAAAGATTGAAGAAGTGATTTTGGTGGTGATGGTTGGTGTGACACCCTCTTCTACGACTTCGTCGAGCGCCGGTGAGGAGACGATTTCGCCGATATCTTGGCGGAAGCTGGATTCGATTTTGTAGGAATCTTCGCCGATACTGCTAAGCAAGCTTGCGCGATTCTCGTTGGTGTTGGTTGGGTTGCTGATGGAGCTCACCGCGGCATCGATGTCGGATTGTTGGACTACGGTAACGGTGCGGTCGGTACCGCCGGAGATGTCGCTAACTGAATAAACGCCTACACCAGCGTTGGTGGACCAGCCACTGATTGAAGCGGCAACGTTGTAGGATGCGCCGGAACCTGATGCTGTGATTGGCACAGAGGCGGTAATTAAGCAGCCTTCGCCAGCGGTGAATTTTTCAAGGGTAAGACCATTTTCGCATGGATCGAAGCTCTTGGAGTCCCACGAAAGGGTGGCTTCGGCGGTGGCAGTGTAGAACAAGCCGTTGATACTGAAGCTGGTGCCAACTGGGATGTTTTTGGCGCCCTTGCCGGAGAAGTAAACGTAGACGACGACGTCGCCAGTGGCTTTTTCGCCAATGTTCTTGCTGCCGGTGGCCTTGAACTCAACTTTGATTGGAGTTTCTTGCTTCTTTTCTGCAAGATAGAACTTACCTTCCTTGGCGTTTTCTTCTTCGATTTTAGTGGTGAAGGTAACGTTTTCGGAGAAATTGTTTTTGACGGTGCGAATTGTGAATTTGATGTCGACTGCTGGAGCGATAGCGAATGCCCAGTAGAGGACGGCAGCCAGAGCAATTACGAAAATTGGTGTCAAAATGATGATAACTTTGTGCTTCTTGAAGAAACCTTTGCTTTCAGATTTTTTGCCTGCAGCTTTCTTGTCTTTTTTGGCTTTTTCAGGCTTTTCTGCTGGTTTCTTTTTGTCTTCTTCTTTAGCTTCGGCTTTATTTTCTGGTTTTTCGGACTCTTCAGTGTCTCTCGTTTCCTCTTCTTCGGCTTTTTCTTCTTCTGGTTTGGATTCTTCTTCGGCTTCTTCGCTTTCTTCCTCTTCTTCGGTATTCTCGGCTTCTTCGGCGGCTTCGTCTTCGGCAGGTTTTTCTTCACTGGATTCTTCTTTGATTACAACAATTTTAGATTCTTCGCCATCAATTGAAGGTAGTTTTGGCACGGTTTTAAGATCTTTGGTGATCGGAAGGCGCGCAATGGCGGCGAGTTTAACAATGGCTGGATCAGTCGTGACGAGTACGACGTTTTTATTTGCGTTAAGGCCAGCTTTAGCTACCAACTTAGTGTTAACGGCGCTGTGAAAAATCTCAGCTTTGTCTGGCAAAACTAGCGCCACAATTTTTTCTTTGGCATTTTCAATTTTGGTAATGATATCTGTAATATCATCTTCGGGTTCGATATACACAACATCTTTATTCATAGTTAAAATATAGCACAAAACATTCCGTTTGTGCTAAAATAAGCTTAATGATTTTTCAACGTCAAAAAAATAATACCCCCAGTAATACTAGCGCGCGTTCTATCTGGTCCGAAATTGCACTAGACGCCATCAAAGAAGGCGTCGTGATTACTGATGGCAAAGGTGTGATTCAATTTGCGAATCCGGCGGCTGTGACGTTTTTGAATGTTAGCTCCGCCGTTGACGTTGTGGGGCTTGATTCTGGATTGTTTTTAAAGCTTGAGTCTAAAGGCGGCCAGCCGTTTGGTAGTAATGACAACTTGTTTTTGAACGCCATGACTGCGGGTACGCCGCTTGAAAATTTTCAGTGTTATCTTGTTGCTCAAAAAACTGATAAGCGTATGCCAATTGCGATTTCGGTTTCGCCAGTGAACGATGGTCAAGGCACTAAAATTATTACTTTTCGCAATATCGCCAAGGAGCTCGAGGAAGAGGGCGCGCAGACCGAGTTTATCTCTACCGCTTCGCACGAAATGCGTACGCCGGTGGCCTCGATTGAGGGTTTTTTGTCGCTGGCCTTGAATCCGCAAACCGCTACGATTGATGATCGCGCTAAGCAATATTTGACTCAGGCGCATGAAGCCTCAAAACATCTTGGCAACTTGTTTAAAGATTTGCTAGATGTCACTAAGCTCGACGATGGCCGGCTCAAGCCACGCTTTATGCCGGTAGAGCTGGTGGGTACGGTTAAAAGTATTTTTGACACTTTTTCTGCCCGCGCTAGCGAAGCCAAGCTCAAGTATCAGTTTGGCGGTGTGAACTCTGACATGGTAAATGCTAAATTGGTGCAACCATTGGTTTATGGGTATGTCGATATGAGTTTTTTGCAAGAAATTATGAGCAACTTGATTGATAACGCGATTAAATATACGCCAGAAGGGGGCTCGATTTATGTGAATGTGCTTGGCGATGGTGACCGCGCTTTGATTAATGTGACCGATACTGGCGTGGGAATTTCGGCCGACGATTTGCAACATATTTTCCAAAAGTTTTATCGTGCCGACAATTCGCAAACCCGCACGATTGGTGGTACTGGCCTCGGGCTTTATCTTGTTAAGCAGCGCGTCGAGTCTTTGAATGGTAAAATCTGGGCCGAATCGGCATTTGGCGAAGGTTCAACTTTCTATGTTTCCCTGCCAAGGCTTTCGGCGGATGAATATGGCAAACGTTTGATTGATTACGAAAACCAGCGGGCCGCCGAAATGATGAAGGAGCAATCAATGCGTGCCGAGGCGGCAGCAGCCGTTGCACCACAGCCAGCTCCGCAGCCGGAATCAGCTCCAGCCCCAGCACCTGCACCTGCGCCAGCTCCGCAGCCAAATATTGAACAAGTCACAAATACAACATTAACAACGGAGGAACAACATAATGAGTAAAATAATGATCGTAGAAGACGACCTTAGTCTGCGCGAGATTTATAACATTCGCTTGACGGCGGAAGGTTATAACGTTGTGCTTGCAGGCGATGGCGAGGAAGCCTTGTCGGTAGCAGTGCGCGAGCGCCCAGATTTGGTGCTTTCCGATGTAATGATGCCGAAGATTTCCGGCTTCGACATGCTTGATATTTTGCGTTCAACTCCAGAAACTCACGCTATTAAGGTCGTGATGATGACGGCTCTTTCCTCCGAAGACCAGCGTCGTCGCGGCGAAGAACTTGGTGCTGATCGCTATCTCGTTAAATCGCAAGTTGGTATCGAAGATGTTGTTAATGTGATTCATGAAGTATTAGGAGATAAACCAAATGGCCCAACCGAAAACGCAGCAGCCCCACAGCCAGCTCAGTCAGTCCCATCAGGCATCCAGTCAACCTGGGGACAGCAGCCAACTCAGCCAGCCAATCCGGCTCAATAAGTTTTTAGCCGAGCGTTTAGGAATTTCGCGTCGTGATGCCGACGAGGCGATTGTTGGTGGGCTCGTAACTATTAATGGTGAGACCGCTGTTCTAGGGGCACGAGTTGACAAAACCGATAAAGTATGCTATAATGAGAAGATAGTACCCTTTGAAACGGGTTTTTCTTATATCGCTTTTAATAAACCAGTAGGTTATGTATGTTCGCGCCGTGCGCAGGGCGATGCGCCGACGCTTTATGATTTGTTACCTAAAGACCTTCGGGTTTTAAAAACTGTTGGCCGACTCGACAAGGATTCATCGGGTTTGATTTTGCTCACCAACGACGGTGACTTTGCTTTTCAAATGACACACCCAAAGTTTTATAAAGAAAAGGTTTACGAAGTGACTTTGGACCGCGAGCTTGAGCCTTTGCACCAACAAATGATTAATGACTTTGGCGTGCAACTTGAGGATGGCGTTTCGAAGCTCGGTTTGATGCGTCTTAGTGATGATAATCGTAAGGAATGGCGCGTGACGATGAGTGAGGGGCGCAATCGTCAGATTCGTCGCACGTTCATGGCGCTAGGTTATAAGGTCGTAGCTCTAAATCGTATTCAGTTTGGCAAATACCAACTCACCGGTCTTAAGACTGGCGAGTGGCTAGAAGTAAAGCCGTAATTATTTTTGCAACAATTTTGAAATTTTGGCTCTAAGCCCCTCTTCGCTTGGGGCGCTAGCTAGGGTGTCCACACCAACGCGAAGTAAACCCAGTGCAGTCATATAAGAATGGTCGAGCTCATCTTCGGTTTTGATGGTAAGGTCTGGCAAATCGTTGACGTTAACGAGATAAATGATTGGACGGCGTACAAATGGCAAATCTTTGTACCAGTCTGATACCGCTAAGGTTTCTTGCAAGGCTGGCATGCCAGCGCCACCACCACAAAGGAAAATGGTTTTTGGTAGGTTGGCTTTGATATCGAAATCTTCAATGACGACTTTAACGCCAGACAGCCAGACGGCCAGGTTTTTCTCGATGGCTTTTTCGATTTTGGCTTGATTCTCTGGGCCGGCTTCTTCAGGATTCAACTTATATTTTTCGGCGGTTTCGTAATCTACCGAGAGGGCGTTTGCAATTTGACGCGTAAAGCTGGCGCCGCCGATTGAGAACATCTTGGTGCCTTCTACGCTGCCATCGTCGATTACGGCGACATCGGTGGTACCGCCACCAACGTCAACGACGATGCTCGAGAAGCGGGATTCTAGGTTGTCGCCGAGACAAGCGCGGCAAATCGCAAATGGTTCTACGGCCACAGCCAGGAGCTCGAGATTGAGCTCGGCGCAAACCTTTTCGATGGCCGCAATATGAATAAGCGGCGCAAATGCGGTGTAAAACTGAATCGATAGTTCAGAACCCTTAAAGCCGATTGGGTTGCTAACTTTGTAACCGTCAATCGTGAGCGAAACGATGGCAGAATTAATCAGACGAATTTCGGTGTTTTCGTTGCCGGTTTCAAGAGCGATAGTTTTCTTGGCAATTTCGCCAGATTTTTGTTGTACTTTATTAATGATTTCATTCATTTCATCTTCGGTGATTGGACGATTGGAATTTTCGCGGTGATATTTAACGGTGGTGGTATTGCCCTTTACGAGCTCGCCGGCCATACCGACTACTACGAGTTTGGCAGTTTCACCGGCTTTTTCTTCGGCATCAACTAGGGCTTTTTCGCAAACCGAAACCACGGCCGGGATATCAGCAATCGCGCCGGCATACATATTGCCGAGCGCCTGGTGGGCTTTGCCCACACCAATCACTTCAAGTTGGCCCTTTTTGCCAGATTTAGCAATCACGGCCTTAACAAACTCTGTACCAATATCTAAAGCGAGTATAGTGCTCATGCTATTATTATAGCACACTATTCAAGAATGGCTTTGATGCGGCGCACGCCAGCAGATGATGATTCTTCTTTGACAATTTTGAAATGGCCAAGGACGCCGGTATGTTCGACGTGTGGGCCGCCACAGACTTCGCGGGAGACTGGATTATTCTCGTCACCAATAGTGTAGACGGTAAGCGTATCAGGATATTTTTCCCAGAATTGGCCGTGGGCTTTAAGCTCGTTTTTCGCAAAATTCTTTTCGTATTCAGCATGGACTACTGGAAGATCCGCAGCAATCCATTCGTTGACTTGGTCTTCGACGGCTTTTAGTTCGGCTTCTTCCATTTTGTGATCCAAGTTGAAGTCGAAGCGCACGCGTTCTGAAGTAATGTTTGAACCTTTTTGGCAGATTGAGCTATCAACAAGTTTTTGCAAAGCGGCAAGCATCAAGTGGCAGGCGGTGTGATATTTGACGGTTTGCTCGCCGTGGTCTTCGAGGCCGCCTTTAAACATGCCTTTTGAGGCAGTTTTGCTGCGTTCGCGTTGTTCGTTCAAAGCCGCTTCAAATTCGGCTTGGTAGTTTTCGGAAAGTTTGATGTTTTCGCGGAAACATTCTTCTACGGACAATTCTAGTGGGAAGCCGTAGGTGTCTTGCAAACGGAACAAATCTTCGCCGGTAAGTTGATCGGAAGTTTTGGTGATTTTGCGAAGCTCTTTCAAGCCTTTGTTCAAGGTTTGGCGGAAGGCGTTTTCTTCTTTTTCGAGTACGGCGAGAGCTTCGTTGCGGTTCGTCAAAATGCTGTCCGGAAGCTCGGTGTAGTTTTCGGAAATAGTTGGGATAACTTCAGAAAGGAAGTTTTGCGCGATGTTAAGATCGAGGGCACGCAAAATTGCACGGCGAATTAAGCGGCGGAGCGCGTAGCCTTGAGCTTTGTTGCTTGGTGTGAGGCCTTGAGCGGCAAGAAGATAGGCGCCACGTAGGTGGTCAGCAATCACGCGCATGTCGGCGGTGTTGTTTTCGTACTTTTTGCCAGATAATTCTTCGAGCTTATCAACGATAGGTTTTAGAAGCGAAATCTTAAATACGTCAAAGCTATCGATTGAGGCTGCGGTGATGCGCTCGAGACCGCCACCAAAGTCGACGTTTTTCTTTTCGAGTTCTTCAAAAGTGCCGTCGTCTTTGCGGCGATATTGCATAAAGACTTGGTTGCCGATTTCCATGAAGCGGGCGCCGTCTGAAGCTGGGTGGGCGAGGCCGTATTTAGCTACGTCTTGTTTGTCGTCGCCAAAATCATAGAAAACTTCGGAGTCTGGGCCGCATGGGTCGCCGAGCGGAGTGGTTTCGATGCCACCGCCACGGCTCCACCAGTTTTCGTGATCGTCGTAGAAGAAGATGTGCTCGCCTGGTTTAATACCGCGCTTGTCACCGTTTTCGGCGGAGCCGATTTCGGCGATTTTGGCATCAATGCCGGCTTCTTTAAAGACGTTTTGCCAAATCGCGGCAGCTTCGTCGTCTTTTGGAATGCCGTATTTTTCGTTACCAATAAAGCAGGTGACGTAGATTTTGTTTGGGTCGAGACCAACTTCTTTAGTTAAGAATTCAAAGAAATTTCTAATTTGTTCTTCTTTAAAGTAGTCGCCGAGTGACCAGTTGCCGAGCATTTCAAAAACGGTAGTGTGGCGAGGGTCGCCGACGTCTTCAATATCTTGCAAACGAAGCGATGGTTGGGAATCGGTGAGGCGAGTGCCGTCTTTATGAGGTTTGCCTAAGAGGTACGGCAAAAGTGGCTGCATGCCAGAGCCAGTAAAAAGCGTGGTCGGATCATTTTCGAGCACGAGTGGTGCTGGCGCAATGATTTTGTGGCCTTTTTTAACTTGAAAATCTAGGAATTTTTGACGAATTTCGTTTGCGTTCATGCAGAATATTATACCATAAAACGGCGAATGCGCCACCGTTATACTTAATTATTCTCGATAATGCGGGCGAGTTCGTCGAATTTGTTTCTGTAGGAATGACCGGTGCCGGCAATGACTTCGACATCGCAATTTTTGATATTGTTCGCTAAGTAGCTTTTAATTGTTTCGGCCGGCTGAGTCAAAACACATTTGTCCTCGTCGCCAAAAATCACGAGCACTGGAATATCGATTGCGTTTAATAATTCGTTTTTTGCTTCGGCGCCCTCGCGGTATCTCAAAAAATCGTTTTCGCCGCCCGGCAAAAAGTCATAGTAAAAGGTGCCGGCGGCAATTTTGCCATTGGCCATGATGGGATAGTCTAGCAGCTCACGCCCCTTGTTTTCTTCTACACATTTTGTGGCTTCGGCTTTGACGCGTTCATATTCTTCGCCTAGGAACATTTTAGTTTCGGAAGGAATGTCGCATGGCGCAAGCAAAACAAGTTTTTTGAAAATATCGTCTTTGCGTTGGTTGTAATAATATAAAACTTTGTTGCAGCCGTAGCTGTGGCCTTCAAGAATGATTTCACTGAAACCTTTTTCTTTGGCCCAATTCACGACGCCGTCGATATCCATCAAACAGTCTTTGAATCTTTCGTAGCTACCGCCGATGACGGCGTAGCCAGTGCCCTGATGCAACTCGCTAATAAAGTCTCTGCCGCGGTTGTTGAATGTCAAAAATGCACAGCCTTTTTTGATGTAGGCTTTGGCGAGTGGATCGAGAAAGCGGTTTTCATAAAAATTGCCATTGAGGCCGTGAACATGGATGACGATTTTGTTGGTCGGCGTGGTTGGTGTGTACAAAATGCCAGGTTGTTCAATATTGTCGGTGGTGTTGATTCTAACTAGTTCTTGGTTCATAGTTCAATTATACATGAAGCTGTTATAATTAAGGCAATGAGTAAGCTCACAAAAACTCTAATTGTAGTGACGGTGGCTTTGGTTGCCGGATACGTGGCGCTTATTATTGCGACGAAAAACTTTGACTCGGCAACTGCGGCTGTGAGTATTGAAAAAGGAGTAAGTAATGAACTCTACGGCGCTTATTATGAGCGCGCGGCCGAGATTTTGGATGGTATGACTTTGGATGAGAAGGTTGGGCAACTATTATTTGCGCGGGCACCGGAAATGAATATTGAAAATGCGGCCGCGAATTATCATCTTGGTGGTTTGATTTTGTTTGGTCGCGATGTGAATGGCCAGAGTTTAGCTTCGATCAAAACCAAAGTCGATAGTTGGCAACGCGATTTAAACACAAAATTATTTATTGGTATTGATGAAGAGGGCGGCCAAGTTTCGCGGCTTTCTTACGCTGGGCTAGCTGATTTTGCTTCGCCGCAGGAGCTTTACGCGCAGGGCGGGATGGATGCAATTCTTACTGATACTGACCAAAAAATTTCGACGCTTGACAACATTGGTGTGAACGTAAATTTTGCGCCGGTCGCGGATGTTTGCGAAGATAAAAATAGTTTTATCTATGCGCGTACGTATGGCCAAAATGCGACGGCTACTGCGGATTACATTAAAAATGTCACTGAAAAATATCATGGCTCGAATATTTCGGCTACTTTAAAACACTTTCCAGGTTACGGATGTAATGTTGATACACATAGTTTGATTTCGGTTGATACGCGCTCGCTCACGAGCCTTAAGGAAAATGACCTCTTGCCGTTTGAAGCTGGCATTAATGCGGGTGCGGATTTTGTGATGGTTTCGCACAATATTATTCAAGAGGTCGACTCATCAGCCCCGGCTTCTTTATCTCACGACGTGCATAAAATCCTTGCGGATGATTTAGGGTTTTCTGGCATTATTATCACGGACGATTTGTCGATGGATGCCATCGCGGAATATTATCACGGCGAGTATCCGGCTGAAGTTCAGGCGGTGCTGGCCGGTAATAATATGCTAATCGTGATCGATTATGCTGCAGCGTTCAACAATATTAAAAGTGCCGTCGAAAACGGCGTGATTACAGAAAGTTATTTGGACTATCAATTGATGCCAGTGCTTGGCCTCAAAGTTAAAAAGGGTTTAATTACTCAGCAATAATGCCGCCGCCAAGGCAGACTTCGTCTTCGTAAAACACTACTGATTGTCCGGCGGCGATGCGCTTGACTGGTTTTTCGAAAATAATTTTGTCGCCATCAAATTTGGCCGGTAAAAGCGTAGCGCGGTGGCGAAGTCTTACTAAAATATTTTCGGAGCTTGGGTTTTTGCGAAGGAAAATATCTTTCAATGGAATTTCGGTAACCCACAAATTATCGGTATTTAAGTTTTTCGAAACGTAGACGATATTTTTCTCGATGTCTTTTTTGGCGACGTAATAAGGTAGACCAGAACCAACATTTAGGCCGTGGCGTTGGCCGATTGTATATAAAATCGCGCCATCGTGGAAGCCGAGTTTTTTGCCGGTTTCAAGCTCGATAATTTCACCTGGTTTGATGTCAATAAATTCGTTCAAAAAATCTTTCATGTTGGCCTCGCCCACAAAGCAAACGCCCATGGATTCTTTTTTATACGCGTTTGATAGGCCGTACTTAGCGGCTAGTTTTTTAACGTCTGGTTTTAGCATGTCGCCAACTGGAAAGATCGTGCGCCTTAAAACGTCGGCAGTAACGCGGTACAAAAAGTAAGTTTGGTCCTTGTTTTCATCTTTGGCGCGGAGGAGCTCCCCATTTTCGGTTTTTGCATAGTGGCCAGTTGCGATAAAATCGGCGCCGTCTTCAAAAGCGGTTTCGGCAAAGAGTTTAAACTTGATTTCTTGGTTGCACATAATGTCTGGATTTGGCGTGTTGCCTTTTTTGTATTCGTCCAGCATGTAGTCCACGACTTTTTGTTTGTAGTCGTTTTCAAAATCAAAAACTTTAAAATCGATGCCGAGTTTTACGGCTACGCGTTTGGCGTCGGCGAGATCCTCGGCCCACGGACACTTCATGCCAGGGAGATTCTTGGACCAGTTTTTCATGTAGACACCAACAACTTTGTAGCCTGCATCCTTTAACAATGCGGCCGAAACTGAGGAGTCAACTCCACCGGACATACCGACGTAAACTGTTTTCATATTATATATTATAACATATTTTTGAGATAAAAAAAGCGGGGTATTAACCCCGCTCCGCCAATTCGGCATCGATCTTTCTGTCTGCGGCTTCTTGCCATGCCTTATTATTGCAAGCATTGTCGTATTTTGTAACGACGTGGCCAAAGCCGATACGTCCATCCCCTTCATCCTTTTCTTCGTTCCAGTATTTTTTGCCCAGGAACCCGGGTTGCGGACGAGTGAAAAAGTAGACAAACGCGACGAGCGATGTGAAAAGTACGGATATGACGACAATAATTATGCCGACAATCTTGAGTAGTACCTTCATGAAAGCCACCCCTTTCTTGTAAGATGTTACATATTATAATATGGTCGAACTTGTTTGTCAATTTCGAGATTGTTCGGACGTGATGGCGCTTTTGATTAATTCGCCGGCCTTTTTGATGTTTTCTTCGTCGTTAAGCTTGCCCATTGTGATACGAAGAGAACCAGCGATGGCGGCGTCATCTAGGCCAATGGCGGTAAGTGTAGCGGATTTAATTCCCTTTG
>CAMZAW010000011.1 GCA_947304335.1 uncultured Candidatus Saccharibacteria bacterium | reverse complement strand
GCGCCGCCCACCATATTTCCCCCTCTTTTATCGCCGGAGTCCTGTTTGTGGCGTGGAGGTTTTCTTTAAGCCATATCCATTCATAAAAATGTTTTTCTTCCATTTTTAATTCTCTATAGTTATTTCGCCACAAAAATATCATAGCGCTATCTGTTTTACAACCCCCCCCATCCAAAAAAATACCCCGCCGGGCCGGCGGGGTTTGTTAGCTACTTCCAGTCAGTATTAAGAAGTTCTTCATCGTTGAGTGGCGGGTCCCCATCCTTATCTGGGGCATCGATAGTCTTTTTCGTTGCACCTTCCTGCAACTTTCTCATCACATTTAGACCTTGTTCTTTTGTTTCTTTCTTTGGGCCGAATGTAGGGCCCTGGTTCCCTGTCACAACATTTTTCATTTTGCTACCTCCATATTCACAAAAATAAGAGGCTACCGTAACTAACTAATGGTTAAGGTTCGCCCCATTGCGATAGATTATAACATAAAACACCCCCGCATGCGCGAGGGTGTTTTTTGATGAGCCTAATTATTTTTTCTTGTATTTATTCATAAATACAGTAAAGTTGGCAGCTTGGTACGGGACTTCTTTTTCGTCAATACGGGCTGCCCAGTTAAACTTTTTGCCGTCCGAGAAAATAAGTTTAATACTTTGAACTTTCTTGTTAAACAGTGCAAAGTTTTTGACTTCGATACCAGAGAGGCTTTCGTTTGGAATGAAGACGAATTTGTCTGGTTGTGGTTCCATTTTGCTTGGCTTGATTGTGAGCTGGATGCCGTTGGCCTTCATTGGAATCACGCCGAGGCCTTTTTCGGTTTGATTGATGAGCCAGGCTGGGGCGTTGGCTGCCTCCTGAAGCTTCTCAGCTTCGTTCATGCCGCGCACCATGCCGCCGGCGAAGGCGCCAACCGCGCCACCGAGCATGCCAGTAAAAGAAGTGTCTTTTTTGGTGTCTCTAAAAGCTAGGAAGATGCAGTTCTCGTTGCCGATGCACCCGACGCTTTGAAAAATTGCTGTAGCCCCCTCAATTGTTTTGAAATCCATAATGATCCTTTTATTTTGTTACACTTTTATTATAGCACAAAGTAGCTGCTAAACAGTCTTCTGGGGGCCGCGTCCGGCCGGCCCATCGCCATGGGCGGCCGGCGCTCAATCTCGCGCTGCCGCGCTCCGAAAGTCCCCCAAAAGACTATTTAGCATCTGTTTATGGTATAATATAAGTGTCTCAAATTATACTTCGGTCACTGATTTTGAGAAAAGTTAAAAGCTGCGGTTATCGTCATTTATGACCGTAGCCAGGAGCCAATAAATCAGGCTCGCATAGATGACTCTTTAAATTTAATTTTAGGAGTCTATATGAAAAATTTTAACAACACAATAAAAACAGAACGGGTCGAAGTGATGGCTTTGTTCGGTTACGAAATGACACCTTGCCAGCCGCTTTCTTTTAAGCGGCCGGGTGACGTCGAAACCGAGGTAACAGAGCTCCTTCGCACGCAAATTCGCTTTGCGGGCCAAGCTGCCATCCACATCTTCGACGTTTTAGTTGGACGAGAAAGAGCACGTCTCGAGTTCAACTCGAGGGACCTTTCTTGGCACCTCACACCAGTCGCTTAGGTTTTATATTTCTATAAAATCGTAACGACAAATCCGTTCAAAAAATAGCTCTGGTTCTTAGAGCTATTTTTGTTATTTAGATTAAATCTTGATGCGGATAGGTTTGGTTGTAATCGAAGTCTGATTCTGGCACTTCAAATGGCAGGGCGGAGGCTTTGTCTTGGCGGCGGTGGTAGGCAGCGCGAAGTTCTTTTACTTCGCCCACGCATTCAAACGGTTTGATTACGCCATCAATACCAAGCAAACCTTTGAAATCGTTGATCAAATTTTCGTTCTTAAATAAATCTTGGCCGTTGAAAGTTTTTGTAAGTTCTTCTGGGCTTAAGAATGGCGCGAATAACAGATATGAATTAGCGCATTTAGCACAGTTACCACACCAACTCAAAGTTTGATTGTCTGCTTGCTGGCGGTAGTTTGCTACGTTGCATGAGCTAAAGCTTTGGCCATATTTTTGCCAACATTTGTTGACGAAGAGTTCGGCGATTTTAAGCTCGCTATACTGGCGAAGGATTGAGCCAACTTTCATATTGCCGGCGACGTATTTATCGACATACTCAGCCAATGCTTGCTCGGCTGGCCAGGTTTTGGACCATTGGTGGTTGACTTTAAGATCGCCAATTTCGGCATGAGCCTCGTTGCCTTCTTGGCCGATACTGGCAAGCACTACGTTTTTATTCATGAGCACAGCCTGCACCAAAGCAATACTTTCAACAATGTAAGTAATCGGCACGTGACCATTGAGGCCGCCGGTAGCTTTTAGCGCCGCAACATCAACGTGGCGACGAATCGTAGTGAGTGGCTCATCAAAAGTATCGAGCACGGCCGGATGGACGTCGGAGTTTGAAATGTAAAGCGGTGTAAATGGTTTGCCTTGCTCTTTTAAAAGCTCGGCCATAAGAAGCGAGTCTTTGCCACCACTCTCTAACGTAATGATTCCCTCGCCGGCATATTCTGGCGCTGGCGTTGCAATAATTTTGTCGGCAGTAAAGTGTGCGAGGTCGGCGCGAGTGAGGTGGTTTTCGAAGGCATATTGCGACAGACCTTCTTGATAGACCGCATTAAAGAAATTGGCCTGAAAAGCGTCTAGTTGAATACTTTCTGGCAGCACCACTTCCTGAGTTGGATGAGCTTTGTAGTAGGAAGTGCCGAGCAAAATAAAACAAAGGTTAAGTGCACGTTTTAGCGCTTCTTTGTCGTAATTATCATTTTCTGGTTTTTTGAACTCGATTTTTTCGGAGAAAAGCTGCGCGGTCGAATCCTGGTAGTTGAAGGTAGCTACCCCTGTATTTTCGTCAAAATCGTAGCCGATAAATTTGAATTTGTCGGTTTTTTCTTGGGCTTTTACGAGCTCCTGGAAAATCTCGCCGCGTTCGATAAAGTTTTTGAACATATCAAAACTTGGTGCGCCTGGGCTGAGTAAAACAATGTCGGCGCCAAGACTTTTTGCGGCGGCGTTGGCTTTATCGAGAGCATCTTTCAAATCGGTTGCAAATTCATAACGGTCTGGATTTAGGTTTTCAGCCAAACGGTTTTTGGTTTCGCCAATCAAAATAGTTTTTGCAAGATTTCGTTCATTAGCGATTACATTTTTGTTGCCGGACAAATCTAGGCCGCGGTCTTTGCCACCGGCAATCAACACAACTTTGTTGTTTGGGAATGCACGCACCGCTACTTCAAGTGATGGATAAGTAGCCGAATAGCTATCGTCATAATATTTGATACCGCCAATTTCGCGCACAAATTCAATGTGGTGTGGCAAGCCGTGAAAACTTTCTATGCCCTTCACGATTTCGTCTGCATATTTTTCGATAAAATCATTTACTTCCATTTCCAGGAAGCTTGCAGCTACCAAAATGGCAGCTTCGGCATTTTCGCGGTTGTGGGCACCCGGCACCTGGATGTGGCTCAAAATTTCATTTAGTTTTGATGAAGCTTCGTATGGATAGGTGCGCTTTTTACCTTCGCCAAGGTGGCCGATGCGAGTAGAATCCGCGTCGTTTTTATAATAAATACAGTAATCCTTTGGGGTCTGCCAACGTACAATGTTGGCTTTAGCGTTGACGTAATCTTCAAAACTATCGTGAACGTCTAGGTGGTCTGGTTCAATACGGAGCACCACAGAAACGTGTGGCGACTTATGAAGATCCCAAAGCTGGAAGCTGCTCATTTCGTAGACCACGACGTCATCTGGTTCGATAGTATCTAGAACGTCAAGTGACGGCACGCCAACGTTGCCAAGAAAGTGCACATTTTTGCCGAGCGCCTTCAAAATGGCAGCCGTAAACGAACACGTGGTGCCCTTGCCTTTGGTGCCGGTCACGCCAATAATTGGCGCCGGGCAGTTATCGAAAAAGTAGCGCGTGGCGCTGGTAAGATTATCGGCCGGAAACGGATGCAAACTAGGCGTACGAAAAACCCAGTCAAAACGGTTTAAACCAAGTTTTGGGATGTCTTCCTTCGTGATTTTATCGAAGATTTCGATTTCGTTTTCTGGATCTTTTGAAAAATAGCGTTCGACGCTTTTGCCCTCAACGCCGTAGCCTAAAATTGCAATTTTCATACAAATATTATATCACAGCAGGCTCTAAATAGCCTTTTCTGGGGTCGCGTCCGGCCGGCCCATCGCCATGGGCGGCCGGCGCTAAATCCTCGCCTTGCCAGGCTCCGGACTACCCCAGAAAAGCTATTTAGAGCTCCCGCGTTATACTATTTTCTTTCAATTACAATATCAGATACGCTAAGACCGTCGTAGTTAATATTGTCCATGATAACCTTGGCGACGTCGGCCGGATTCATAAAAGTGTCGGATTTTTCGGTTGGGATGTAATCTCTACTTTCTTTCCAAAAGTTGGTGTTCATTCCGCCAGGATAGACGCCAACGATTTTGACGCTCGTGCCTTTATACTCAGCTTTCAATGCTTCTGTGTATCCTCTTTCACCCCATTTGGCGGCGCAATATACAGTTTCATTTTTGTTGCCTTTTAGCGCGGCCGACGACATGATGTTGACGATTTTAATATCGCGTTCATTCTTGGCTTTCAAAACTTCCGTGGTGCAAAGAATCATTCCTTTGAGTCCCATGAAGGACATTTCTACCTCGTCGGCTTCGTAATCGGTGGCTTTTTTGAAGTAGCCTTTTTCGGCGCAGTTAATCAAGCAATTAATGTCGCCCATTTTACTAATTTCATCGATTGATGATTTCACGAATTCGGCGTCCGTAATGTCACCCACAAAACCTTTGTAATTTTCCTGATACTCTTGTTCTAGTGCAGCCATTTTTTCTTTGTTTCTAGCAAGGTTGTAAACGAAAAAGCCTCTCCCGATTGCTTCCCTTAATAATTCTCTGCCTAGTCCACTTGTGCCGCCGGTGATAATCATTATTTTGTTCATAGCATCCTCCTTACTTTTGTTCTTTTAACCATTTAGCTAAGTCGTGAATGGCCGTGCCGTAGAATGAGGCTTTCTTTACTGGGTCTTCGTCGCCGATTTCGGATAAGGTTTTGGTTTCGCCGTCTGGAATGAAGAAGAAATCGTGCCAGCGACCGTCTTTGCCGCGTGGTTCTTTGGCGATGATGCCGAAGCTTTCGCCTTTGAAAATCACTGGCTCGCCACCTGGTTCGCAGTAGGCGAAGCAATGTTCGATGCGAGCTTTGCGGTTGGTTTCATTTTTAATTAGATCCAAGAATTTTTCGACGCCGATTTGTTTGTCGAAATAAGCATTATATGGGCCCGGCAATCCGCCAAGCATTTCGAGATAAAGTCCGGTGTCCGATTTGATGCATGGCTTGCCGAGCTTATCCGCGGCATAGCGCGCCGAGAAGCCAGCCACTTCGGCACAAGTTTTGGCCTGGATTTCGTAGATTTCGAAATCTGGGTTCATGGCTTCAATGTCAAAGCCATATTGTCCGCCCAAAACGAGCGTCGCTTCACGAATTTTCCATGGGTTTGTAGTTAAGTAAACAATGCTTTTCATATAAATATTATAGCACGAAGGCACTTATCAGCCTTCCCGGGGTCGCGTCCGGCCGGCCCATCGCCATGGGCGGCCGGCGCTAAATCCTCGCGCCGCCGCGCTCCGGACTACCCCGGAAAGACTAATAAATGCCTTCATGTGATATGATATTTGTATGCAAGAATGTTTACTTGATTCATTATTGGATACTTTGAAGTTATTGCCTTATCTTTTTGTGACATTTTTGCTGCTTGAATTTATTGAGCATAAAATCAATTCCAAAAAACTACTCAGCCGTGGACAGAAAGTTGGGCCGCTTATTGGTGGCCTTCTTGGTGCGCTGCCGCAATGTGGGTTTAGCGCCATGGCGGCAAATCTTTTTGCCGGGCGTGTGATTACGGTTGGCACCGTGGTGGCCGTGTTTCTTTCGACCAGCGACGAAATGCTCCCGATTATGCTCGGCGAGCAAGTGGACTTTGGTACCATTCTAAAAATCATTGGCATCAAAGTTTTGATCGGCGTTACCGTTGGTTTTATCTGCGACCTGGTGTTCTGTAAAATTTTCAAAAAGCAAAAGGATCACGAGATTTCGCATCTTTGCAAAGAAGAACATTGTCACTGCGAAGAGCACGGCGTGGTGGTTTCGTCTCTCATTCACACGCTTAAAACTGGTGCGTTTTTGCTGGCCGCAAATATTCTAATTGGCTTAATTATTTATTGGATTGGCGAAGAAAACTTGGCTAATTTCCTGCTTGGGAGCAAACCACTTTCTTATCTTCTCGCGAGCTTGGTTGGCCTCATTCCAAACTGTGCCGGTAGTATTATCATCACGGAATTATATTTGGCCGGACTTATTAGTCTTGGTAGTATGATGGCTGGGCTCCTCACTGGCTGTGGGCTAGGGCTTCTGCTTCTTTTCAAGAACCACAAAAATTGGCGCGAAAATATCACGATTCTCACCATTATATATATTGTCGGCGTAGTGGCCGGGCTGATTATTGATTTATTTTAGAAGTTGAGATAGGTTTCGAGCACCGAGATGGTGGCTTTTTCAACGCTTGATACGGTGGCAAAGGCGCGGATGCCGGAGCCAGCGAATTCGCGGGCGAGCTCGATCATGCGGGATTTATCGATCGATGAAATCAAATTCGGCATATTTTCGTAGTGCTCGATGGTTTCGTTTAAGAAATAGTTTTCGGCATAGTAATCGGCGATTTGGCCTACGGTTTGGGCACCCATTTGGAAGCGGCCGAGGGCGTAAGATTTAGCAGCTTCAAAATCTTTGTCTGAAATTTCGCCGTTCAAAGTTTTGGTTAACTCAGTCTGAATCAGAGCAAAAAGTTTTTCGGCGTTTTCGATGTTGACTTCGCCGTCAAAATCCCAGTAAGAACTGTGGGCGTTTGAAGCTACTGAGCTGCCCATGCCATAAACTAGGCCCTGCTTTCTGGCGGCGCCGAAAATCTTGGAATTGGTGGTGCCATTCAAAATATGGTTCAAACAGTTCATTGCAAAAACTTCGTTTGGCTCGAGATGGCGCGGAGTAACCATTGAAAATCCAAAGGTCACATTGGATGCGTCTTTTCTACGAATCGCAACCGCTTCGGATGAATGGAGTTCGTCGCGCGGGATTTCAAATTTCTCGCCTTCTTTCAAATTCCAATCCTCAAGCATGCGAATGATTTTGTGCTTGCGGCCATGAATTTTGCCAGCAATAATAAAATGCATGTTTTTGGCGGTGTGGGTGCGGCGATAGTGTTCGCGAATATCTTTGAGCTCGATATTTGGAATCGTTTTAATACGTTCAGATAAATCTAGGATATCCTCGCCCACGGCTTTTTGCACGCGTGGCCAAAGCAAGCGGTAGTAATCATTCATGTAGCCGGTGAGTTCGGAGCGTACGTTGCCCTTTTCGGATTTGAGTTCGTCTTCGTTGAAGCTTTGTTCGCAAATTGAAATACGCTGGAGATCCATGATGCGATCCCATTCGAAATCGGCGCATTCGGTTTCGTAGCAGACGGAAATATCTGAGGTCCAGGCGTTGTGATAGGCGCCGTTTTTGGTGAACTCGGCTTCAAAGGCCTGTTCGTCCTTGTATTTGGAGTTGGCGCCAAACGCCAAGTGTTCTACCACATGGGGAATTTCGTAAAGCTCGTGATTTTTGGCATAACGCATGCCGGCGCGGAACTGAATGCGCGTAGACATCACGCTGGCGCCCGGGATATCAATAAGAAGCCCAGTTGCCCCGTTTTTAAGCTTGATTTCCTCGACTGTGTGTTTCATAAATGAGAAATGGAACTATTTGCGGCCTTTTTTCTTGTTTTGGCGAGCCTGTTTTTTCTTCTTTTTGGCTACGTTAGCTTTTTTCTTGCGAGCGTCTGATGCGGCGGTAGATTTTTCTTTCTTGAATTCGGAATCTAGGTTTTTATCGCCTTTGCTGATTTCGTTGACTCCTTTTTCGGTGGAAGATTCAGCCATCTTGGTGAGTTCGGTGTCGTATTCTTCGCCATCTACCACGTTTTCAGCGCGAGCTTCGGCTGGGGTGATAGAAAGAAGGATCTTTAATACTTCTTCGCGGAGGTTGCGTTGCAAACCGTCGAAGAGTTTTTGAGATTCAGCACGATATTCTACGAGTGGATCGCGTTGGCCAACAGAGCGCCAGTGAATACCTTCGCGGAGGTGTTGCATGTTTTCAAGGTGTTGCATCCACAAAGTATCAAGAACCTTGAGGTAGACTTCGCGTTCAACTTTGCGCATCACGTCTTCGCCAAATTCCACTTCTTGTTTGTGGTAGGCTTCTTCGATGGCGGTAAGAGCGATTTTGGCGCGCTCTTTTTCTTTGCGCATGAGGCCGATTTCATGAATCAGATCATCGTCAAAGTTAAAGACGGCTTTGAATTCTTCGTCGAAGTGTTTGTTGACGCGGGATGAGAAGACGGTGAGAGTCTCAGCTTCGTTCTTCATGAGGCGTTTGATCTCGGCAAAGATGTCTTCACCTTCAAGAATCTTGCGGCGCATCATGTAGACGACTTTGCGGTGACGGTTGATCACGTTATCGTATTGCACGACGTTTTTGCGGGAGTCAAAGTTAAAGCCTTCGATACGTTTTTGCGCAGCTTCAAGCGTGCGACTAATCATCTTGGTTTGGATTGGGGTGTTTTCGTCAACACCGAGGCGAGTCATCAACATCTTGATACGGTCGCCTTGGTAAATACGCATCAAATCATCTTCACAAGACACGAAGAATTGAGTGGTGCCTGGATCGCCCTGACGGCCACCACGACCACGGAGCTGGTTATCAACGCGGCGAGAATCGTGACGTTCAGAACCAATCACTACAAGACCGCCGAGCTCTTTGACGCCCTTGCCGAGCTTAATATCGGTACCACGACCCGCCATGTTGGTGGCGAGGGTAACAGCGCCTTTTTCACCGGCTTTGGCAATAATTGCAGCCTCACGTTCGTTGTTTTTAGCGTTCAAGATTTCGTAGCTAATGTGTTGTTCATCGAGATAACGAGCGATTTCCTCGTTGTTTTGAATCGAGCCAGAGCCCACCAAAACTGGTTGACCTTTGGCGTGATATTTCTTGATTTCCTCAGCAATAGCGCGGAGTTTGCCGGCCTTGGTTTTGTAAATCAAATCGTCTTTATCGACGCGAATGATTGGACGGTTAGGTGGAATTTGAATTACGTCGAGTGCATAAATCTGTTGGAATTCCTCAGCCTCAGTAAAGGCAGTACCGGTCATACCGGAGAGCTTGTGATAGAGGCGGAAGAAGTTCTGGAACGAAATGGTAGCAAGAGTCATGGACTCTTCTTTAACGGCCACACCTTCTTTGGCTTCGATAGCCTGGTGGAGACCTTCGTTGTAGCGGCGGCCTTGCATCAAACGACCGGTGTGCTCGTCGACGATGATGACTTCACCAGAGTTGGTGACCACATAATCTTTATCGCGTTTAAACACGACCTCGGCACGGAGCGCTTGCTCCATGTGGTAGACGAGGCGAGTATTTTTAGTGGAGTACAAATTATCGACACCAAGGATGTTTTGAACTTTTTCGATACCGGCGTCGGTGAGCGTGACGGAGCGGTGTTTTTCGTCGAAAATGTAATCATCTGGGGTAAGGCGGCTCGCAATTTTAGCAAATTGGTAGTAAGATTCTGGGTTGTCGCCAGCTGGAGCCGAAATGATGAGTGGGGTGCGGGCTTCATCGATCAAGATGGAGTCTACCTCATCCACGATTGCGAAGTTGAGTTCGCGTTGGCGGAGATATTGCACCTCGGAAGTCATGTTATCGCGGAGGTAATCGAAACCAAATTCGTTGTTGGTACCGTAGGTGATATCGGCATTGTAAGCCTCCTTACGAGTGGCAGGTTTGAGGTGGCGGAAGCGCTCATCGTCGTGCTCTTCGTTTTCGTAGTTTTTATCGTAAACGAAGGAAGCGTTGTTGATGATGACACCGACAGTTAGGCCGAGGAAGTCAAAGACTGGGCCGTTCCAACCGGCATCACGTTGGGCGAGGTAATCGTTAACAGTAACTACGTGCACACCACGACCAGAAAGGGCGTTGAGGTAAGCTGGGAGCATGGCCACGAGGGTTTTACCTTCACCAGTTTTCATCTCGGCTACGTTACCTTCGTGGAGGACGATACCACCGATGAGCTGTACATCGAATGGGCGCATTTTGAGAATACGCTTTGATGCTTCGCGAACTACGGCGAAAGCTTCTGGCAAAATGTCGTTTAAGGCTTTTTGATCATCCTTTGGAGCTTTTTTCTTGGATTTTTTGGCGGATTTAGTGGCTTTTTTACCCTTTTCGCTTTCTTTTTTGGCATCAGCGGCGAGCTCGGCTTCTTTGAGAGCTTTTGCAAGACGCTTTTTAAAGATTTCAGTTTGACCGGCCAATTCTTTGTCGGACATTTTTTCATATTTTGGCTCTAATTTGCCAATTGCTTGCGCCTGCTTCCACATGCGCTTCAGGATTTTCTTTTGAGCATCACCAAAAATACCTTGCAAAAACTTGGTTAATGCGGTCTTGTCTGCCAATTTGTCTGTCGGCTTCTTTTCTTTAGCCTTTTTGGCCTCTTTAGCCTTCGCGGCAACTTTTGCCTTCGCCATAAACAACTAAACCTCCACAGGATTATTTAATTCTTATAATTTTAGCACACTATTTTCTCTTAATAAAGAGATTTTTGAAGCTTTTCTTCTTGAGATGCGGGGTGACGTCGAGTTTGTAACGACGGATTTGCCCAGTGAGCTTGGCTTCAACTAAATCAATACCTGCAAAGAGGTTAGTACATTCGTCTTTGGCGGCGAGAACCTTGCCGCCAGGAATATCCATAGCCACGGATAGGTCGAATTTTTCGCCGTGGGCGCGTTCAGCCTGGGTGACGACGATTCTGGCGACGACGTCTTTTTTGGAACCGCGTGGCAAATATTTGTCGAGTTTGCCGATGCGTTTTTCAGCGTATTTTTTGAACGACTCTTCTACTTTGTAATTGCTACCGCTGATTTCGATTTTTTCAATCATTTAGATCTCCTCTCTATTATTTAGATACGGTTTCAAAACTTCTGGAACTTTGAGCTTGCCACCCTCCTTGGCATAATTTTCGATGACGGCCACCATGGTGCGAGCCAAAGAGACTGCGGTGCCATTTAAGGTATGCAAAACTTCTACCTTGCCATTTTCGCGGCGGACACGAATGTTGAGGTTGCGAGCTTGGAAATCGGTACAGTTGGAGCAGGAAGTGAGCTCGCGATAGGTTTGATCGACTGGGGACCAGTACTCGATGTCGTACTTTTTGGCAGCTGGAGCGCCTAAGTCGCCCGCGGCAATGTTGATGACGCGATATGGAATACCAAGTTCTTGCCAAATTTCTTCCTCGGTGGCGCGAATAAATTCGTGCATTTCTTTGGATTTTTCTGGCAAACAGAAAACATACATTTCGAGCTTGTTGAATTGGTGCACGCGGAAGAGGCCGCGGGTGTGCTTACCAGCGGAGCCGGCTTCCTTGCGGAAACAGGCGGAGTAGCCAGCGTACATCAAAGGCAAATCTTTTTCGTCGATGATTTCGTCGGTGTGATAGCCGGTGATTGGGATTTCGGCGGTGGCGATAAGCGCCAGGTCTTCGCCTTCAATGTAATATTCATCTGATTGGTCGGAAGTGCGTGGGCAAAAACCGGTGCCTTCAAGAGTTTTTGAGGATACCAAATCTGGCACGGTCATAAAAGTGAAGCCTTTTTCGAGGACTTTCTTAAGGCCAAATTGGAGCAAAGCGTTTTCAAGAAGCGCAAGTTCGCCCTTTAGATAGTAGAATTTGTTGCCGGCAACTTTGGCGCCGCGTTCAAAATCTACCCAATCACGGGAAACGGCGTAATCGAGATGGTCGACGCCTTCCGAGGCTGGCTTTTTGCCGCCCCAAGAGGCAACTTCCACGCTGCATTCTTCGCCACCTAGTGGCACGTCTTCGAAAATGATGTTTGGAACGGACTTCATCGCCGTTTTGTAGTCGGCTTCAATCTTGGTGAGGTCTTCTTCGAGCTCGGCAAGTTTGGTTTTGACGTTTTTACCTTCTTCGATAAGTGCTGGTTCTGGCTTGCCGCCCTTCATTTTGGCAGCGATCTCGTTGCGCTTCTGGCGCAAGTTTTCAACTTCTCTCAAAACTGACTTACGCGAGTCATCCAAGGCAATCACATCTTTAATGTTTATCTTGTAACCCTTCTCTTTAATCGAATGTTCGACAAGATCTTGGTTTTCGCGAATAAAATTAATGTCTAACATATCTTTATTATACCATAAATTTTTGAGGTGAGCCGGGTGAATTATGAGATGAAAAAAGGCCCTGACTTTTTAGTCAGAGCCCTCAGTAACAGGTTAGATATAACCATCTTCGACCGCCCAATCATAGAATAGAGCTGCGAGCTGGGAACTCCATGAGGATGTCGACGGGTTATTGTTTCTCCATATACGATTGATTTCTTTTTCGTCCAGAATCTCATTTGCCTCCGGAAGAAGCCAATACGCATAGTCAATTGCTTTTTTAGAGTATTTTTCATAGTCGCTTCCCACATCTCTGATGAGTAGCTCAGCAAGCCTTGATTCATTAATTCCGCATTCTTTTAAGAACTTTACGGCCTTACTGGGCTTGTTAAAAAACTCTATGATTTCCTGCGTCTTAATCGCTCCGTGTTTAAAAATCATTTTTATGCACTTTTCGCGTAAGGGTGAGGGGGCGTTTTTAAGATTGTAATAAAGGGCGCCGGCATCAAAACTTGCTTTTTCTTTGCATCTGCGTTTCACATACTCTAAGTAACGATTATTGTACTCTTCCGGATTAATTCCGATTTCCTGCCATTCATCTCGCTGTTCGACCATAACAAAGAATACTTTGGCATCTTTTGAAAGCGAGTTTAGTACTGATTTAATCGTCTCCGTATCAAAACCATATTTTTTTAGTATTTGGCAGAGCTCCAGCACTACCCTATCACAAGATATCATCTCGTCTTCTGCACCAGCATCAACACACCAATCAACCGGCAAGTAATCTTTGAGCCACTCAATCAGGGTTTCCTTATCGAGTCCCGCTTTCAAATACTCCTCCGTAGTTTCGTGGGTATAGAAATGAGCGCCGTCAAGAACAGCTTGTGATAAGGCCTTAAAATCTTCTCGCTCTTTAAAAATCTCGATGTTTTCAAGAAGAAATTCATCCCAAAAACCTGAGACGCCGCGCACCTCGTCAATAAGCTCCTGTAAGGATAGCTTTTTTTCTTGATACTTTTTTACAAATCCATTCAGATATTCTATTTCACTATCACTATATCCCTTCATACCATCCTCCTGTAAAAAAATTTTTAAGTTGCAAAAAAATAACACCTGTTACCACTTTTAATTATGACATACATGCCCTAAATTGTCAATGTTTTAGGCCAGTGCGATAAATAATCTAGCCCAGTCTTCCAGAGAAAGATCGGCCGGGCGACAATCAATGCTGAGGCCGAGAGACTCAAAGGCGCTCTTTAGTTCTTCTTTGGATTTTAGTGATATGAGATTGCCGAGAAGCTTTTTGCGTGGGGCAATGAAGCCGAGCTTAATCAGACTAAATACTTCGTCTTTAATCTCTGGCTCCTTTGGTGTCAGGATAATGATTTGGCTGTCTACTTTTGGTGGTGGGGTGAATTCGTCCTTTTTGACCACTGGGCCAAGGGCGACCTCGGCGCGGTTTTGCACGAAGAGGCTGAGCATGGTTTGGCGGCTGTCCGCGATGCGCTCGGCGACTTCTTTTTGGATCAAAAGCACGATAACTTCTGGGCGGTTTCCAGCGGTTAAGAGTTTTTCGATGATCGGACTGGTGATGTAATACGGGATGTTGCCGGCCACCGCGTAAGGTTGTGGCATTTTAGATAGGTCGAATTTAAGAAAGTCAGCATTAATGACTTCGAGATTTTTGCCTGGAAAAGATTTTGGTAAATTGTTCGCGAGGTTTTCGTCAAATTCTACGGCCACAACTTTTTCGAATTGTTTTAAGAGTGAGCTTGTGAGAGTGCCGAGGCCCGGGCCGATTTCAAGGCAAGTCTCGGATTTACCCTTAGCAAAGGCGGCAATTTCATTTAAAATTTCACGGTTTTTTAGCCAGTGCTGGCCGAGAGATTTGTTGTTTTTGAGCATTTAAATTCCGTTTCTGTTAGTCCAGTCGGTGGCGATGTCGAATTGTTCTGGGTTTGTGAGGGCGAAGGTGCCGGTATCATAGACTTTGCCCTGGCCGAGGCTGGTTTCAACGATTGAGCAGCGTGGATAACGATTAAGATCGGCGGCCACTAAGATATAGCCGTCTTGGTCGACTTTGACGCCATCTTCGCGCACGTGGTAAGTGCCGCCGCCGCAGAAGCCCATCACGCCGCGCATCGGCAAGTCGTAGAAGGTTTCTTGGCGCTCGATTTTGGTGCCATCAGGTTTGGTAACGGTGTAAGTATTGCGACCCATCACGGCGGTGAGTGGATGGCGCTCGATTGCGCTGGCGCCCACGGCCACGATGCGCTCGACCGGCTCTTTGATAACGGTTTCACTGAGGAGTTCGCGCGAGATTTCAGTACCGTCTACAGAGAGCACCTTGTAAATTTTGTTTACGCGGCCCACCTCACCAAGCTGGCGCACATCGGTAGTGCCAACCGGAATGTTGTAATCTTTAACTTTCTTTTCTTTGAATGGGATTTCTTCTTCTACGGTGATCACCTGGCCGCCGTTGCGGTTGATTTTGTAGGTGGTGGCGATGCCAGATTCAAGGAAGGAAGTGTTTGGCACGAGCTCGATTTCGTCGCCATCGTAAACGGTGATGCCGGCGCCTATCATGATACTTTTGGCGTCGTGGCTAGAGGTCATGGCGTAGGTTTTGGCGATGCCGTCGATCAAAATAACCGGGTAGGCCCGGTAAATATTGATGTAAAAATTATTGGCATCGATCTCGGTATCAAGAGCTGGCTCAACGTGGTCGGCGTCGTTAATGAGGATTTTTGCGCGTTCAAGAGCTTCACGCACGGTGTGTGCGGTGGTTTTAACAGTTAATTTAGAATCTTCATCATAAAAAGTCACGAAGTGAGCACTGTTAACCGTTTGCGGCTCATCTTCGGCGGCGTTGGCAAAAACCTTGCTGAGCTGAAAATGAGTAAAGGCAGCCACGGCCGCCATAACGGATATCACAGTGCATATAGCGAGAACAGTATCAAATCTTCTAGAAAGTCTCATACTATATGGAATTATAACTTAGTTTAAATAGAATTTCTAGGCGGTTTACCAAAATAAGTCTACACTCTCCACCCTCAGACTTGAGCCGCTCTCAACGTTTGGTTCGGTTCAAATCTACTTCCATTTTAGCATAGGCGTAATATCTGTCAACATTGATTTTAGGATTTTTTATGTTATAACTTATGCTTATTTTACAGGGGTGGAAGGGCTAAAACTCTTTACTTTTTATGCAATTTGTACTATAATAAAAAGATAGAATCATCACAAAACTTGTGCTAAAATAAAAACATAAACGTGGAGGTATATGAAAAAACCGAACATAGCTAAATGGCTGGATGGTTTCCCTTTGGCTGGTAAAGGAATTCTTTTGGCGTTTCATGAAAAACGCTTCGTGATTAGCTTTATTATCGCCTTTCTCTTTTTTGGCACTTTGATGAATTTACTTAGCGGCGGTTTTTCGAAGTTTCAACTGATGGGCGTGCTCGGCTTCCCTGCCAATATGCAGATTATCGGCGACGCGTTTCTTGGTGTGTTTGGCTACAAACAGCCTTTTCTAGATTGGTTGTTTGTATTTTTGATTGCAATTTTGCAAGGTATTTTGATCGGCCTCGTGGTGCTTCTTTGGAAGAAAAAACAGAGTGAAAAATCCTCCAACTCGGCTAATGTCGAGAAGGCCGGCATCGTGGCTGGGCTAATTGCCCTCGGGGCTGGCTGCCCAACCTGCGGCACCACCTTACTTACGCCTCTGCTTGGTACCCTCTTCTCTACCAGCGGCTTCGCCGTCACTGGCGTGGTTTCGCAGCTTGTTACCTGGCTCGCCATTATCGTTGCGGTTCTCTCACTTCGCCGCATCGGTGAGGAAACCTATGTTATAATAATTAACGAAAAATATCTAGCAAAAAAGGAGGCTCGTGAAAAAAGCGCTTAGAATTGCTGCACTCGTGGCTGTTTTGGTTGTGCTCGGCGCGGCGATCGCAAACAGCATGGTAAAACCGTCAACTAGCAGTAAAGTCTGGAATGAAGATATGACTATTGGCAACCTTGACGCCAAAAATCATTTCATCATCTATTCTGATTTAGTCTGTCCATATTGCGTAGCCTTCGAAAATGCCATCGTTGAAAACGAAGAAGAGTTTAAAAAATATATCGAAGAGCACGACATCTTGCTCGAAGTGCGGATGAGTGAATTCCTCTATGAATACGGCGAAACTCGCCCAATCAACTCGCGCTATTCAGCCGAAGCTACCTTTTGCGCTAAGAACGAGGGCAAATTCTGGGAATACTACAATCTCGCGATTACCACAGTTTGGAACGATTACTTCGTTGGTAGCGGCAAAAGCGCTGCCGAAAGCATGAGCAGACTCGGCAAAGATTACTGGATCAATATCGGCAAAGAAGTTGGCCTGGGTGAAAGCTTCGAAAACTGCGTCCGTAACGACGAGAGCCTCGACGAAGTTAAGAAAAACACCGA
>CAMZAW010000010.1 GCA_947304335.1 uncultured Candidatus Saccharibacteria bacterium | reverse complement strand
CTTCATCTACAAGCACGCAGGCGACGTGCGGGAAGGCTTGGCTGATGACGTCGTAGAGGTTTACCTCGCGCGTAAAACAGAGGTCTGTTTCCCTTTCGGGCCCGATGCGGGTGAGGAGTTTTGCGCCGTTTTTGGTGTCGGTTTTTGGTTTAATCACACAAACTTTATGGCCGCGTTCTTCGTAATTGAAGGCGACCTGCAAAAGCTGCATGGTTTTGCCGCACCCCATAGCTCCGTACCTAAAATGAAGTTTTGCCATATTTCCCTTTTACTTATTTTATCATATGTGGTATAATAGAGAAGACAGGAAATTTACCTGTCAAATTTTTTTGCACATTGGAGGTACTAGTAAATGCTTAACGCACGAGAAAGGTGTTGCCTGTTTGGGCTCGCCGAAAGGTTGTCTGAGATGTTTCAGGGTAGGCGCGAAAACTGCTACAAGAGCTTGGGTTCTGATGAGGTTGTTGTCGTGAATTACGATGGCTGTCTCTCCGCTAGAAAAGTGATTCTTGATTCGGCTAGGAGCTATCCGGGGATTTTCAAGGTTAACCTTGGCAGCGATGGTAGTTGTTATCTTGAAATGACCTTTGGTTGTAAGAAGTACAGAGACGATTTTATCGAAGACTATGAGAAAAGGGGTACATGGGAATGATACGGGGTATGGTAGAAAACTATGGATTTATGGACGAAGGTATTAGATGTGACGTTAGACGTTTTGCAGGGGCTCTGCGCATTTCGTTGAAGGGGAATCTTGCGCTTTGCCAGAGCGATGCGTCTTATCGGGAATTTACCATTGATTGTTCTCAGTGTGCTACGGCTAGGTCGTGTATAGAGGCGAACTCTACGATCAGTAACAAAAAGTTTTTTAAGTTCAAGGATGCCGGGAAAGGATTTGTCAAAATCACCTTTTCCAACGCTTACGTTGCTCAGGTTTTCTTGCTGGCTTTCAGCGAGGTTGATATCCATAGACTTGATGGCGATATCAAGCGTTTGAGCAAGCTTCCTGGACTGAATAAAGTTGAGCTTTTGGGAAAGAGTATGCTTAACTTTTACTCTGAAAACCAGACTTTTAAGGACTCCCTCGACCAGCTTGTCAGCTGGAAGAGGCTTGGCAAGGTTGTAGTGAGTAGCCCCGATAAACACACTGTTTTGTTCTATGACTCAGACGTTGCGAACCATGTTTGCAATGGGTTCCAGAGACGACAGGCAATGACTAGTGCTTAAGAGAATCGGCCGCCCCCGCGGGGGTGGCTTTTTCTTGCGTTTTGTGTTATAATATAAGGGCAGTTTTACTGTAATCTTTCATATTGGAGGTGCAATATGGGTTCTTTTATATCTGGTCTATATCTTGGAGGCATTACGGATCTTTCTCATCTTGCTGAGAGTCTGCACGAGACATTTATTAAAAAGCCTGATCTGGTTTCTCGAGAGGATAATGCCGTTACCGTGAAGTACGGGGATGCAAAGCAGGTGAAATCTGTGGTCCAGAATGCGCGTGAGCAATATCTTAAAGATGATTTTGACATCGAGTATTCTGATGATGACACTTTCCTCGTTATGGTGTTCAGCCGTACGGCAGCTGCTGAGATGCTCATGAACTTCTATAAGGGGGTGAAAAATGAAGCATGATTCTGATTTTTACGCGACCTTGGATGCCTATGCGAAGCATTTGCAGCGTATCTGCTATGATGGCAGCTTGAACTCGGCCTACTCGAGGATTTTTACTTTTAAATCGGGTAGTGACGCTGTTTTCTCTAAGGCCGCTGCCATGGTTGAATAATTGAATCTTGGGGAGATTGAGGGTAACGAGACTCATGTCTCTATCACCTTCAAGGAGCCTCACGTAGCCAGGACATTTGACCGGTACTTCAACACACGAAGCCGCCCCTAGTGGGTGGCTTCTTTCGTGCTTTTGTGATATAATATCTTTAAGGTAGGTATTCCCTGCTAATTTTATTTTGGAGGTATTTTTATGGTACATTACAGTGGTGTGCTTGGGCTTGAGGCAGATGTGAGCGAGATTGTGAATTGGCTTGCTTGTTATCTTAAAACCAATGAATTCTGTAAGGTTTCGTATGAGAAGAACACGATTGTTCTTGATCGAATTCGGGTTAACGAGGTTTACGATTTAAAGCGCGCAGTCGAGGTATTCTATCTGAGGCTTTATGATGTAGTGGAAGTTGATGATGGGATAGATAAGAATCGTTATGGCGCTAAGGTTAAACTTGTTTTTCCGAATGCTAATCGATTCTATGCGTTTAAGAGACATTTTACTGCTGAACTTCCAAAGGGCGTGATCCCCCGGTTGAAGCTTTATCTCTGTAGATTGCATCGACATTCTTGGCATAAGTACAGGACTGGGCCAAAGGGCGAATTAATCTTCCAGAGTTATGATGAGCTGTTTTCTGAGATGGCTCAGAATCTTCCAGAAGTTATCAGTATGCTCGATATTGGTGTTATCGATGACGATGACACTGATGATACCTACTATGGGCAGACGACGATATTCTTTACGAACGACAAATGGAAGGCAAAGTTCTATGAGTTCTTTTTTAGGACCGAAGATAGGTGGACAAGGGCTTTTTTACAAGACCGAGGATAAGTGGACAAGGGCGTAGTAATACGCTCTTTTTCCTTCCCTTTTCTCTGTACCAAAATTCTTCACGTTGTATTTCACACGTGATTTTTCTTTACAAATTTGCGTTTATGCTTTATAAGCATTGACAAGCTGAAGCTTTTTATGCTCTAGCATAAGCTTTATCTCCCAAAATCACTCGTGATGACCTTGGTTGGTTTCATTTTAGCGTAAGCGGGATGCTAAGTCAAGCGGTTGCTAATAATAAGGTAATGTATATATTTTTGCTTATGCTTATTGTGGATAAGTTTGTGAAATTGGTGGGGAAAAGTGTGGATTTTTCGAAAAAAATTTTTTCGGCGCTTCACGCCAGTACACACTTTTCTAGACTCTAAAAAGGTATTTTACCCCTTGGGTTTTCGCTTCGCGAAAACCCTTTCGGCTCCAGAAAGACTTTTGGACAGGGAATTATGATAAAATGACGGTATGGCATTTATTCGTAAATTCAAAACTGCATCTGGGGCAACTGGTGTGCAGGTTTGTTATAAAGAGCAGGGAAGAGTCGTTAAGACTGTGCATGTGGGCTCGGCGAATTCTGAAGCTGGGCTAAACAAGCTGCTCAAAAAAGCGCAGCAGGTAATTGATGCCGACAAAAACCCGCTGTTTAATATCGATAAATTTACGAAAAAATCTTAGATTTTGCGACGAATGCGGTTGACTTTGCGAAGCGCCTTATAGAGGCGATATTTTGTGCTGCTGATAATCATATCATAGGTGCCGCAGTAGTCCACTTCGTAGCCGCCGAAGCTCTTTTTGAAGGCGGTAAAGCCGGCCCAAGGGTGATCTTCGGGAGCGCCTTCTGGTGCGATGCCCCAGAAATCAAAGAGCTTTAAGCCTTTTTCTTTAGCGTCAAAGATGGCGCTGGTTAGTAAGGCCACGGTGGCTGGGAGTTTGCGATATTCGTAATCGGCGGCGGATTGCATGTAATAGCGGGTGCCGTCGTAGTCGAAGAATAGGGAAGCGGCGATGATTTTATCTTCGCCAGTTTCTGGGTTTTTGTAGTGGACAAGATAGAGGGAAGCGAAATCCTGGGAGAGCTCGGTTTTGAGGTAATCTTCAGAAAATGCGTTGATGCCTTTTTTCTGGGCGACAGCGCGCTGTAATCTAACGAGATGCTTGATATCCTCTGGGTTTTTGGAAACTTCTACGCTGAGGCCTTTATTGGCGGCTTGGTTGTAACGGGTGCGGGTACCTTGTGAAAAGCCCGAAATGATAGCTTCTTTTTCGGCGGTGAGGTCTAGAACCCAGGTATGAGCAGGATTAAGGTCTGTAGACTTCCTAAAAATTGGCTTTTTAAGCGCTTCAGACGCGCTCTCACGGCTTTTTGGCTCAATTCTGATAAACATTGCGCTTTTGCTTTTCGCGAGGCTTGTGAGCTCTTCTAGGGCCTTATTAAAGCCTTCCTTTGTGGCGGCTTCTGGGCCATATGGCACATACAAGTAGTTGCCGGTTGGCGTTTTCTCAACGGTCGCTAGATAGC
Source organism: uncultured Candidatus Saccharibacteria bacterium (assembly GCA_947304335.1). GTDB lineage: Bacteria > Patescibacteriota > Saccharimonadia > Saccharimonadales > Saccharimonadaceae > Nanosyncoccus. Next base: position 15,413 of record CAMZAW010000010.1, on the reverse strand, counting down.
AAAAATCGGCGGTTTCTTTAAAAAAAGTGGTTTTCCCGAGATCTTCTTGTAGTTTTTGCCAAGCAGTAGATTGAAGTAAATTCGTCATAAAAACATTATAACACTTAAGCAATTTCGATTCGTGGGTAGATGTTGAGCTTGTATGGATCAACTGGCTGCACGTTAGAGGTGATTTCGAAGTAGCAGGCGGCGGCGACCATGGCGCCGTTGTCGCCGGAGAACTTTGGTTCAGGGAAGAACGGGGCGCCGTAGCGGGTCTTGGCGGCTTCTCTTAAAGCTTGGTTGGCGCTGACGCCACCAGCGAAAACGATAGATTTAATGTCGCCGTACTGGGTTAAGGCTTGACCTACCTTTTCGAGTAGAATATCGACCGCGGTTTTTTGGAAACTGGCTGCAAAATCACAGATTTGGGCCTCTGTTAGGTGATTTTTAAGGTCTGAAGACGGATGGCTGATAGGAAGACCTAATTCTTTTTGGACGGTCCTTAGAACTGCAGTTTTAAGCCCAGAGAAGGAAAAATCGAGGCCTTCAACCTTTGGATGAGGGAAGCGATATTTGTTGGCGTCGCCTTTTTCGGCGGCTTTCGCGATGGATGGGCCACCAGGGTAGGGAAGACCAAGGATTTTGGCGATTTTGTCGAAACATTCGCCGATAGCGTCATCGTGGGTGGTGCCGATAATTTCGAAATGATTGTGCGAATTCATGTGGATGAGCTGGGTGTGGCCGCCCGAAATCACCACCGCAAGCAGCGGAAAATCAGGGGTAGACTCAGTTTCTATCCAGTTGGCGTAGATGTGGGATTTAAGATGGTGAGTGGCATAAAGTGGTTTATTATGCATAATCGCGAGAGTGCGTGCGGTGAGAGTGCCAACGAGCAGGGAACCAAGCAAGCCTGGAGCGTGGGTAACAGAGATAGCGTCGATATCATCCCAGGTGCAGTTGGCGTCTTTTAAAGCCTTATCTACAACTGGTAAAATGGCTTCTAGGTGTGAGCGGGCTGCGACCTCTGGAATCACGCCACCGTAGGCAGCAAAAATGTCGATCTGTGAAACCACGACGTTGCTCAAAATATGAGTGCCGTTTTCAACAACGGCTGCGGCTGTTTCATCGCAACTTGATTCGATGCCTAAAATTTTCATAGGTTTAATTATACCACAATAGGGGTAATTTAGGCGTGGTGGTAAGGCGAACCGGCCAAAATTTGGGTGGCGCGGTAGATTTGCTCGGCCACGATGAGGCGGGCGATTTGGTGTGGAAAGACGAGGTTGGAAAAGCTCCACATGAGGTCGGCTTTTTTGCGGATTTCCTCTGGAAGACCGTAGGCGCCGCCGATGATGACGACGATGTTTTTGCTGTTTACAAAAAGATTTTCAAGTTTGGCTGCGAATTCTGGTGAGCTGAGGTTTTTGCCGCGCTCATCAGTTAAAATTACGTAATCACGGCCGGTAAATGGCCAGTTTTCGAGGTGTTTCAAGAGTTTTTCTTCATCTAAAAATTCCCATTCAATGTCATAGGGTTTTCTAAGACGTTTTTCGTATTCGGCGATGGCCTCTGTTAGCCAAGCCGGGTGTTTTTTGCCACCAGCGAGTATTTTAATCATGCCTTTATCATATCACAAGCGTGCTATAATGAGGTGGTAATTGAGTCTTCATTAAAGGAGGGTGGTTAATAATGAAAAAACTCACGAAAATTACAAAAATTACAAAGATTGATGGTTATACAGAGGCCGACCTTGAAGCGCTCCTCGATAAAGGTATCGTTCTTCGGGAACAAGTTGATGAAATAATTGAAGTTTTTCGGAAGGTTATGCCGGAATACGGAAGGCTTAAAGCAGACGAAAATAACGACTTGTCTGATTTTGAGCATTTAGCTGAAAAATTTAACGAATGGATTAAGGATAGGCCTTTTTCTTACTAACATCAATCTCACGCGCGGTCTGTTTGACCGCGCTGTTTTTTTGTGGTAAAATACCTGGAGTAGTGGACCGTCGCCAAGTGGTAAGGCACTGGGTTTTGGTCCCAGCATTCGCAGGTTCGAATCCTGCCGGTCCAGCCACGAAAGAAAAAATGAGAGCTTGCTCTCGTTTTTTGTTTCGTGCGACCGGCTTGGATGAATATCCTGCCGGTCCAGCCACGAAAATAAAAGAAGGCCTTTAGGCCTTATTTTATTTTCGAAGTTTGGATTGGCTGGATTTGAGCCAGAGGTTCGAATGGAGCGAGCTTTAGCGAGCGACATCTAGGCGTAGCGAAGCGAAGCCGCCATCCTGCCGGTTCAGCGCCATCCTGCCGGTCCTCGCCTGTTTCTGGATCTTTGTAGTCCATGAGGTTTTAATAGAATACAAAGATTCTATCGTCGCTATTATTTAAACCTTCATAAACTAGATTCTTTGGAACTTTGCCATAGTTGCCCCAACATTGGTTAATTTTTGGGTAAGGGTATTTGAGCGCGAGATAAAGAGATTTAAGAGTAGGAGCCCAGTTTTTTGCGTAGCGAGTTTGTTCTTTAAGGAATTCTAAATTATATCCCCAGACTTCCATACCTTTGACGTAGTTTTTATCCGCTTTGACATTGTTGATTAGAACACAGGCGGAAAGATAGCCGAGATATTTATCTGGATGTTTGTAGGCCGCCCAATAGCCTTCCCGTTGAGTCCATCCTACTACGGCATAGAACTGTTCGCTGTTTTCCTTGATACCTCTTGCTTCGGCAAGCTTTACTATGTCCTCATAGGTTGGATCTTTTACGAATTTATAGTTTTCGACGTCTGCTTGTTCTAGCTTGTAATCGTAGATTTTATAGTAATCGGTTGAATCGGCATTACTCATGTGGCTGTCGTCGTTAGAGCCAGTGTTGGTTTTTGGCGTGTCTTTAGGTTTTTCGTGGCAGGTGATGGTGGCGGTGCTGGTTTTGCCATCTACGGCCATGGCGGTGATGGTGGCACTGCCGGCGCCGACACAGCGAACGACTCCAGAACCGATGGTGGCTACGCTGGTGTTGCTACTGTCGAGCGAGAAGGTGCGGTCATTGGCAGATTCTGGCAAGACTTTGACGCTGACACTGGTATATTCGCCTACATATGCGCTACTTCTATTAAGTTCAATAGAAATACTGTCGATAGGGTCCATTGGATGGAAGATACCGCCGGGGACGAGCCACTGCAAGAGAGCCCATAAAAGAACGTAAGCGGCTAGGCCGAGGACAATTTCAAACATGCGGCGTTTGGCTTTGGTGGTTTTGCCTACGTCGCCAGCGGCTGTAATGTATTGAACACCAACAATAACAATACCAGTGACTGCTAGTACGCCGATGCCGATAGAAAAGATGTTGATGACGAGCGAGAGGATGGACCAAATGCCAGCATCACCGCCGCCATCGCAACTTAAAATGTTGGTTTGAATGCCGCTGCAGGTTGACATATACCTTAATTATAACACTCTCTAATAATCTGTTGTGGGGTAGATTTTAGTTCGTTATCACTTAAGATTTAGAGTTTTTCAACTTTTACGAAGTAGTAGCTGTCGTCGTCGGCTTGGTTAAAGACGAAGCGATAGCGGGCGAATTTGGCGGTAGTGTCAGAGAAGAATTCTTCTGGGCTGGTGGTTTCGGTAAGGGCTGGGCCGCAGGTTTCGACGGTGGAATCGGCGCCAGTTTCAAGAAATTCTCTGGATACGTCGCAGAGGATTGAGCCATAGTCATTTACGGATGCGGCTTGAATGTAAACGTATGCGGCCTTTTCTTTTTCGGTGAAGTCAGTGATGCGATAGTAGCGATAGTAGCCAGTTGAACCGCCACAGCCGCCGTTGCCGTTATAATACACATCTACGCTTGCGTTGTAAGAATAGGAGCAGGCTGATTTTTCAAATGGTCCTTTTTCTAATTCTTCGCCAAAGAGATCTTTGTACGCTTTCGCAAGAACATCGCCGTCGATACCTTTTTTGTCGGTAAGAACGAGTGAGATATTGTCTTCGTTTTCAATGGTGTCGACTTCTTCGTCGGTAAGGCTGCGAGCCTCGGCGGCTAGTTTATAAGCAAGATGATTGATTTTGTAGGTTTCTTTGAGATTCCCAGTCGTGATGAGATCGACATCTTCAGCGGCTACACTGCCACCAGTTGAAATGATAAGATTATCGTCAAATTTATAACCAAGTAGCAGTGAGGCTTTTTCAGTAAGCTCACTGATTACGTCGCTATTTGTAATGGTAGTACCTTCTGTGGTGAAGCTTGGAGTAGTGTCGGTAGTGTCGGCTGGGGTGGTATCGGTGTTGTCGGTGGTGTTTGTGTTGTCGACAGGTTTAACTGGGTTGGTGGTGGTATTTTTTGATGAAGTATTGTCGGTTAGTTTTACGGTTGGCTTGGTGAAGTAGAGGTAGGCAAAAGCGCCGGCCAGGCCAAGAGCTACAACAATTAAGATGATGACGAGCGCCGTCACAGCGTGAGATTTTTTTGGTGGTTCTGGAGTGGTTGCTGCAATAGTTTCGATATCCTCGTCTGAGTTATCGAGCTCACGTAAGATTTCGTTTTGCAGTGGGGTTTCTTCGCTAGCAAATTCAGCAGCGCCGGTTTCGGATGGGGAATCAGCAATAATATTTGGCGCGACTGGCTCAACTACTGGCTCAGCGGCAGGTTCTACTGTCGAATCGTTAACTGGTATTTGCATTGGCTGAACCGGTTGTTCAGGGGCTGGGGTGGCCGGCTGAATTGGCCCTAAGCCAGGATTTGTGTTATCTTCCATCAAAAAATCTCCTTTTCTCCATTTTAACATAAGCGGGATATTTTTGAAGCATATTCACTTTAAGGGGATTTTGTGGTATAATACGGTTATGGCAAAAAAACGCGGCAGAAAAAAGAAAAATACTAAAGAAACAAAACTCGAGCACGAGCTTCCGGGCGGCTTTTGGCGCCAGGTAATGGCAGTGCTAATGATTGCCGTTGCAGTTTTTTGCGTGGTCACCTGGTTTGGCCATGGTGGCTCAGCTTTGAACCAAGTTCATAAATGGTTGGTATTTGCGATTGGTATCGCTACATATATTATTCCGATGCTACTCATTTATTTGGCCGTGAAAATTTTCCGTAGCGAAAACAACCGTTTACCAATCGTGGTTTGGTTTGCTTCAATTTTGATGATTGTGTGGTTTGCTGGCATTGGTGGCATTTGGAATAATGGCGGCAAAGTTGGCGAATGGTTAAATAATTTATCCACCCAGGTGCTGGATAATAGTGTCGTTATATTTATATATATAATATTGATTTTCCTCACCACTATCTTTATTTTGCAGGTTTCGCCACTTACTGTGTTCAGGGAGACAAAAAATTTAGTCAAAGCACCAAAGAAAAAAGAACACGCGCCGGGCGAAGAAATCAACGTGGAAGGCAAGAAGCTTGGCGATATTGAAATTAAAGTTAATTCGGGTGTGACGGTGGCTGAGCCGTCTGCAAAGCCAGCGCCGGCCGCAAAAGCTGCGCCAGCGCCAGTTGAAGAAAAGGCTCTTGTGGAGCTTTCCGATCCAAACTGGAAGATGCCAACTGTAGATTTGCTCGAAAAGAAGCAATCGCCGGCCGATGCTGGTAATATTCAGCAGAATGCCTATATTATTAAGTCGACTTTGGCTGAGTTTGGTATTGAAGTTGAAATGGAAGGCGCTAATGTGGGTCCACGCGTTACACAGTATACGATGCGTCCACCTGCCGGTGTGAACCTTTCAAAGATTCTTGCTCGCGATAAGGAGCTGGCTTTGAACCTCGCCGTAGATAAGATTCGTATTGAAGCCCCAATTCCGGGTACGCGCTCGGTGGGTGTTGAGATTCCTAACACGCGTTCGGCTGATGTGCGCCTTCGCGGCGTTCTAGAGAGCCCAGAATGGAAGAAGGATAATAATCCTTTGACCTTTGCTGTGGGTAAAGATATTTCTGGTAAGGCAGTGGTGGCGAACCTCGCCAAGATGCCACACCTCCTGATTGCTGGTACCACTGGTTCTGGTAAGTCCGTCATGACCAATACCCTTATTACGTCGCTTCTTTATCGTAATTCGCCAAGTGATATGAAGCTCATTATCGTGGATCCAAAACAGGTGGAAATGGCGCAATATAATGACATTCCACACTTGCTCACGCCTGTGATTACTGCTACGGATAAGGCGCTTTCAGCCATGAAGTGGGCCGTGAACGAAATGGAACGCCGTTACACGTTGATGGCTGAAGAAAAGGTCAAGAACATTAGCGACTACAACGAAAAGATGGCCAAACTCCAAGAAAAAGCCGCCGAAAAAGAAGGCGAAGAAGGCGAGAAGCCACAAGACGGTGGCAAGATGCCATACATCGTGATTGTGGTGGATGAGATGGCTGACCTTATGATGATGGCAGGGAAAGACCTTGAAATGTTGATTGTGCGTGTGGCTCAGAAAGGCCGCGCTGCTGGTATTCACTTGGTGCTTGCTACCCAGCGTCCTGAAGTTAAGGTTATCACTGGTCTTATTAAGGCCAACATTCCGGGCCGTATCGCCTTTGCGGTGGGTTCACAAATCGATTCTCGCATCATGCTAGACCAAGGTGGTGCCGAGAAGTTGCTTGGTAAAGGTGATATGTTGCTTCTTACTACCGAAATGATGGGCAAACCACGCCGTATCCAGGGTGCGTGGGCTTCCGATGAAGATGTTTCGAAGGTTACTGACTTCCTCCGTGCACAACGTGCACCAGAATACAACAAAGAAGTTACCGCCCAGGCTGTACAGATTAAAGGTATGGGCCCAACCGATGGTGGTGCCTTTGGCGATCTTGGCCGTCGCTACGATCCAAGCGATCCAATTGTGCGTCGTGCTGTTGAAATCTCACTTGCCAAAGGCAAATTCTCGACTGCGATGCTTCAAACCTATCTTGGTAAGGGCCACGGCTTTGTATCTGGCCTTGCAATCTGGTTTGAGGAAATTGGAATTATTGGCCCAGCAAATGGCAATAAACCAAGAGATCTTTTGATTTCATCTTTGGACGAATTTGACCAGTTGGCTAATGGCGGCGGGGAATACTAAGCTTTTCGAAGCATTTTGAAACTGCCCAAGAGGAGAAAAATAACCTCCGGATTATTTATGAAACTGTAATTTCGTAAATAATCCGACGAGGTTATTTTTTGACTCCTGGCGCAGGTTCAAGCCGAGAAAAGGTTAGTAACCCCGCCACCCCTAGACAAACTGATCAATTTGTGCTAAGATGGAAGCATAATATTAGCTCAGCAAACGGGAAGTGTCTGCGTTTGCTTTAATCCAAAGGAGTGTAATGAAAGATTACGAACTCACGGTTCTATTTCATCCTGATTTAGAGATGAATTTGGACCCCGCACTAGACAAGGTGAGGAAAATCATCGAGTCTAACGGCGGCAAAATTGTCAAAGAAGAAAGCGATGGGAAAAAGCGCCTTGCTTATTCTATTGCTGGTCAAGAATTTGCCGTCTACTATTATTTCGACGTGCAGCTACCTGCTACGGCTCCAACCAAAATGTCGAACGTTCTCAACATTACCGACGAAGTAATCCGTTACTTGTTGGCCAAAACTGACGAACGCAAGGCAAAATTGGAAGCCAAGCGCCAGGCTCGCAAATCTTCAGACGAAGAAGCCGAAGAAACTGAATAATTTATAAGGAGAATATTTATGCGCGGTTTTAGTAAAGCAATCATCACTGGTAATTTAACTCGTGACCCGGAGGTAAGAAACACACCAAACGGTGCTTCAGTTTGTTCATTTTCAGTTGCAGTAAACAGAGTTTATCGCGACTCAAACGGTGAACAAAAGGAAGATGTTTCCTTTATTGATTGTTCTGCTTGGGGTAAACTCGGCGAAATGATTGGTCAATATGCCAAAAAAGGTTCTAGCGTGCTAGTATCTGGTCGTCTTGATCAACGTAGCTGGGAAGACAAAAACAGTGGCCAAAAACGTTCACGCGTCGAGGTTGTAGTAGAAGATTTCAACTTCCTTTCAAACAGCCAAGAACGCGGTGGAGCTAAAGCCGACGGTGCTGCCGAACCTGCCGATGAGGTAGTACCAACCGAGATTTCCGACGAAGAAGTCGATCTTAGCGAAATCCCATTCTAAAGATTTATTAAACGAAGGAGAAAAAGATGCGAAGGATTAAAAACGATCCAAATCTATATTTCGATTATCGCGATGTCAAAACTTTGCAACGCTATCTTGATGTTTATGGTCGCATTGAGCCAATCTCAAAGACTGGTCTTTCTGCCAAACAACAACGTCAACTTGCTGTCGCTGTAAAGCGTGCTCGCCATTTGGCACTTTTGCCATTTGTTTCTAACAATTAAGGGGGACTATGTACGGACCAACAGATTTAAAGAAAAATGCTTTGATTACTTTGGACGGACAACCATACAAAGTAGTTGAATACTCACAGAAAGTGATGGGCCGTGGTGGCTCAATCGTTAACGTCAAGGTTAAAAACTTGATGACTGGCGCCCTTCTTCCTAAGACCTTTAAAGGTCAGGAAAAAATCGAGCCAGCTGAAGTTACTACTCGCAAAGTTCAATATCTTTATCGTGATGATGAAAAATTCTATTTCATGGATCCAGAAAGTTTTGAACAATACGAGCTTGGCGCCGATATGGTAGGTGAATCTAAAGATTTCATGCGCGATGGCGATGAAATGGAGATTCAGTTCTACAATGGTACTCCAATTAACTTGGTTTTGCCTAAAAATATCTGGCTTACTGTAACTTATACCGAGTCTGTAGTAAAGGGTGACACCACTACTTCAGTCATGAAGGACGCTACCCTTGAAACCGGCGTAGTTATTAAGGTGCCGGCCTTTATTAAAGAAGGCGACGTTGTTTCGGTGGACACTGATACTTATGCATACAGGGAACGCCGCAAATAATTTTGTATCACGCGCAGAAGGAAAGCTCGAAGGGGCGGTGCGAGCTTTCCGCTACGATTTTCGCGATAAGACAGTGCTAGACATTGGCTCGTCTACGGGCGGGTTTACCGAGCTAGCGCTGAAACTAGGCGCAAAAAAAGTAATTGCCGTAGAAAAGGGAACTAATCAAATGAAGGCCCCGCTACGTTTTGACGGGCGCATTGATTTAAGAGAGAAAACCGATTTCTTTGATTGCGAAAAGATGCCAGAAGTTGAGACGGTAGTAGCAGATGTTTCGTTTGTGAGTTTAACCAAAATCTTGGCTCATGCCAAAAGAATTGTGCCAAAATCCGCAGATTATCTTGTGATGTTAAAGCCACAGTTTGAGGCAAGGCCGGAGCAGCTTTGGAAAGGCGTGGTGAAAAACGAAAAAGTGCGTCGCGAGATTATCAAAAACTTTGAGTTTTGGTTAAAGAATAACGATTTTGTGATTTTGAATAAACGCGACAATGAAGTGATTGGCAAAAATGGCAACAAAGAGCGTTTTTATTATATAAAAGTTGCCAAAAAATCTTGATTTTAGTTTTGCTTGTGCTTATAATATAAGATATGAAATTATTGCATGGCGTGGGCGATTTCTTCTCGTTAGATATCGGGACGAATTCAATGCGAATAGTGCAACTCTCTGGCAATGCCCAGAGGGGTTGGTCTCTTGTGAAATATGCCTATGTGCCAATTGATCAAAAATTAGTGCAAGATTCTAGTGAGCTCGGCAAGAAACGCTTTGGCGAGATTATCGCTAGTGCCGTTGAAAAAGCTGGTATTAAGACTAAGAATATTGCAATCGGTTTACCATCCAGCAAGAGCTTTACTTCGATTGTAGAAACCGACACTTTACCAGAAAAAGAGCTTGAAAAAGCCTTTAAGTATGAAATTGATAAACATGTGCCAATGGCTATGAATGATGCGCAAGCTGACTACGTGGTGCTTGGCCCTAGCCCAAATGACCCGGCTAAGACTGAAGTTTTGGTTTCTTCTACCGCAAAAGAATTTGCTGAGTCACAGCTTGAATTAATCGAGAAGGCTGGCTTTAACGTGGTTGCGATGGAGCCAGAAACCTTGGCTATGTCACGCGCTTTGGCGCCAGTTAATACTGAAGAAGCTGCCGTAATCGTGGACTTTGGTGAACATTCTACTGATCTTTCGATTGTTTACAAGAATAACCCAAGGCTGGTTAGGACGATTCCTGGTGCCTTTGGTTTGTTAGTGAAAACTGCTTCAAACTCTCTCAACGTGAGGGAAGACCAAGCAAGGCAGTTTATTTTGAAATTTGGTTTGGCACAGGATAAGGTTGAAGGTCAAGTATTCAAGATTCTTGACGGACTACTTGATAACTTTGCAACCGAGCTTGTTAAATCGATTCGCTTCTTCCAGACTCGTTATGTAAATGCGAAGGTCGGTAGCATCGTGCTTGCTGGCTACGCCGAAACGATTCCGCTATTTGCCGAATACATTGAAGCAAAAACCCAAGTTTCAACTATGCGTGGTAACCCATGGCAGGCTGTGCGCCTAACTCCAGCTCAACAACAGACCCTCGTGAATGTGTCGAGCGAGTTCCCGGTGGCTATTGGTCTTGCTAAAAGGAGTAACGAATAATGGCACGCGAAATCAACCTGGTTCCGGATATTAAATATGAAATGATTAAAGCGCTGAAGTTGCGCAACTTAATCTTCTTCATTTGTATCGTAGTTGTGATTGCAAGCTTTGGCGTGATGGCTTTGCTTGGCGCTATCGTTGGCGGCCAACAATTATCACTCAGCGCTAAGGACAAAACTCTTGCTACGATGTCTAATAAGGTGAATGGCTATGATGATTTGAGCGACTTTTTGACCATTCGCGATCAAGTAGAAAAACTCAACATTATTTCGGATAACAAAAAGGTCTTTTCACGCACCTTTGGTATTTTGGCTGCGCTTCTTCCTACCGGCTCGGATCGCATTACGATTTCGAGGCTTGGTGTAGATCTCGCTAGCGAAATCCCATCCCTCCGCATTGAGGCTCAGGCTAACGCTGAAAAAGCACCATACATTGATTACACTGTACTTGATGCCTTCAAAAAGAGTATGTCTTACATGCGCTATGATTATGGCGATTATGTAGACGTGAATAACAATAAGATTCCGGCCTATTGTATGATTGAAACCGATGCTGGTGGTAACCAATTCTATGAGAGTGGCTACGGTAACTATGCTTATTGGACGATTGAAGCTGATGGCTGCCATGATGCGGATGCACAAGACTATGCTTACTACAATATCGAAAATTATAATGGCATGAGCGTAGTGAAAATCTGGCGCACTCCACAATTTGAAGATTGGTTTAATACTGGCAGGATGTCTGCAGATGGTATTATCTCGGAAGTTCAACACTTTGAGAGTCAATGTATCCGCTATAACCGCGTAGAGGCTGGCAAATGGGTTGATACCAATGATGAATGCTTGCTCGTGCCAAATGGCGTAGATGGTATCAGAGTTGAGGAATCCTCAAACGGTAGGGAGTCAGACGGTGAATTAGTGCTGCGGTTCTCGGCTACGATTGCGATTGATCCAGAAGTTTACATGTTCAAGAACAAACACATGGTTGCGATTGCGCCATCTGGACGTCATAACGTGACCGATTCTTACATCCAGATTAGCGAAATGTTCTCAGAACGCGCAGAAGACTGTTTGGATACTGATGACAGTTGTAAAAAGATTGATAAAGGGGAGGCAGAATAATGACAAGGGAAGTAGCAGTTAGCAAAAGATTGAAAATCACGAAGGCGCAACAAAATATGTTGCTCGCGGTTTTGGCAGCGGCAATTGTACTTGGTGCGGCGCTTTCGGTTTCGATAAATTTGATTAAGCAAATCTCCTTCAATAAGGATGTGATTGTAGAAAAAGATAAGGCGATTGCTAGTTATTCAAGCTTAATTAAGGATGTTGGCGTGTGTCGCAAGCCTGCGGGCGCGGTTTATACTGACGATGAACTATTGAGATGCAATCCAGATGCGATTGAATTATCGGAAATCCCAGGTACGCTTCGCGCAAATATTTTGCAAGAACTCGCTGCCGACCCGGCTTTGAACTCGGTTTTGAAGGAAGATGAAACTCGTTGTATTAATTCGAGCACTGGCAAGAATTATACTTACGAAGAATTACAAGAAATTTATAGCAATGTTAATACCGACGAAGAATTGGCGGCAGCTAGCGATATGATTAAGGCTTGCTCGGCTTTGCGTGTGATTCCAGATGCTTTGCCATCATTCAGAAACGAGGAAGCTTTGCTATCAAGCGTGAATAAGATTTTTGACATTTCGGGTTGGCAACCAGAAGCTTTGATGCCAAGCGATGCTTACACACAGTCTGACTATTCGGATTTGCAAGCAATTGGCGTAAACCTTTCGATTGAATCAGATAGCTCGGTAGCGATGCAGGTGCTTAGCAACATGGAACGCTCGATTCGTGAGTTTAATATCACTAACGTAGATATGGAATGGTCCGAAAATCAAATGAATCTTGGCGCGAGAGCTTCGGCCTACTATGTAGATCCAACCGTGATTGTAGAAACAACAAAAACCATAAGTGCAGGAGGTAAAAAATGAAAACAGATTTAGCGACTTCGATTGCTATGGCATTATTCGGCGCTATTGTGGCCTTCGTGATTTGCAATATGTTTTTTGGCGAAATCCAAGATGTTAGCTTTAAGACAATTAGCGGCAACGTAGACACTTCACTTTCGACGCCTGATGAAGAGATTTTCAACTACAAAGCTTTGAACCCAACTGTTGAAGTATATGTGGGCGACTGTGAAACTGATCCATACGGTAATTGTATAGAATCTGGAGTCTAAAATGACGCTTCTTTCGAAAGCGGCACAAGAAAGGGTTGTAGACCTGCTCCTTGAAGAGGGGCTGGCCGATCCTAATTTGGTGCAAATTTCGAGGAATCGGATTCAGCAAGAAAACAAGCCACTAATTCAAGAGTTGATTAATGAAAAGTTGATTAACCCAGAGATGGTAGCTCGTGCAACGGCAAGTGTTGTAGGTGCGCCTTATGTTGATTTAAAGAATATTCGCATGGAGCAGGAAACGCTTCTGAAGTTGCCATGGGAAGCTTCGCGCCGGGTGATGGCGGTGGCTTTGGGTGAAAAAGACGGCGTTTTGAATGTGGCGATGCTGGATGCATCGAACGTGCAAACGGTAGACTTTTTGTCGAGCCTAGTTGGTAAACCAATTCGGGTTTGGATGACTTCTGAGAAGGGCATCAAAGAGGCCCTGGACCAGTACCGTGGTGACTTTATGTCGGTTAAAGAAGCAGTTAAAACCACTAATGAAGAGATTGCAAAGGATCTTGAAGGTCGTGACGTTAAGACGATTGTGCAGGATTCGCCGATTTCAAAGGCTTTGCAAAACATTTTGAGCTATGCTGCGAAATCGAAGGCTTCGGATATTCACATTGAGCCACTTGAAGATGCGGTGATTATTCGTTGTCGCGTGGATGGTTTGCTTAGAAAGATTATGGAGCTACCTAAAACGGTGGCGCCGGCTTTGGTTTCGCGTGTGAAGATTCTCGCTAATCTTAAGATTGATGAACACCGTGCTCCGCAAGATGGTCAGTTTACGGTGGCGGTAGATGGGCAAGAGATTGACCTTCGTATCGCGATTTCGCCAGTAGCTTGGGGTGAGCAGGTGGTGATTCGTTTGCTTGATAAGGAAGGCATGGTGATGCGCGTGAGTGACATGGGTATGACCGGTGGCGCACTGCGTACCGTGATGGGCGGTTTACTCAGACCAAATGGTATGGTGCTAACTTCTGGTCCTACGGGTTCTGGTAAGACGACCACGCTTTACGCTTTGATTCAACAGATTAAAAGCGAAGAAATCAATATTGTGACTTTGGAGGATCCGGTAGAGTACAAGATGCCGGGCGTGAACCAGATTCAGGTAAACGTGGATGCGGGTTTGACATTTGCAAATGGCCTGCGTTCGATCCTCCGTCAGGACCCTGACGTGGTAATGGTAGGTGAGATTCGCGATGAAGAAACTGCGTCTCTAGCTGTGCAGGCAGCACTTACGGGCCACTTGGTATTCTCGACGCTCCACACCAACTCGGCAGCTGGTATCTTGCCGCGTATGCTGGATATGGGTGTGGAACCATATTTGCTCGCTTCGGTGCTTAATACGGTGATTGGCCAGCGTTTGGTGCGCCGTGTGACGGAAAAACGCGAAACCTATCGTTCTTCAGAGCTTGAAACTGAATCGATTAACGAGATTGTTGGCGACATTTTGCCAAAGGCCCAAGAAAACGTGGCAGTAGTGAGCCATAATTTGGGCTATCCTGGCCTACCGGTAAAGAATGATAATTATTACACCTTGGTGCGCGGCATTGATACGCGTGAAACGCCAGGTGGTTACGTTGGACGTACTGGCATTTTTGAGGCAATTGAAGTGGATGAAGATATCCAGAAGATGATTGTAAACCACGCGACAGCGGGTGAAATTATGAAGATGGCGGTGGGGAAGGGCGTCATCACGATGCGCCAGGATGGTATCTTGAAGGCGTTATCTGGTTTAACAACTTTGGAGGAAGTAAACAGGGTTGCTAGTGACCTTGTATAGGAGTATAATAAGCTTATGGAAAATAGTGGGCAAAGCGTAAAAATTGAAAACTTATTAGATGAATGTATTCGCAGGAATGCATCAGATTTGCACATCCAGTTTGGTTTGCCTCCGGTCCTTAGGATCGATGGTGCTTTGGTGCCGATTGCTGGCTTGCCTAACCTTGACGAGCCTACGTTAAAGCAAATCATTTTTGCGACTTTGGACGAAGAACAGCGTCAGATTTATCTTAAAGACAAAGAGTTTGATTATTCGTTTGCTTTTGGCGATATTGCGCGCTTTCGCGTAAACGCTTTTCATGAGCGCGGCAGGATGGCAGCAGCTTTCCGTTTGATCCCAAACAAGGTTAAATCGATTAACGACCTTGGTTTGCCTTCTATTGTAGAATCGTTTGCGAATTTCCCACGCGGGTTGGTGCTAGTGACTGGGCCTACTGGTTCTGGTAAATCTACTACGCTCGCGGCTTTGCTTGATAAGATTAACAGCGAAAAAGCCGTACACATTGTAACGATTGAAGACCCGATTGAGTTTACTCACAAGTCTAAGCACTCGGTGGTTGTGCAAAGGGAAGTGCATTATGATACTTTCTCGTTTGGCGCAGCGCTCCGTTCGGCTCTTCGTGAAGACCCAGATGTAGTGCTTATTGGTGAGATGCGCGATCTCGAAACGATTCAGGCGGCTATTACGATTGCAGAAACTGGCCACTTGGTGTTTGCAACGCTTCACACCAACTCGGCAGCGCAATCGATTGACCGTATGATTGACGTTTTCCCAGCACATCAACAGCCACAGGTGCGTTCGCAGCTTGCTAACATTTTGCAGGCGATTTGTTCGCAACGTTTGATTCCGGCAATTGGTGGTGGTCGTGTGGCGGCAGCCGAAATTATGGTGGCTAACCCGGCG